>NZ_JAOWHT010000028.1:0-32935 GCF_030332445.1 Citrobacter sp. Cpo126
TGGAGGCGCATTATAGGGAGTTTCCTGCGGCCCGCAACCCTTAAATGACAGAAAAATGACTGACTGCTGCATTCCACAGCGAAACCCCGCCTTATACCCATTTACACACAGAGTTATCCACAAACCACACGATCGTTTCTACGATCCACTCGTTATATCAGCCTCCTTCAACAGAAAAAGAAGAGGTCAAAATCGAAATTTAAAAATTCGCGAGCGTTGCGCAAACGTTTTCGTTACAATGCCCCCGCAAAACAAGGATGCCCCGTAAGGGGCGTTAGCTGAGTTTTTAGCCAAGAATTCACCTAACGCTCTCTGTAATAGTCAAATCCAGGGGATTTACCATGCAACAACGTCGTCCAGTCCGCCGCGCTCTGCTCAGTGTTTCTGACAAGGCCGGTATCATCGAATTCGCTCAGGCACTTTCCGCACGTGGTGTGGAGCTGCTGTCTACAGGTGGCACTGCGCGCCTGTTAGCGGAGAAAGGTCTGCCAGTGACCGAAGTTTCCGATTACACCGGCTTCCCGGAAATGATGGATGGACGCGTGAAGACCCTGCATCCGAAAGTCCACGGCGGCATTCTTGGTCGTCGCGGTCAGGATGACGGAATTATGGAACAGCACGGTATCGCCCCTATCGATATGGTGGTTGTAAACCTGTATCCATTCGCCGAGACCGTCGCCCGTGAAGGCTGCTCGCTGGAAGATGCGGTAGAGAACATTGATATCGGCGGCCCGACCATGGTGCGTTCCGCTGCCAAGAACCATAAAGACGTAGCGATCGTTGTGAAGAGCAGCGACTACGACGCCATTATTAAAGAGATGGATGCCAACGAAGGCTCCCTGACTCTGGAAACCCGCTTTGACCTCGCGATTAAAGCCTTCGAACACACCGCCGCCTACGACAGCATGATTGCCAACTACTTCGGCAGCATGGTTCCGGCTTACCACGGTGAGAGCAAAGAGGCCGCCGGTCGTTTCCCGCGTACGCTGAACCTGAACTTCATTAAGAAGCAGGATATGCGCTACGGCGAGAACAGCCACCAGCAGGCTGCCTTCTATATAGAAGAGAATGTTAAAGAAGCGTCCGTTGCCACCGCGCAGCAGGTACAGGGCAAAGCGCTTTCCTACAACAACATCGCAGATACCGACGCGGCGCTGGAGTGCGTGAAAGAGTTCAGCGAGCCAGCCTGTGTGATCGTTAAGCACGCTAACCCGTGCGGCGTGGCGGTAAGTACCTCTATTCTCGACGCTTACGACCGCGCCTATAAAACCGACCCGACCTCCGCGTTCGGCGGCATCATCGCTTTCAACCGCGAACTGGATGCCGAAACCGCGCAGGCAATTATCTCCCGTCAGTTCGTGGAAGTGATCATCGCCCCGTCCGCAACCGAAGACGCACTGAAAATCACCGCCGCCAAACAGAACGTTCGCGTTCTGACCTGCGGTCAGTGGGCACAACGTGTACCGGGCCTGGACTTCAAACGCGTTAACGGCGGTTTGCTGGTTCAGGACAGGGATCTGGGGATGGTGAGCGAAGGCGAACTGCGCGTGGTGTCCAAACGTCAGCCGACCGAGCAAGAGCTGCGCGATGCGCTGTTCTGCTGGAAAGTCGCCAAGTTCGTGAAATCCAACGCCATTGTTTATGCCAAAGAGAACATGACTATCGGCATAGGCGCAGGCCAGATGAGCCGCGTGTACTCCGCAAAGATCGCCGGGATTAAAGCGGCTGACGAAGGTCTGGAAGTGAAAGGCTCCGCCATGGCCTCTGACGCCTTCTTCCCGTTCCGCGATGGTATTGATGCTGCCGCCGCCGTTGGCGTGAGCTGCGTTATCCAGCCTGGTGGTTCTATCCGTGATGACGAAGTCATTGCCGCTGCCGATGAACACGGTATCGCGATGATCTTTACCGACATGCGCCACTTCCGCCATTAATCCACGGAGCAGACGATGAAAATATTAGTGATTGGCAACGGCGGGCGCGAGCACGCCCTGGCCTGGAAAGCCGCACAGTCCCCGCTGGTTGATACCGTTTTTGTCGCACCGGGTAACGCCGGTACCGCACTGGAGCCCGCGTTGCAGAACGTGGCTATCGGCGTCACCGATATTCCAGCTCTGCTGAGCTTTGCCCAGAACGAGAAAATTGACCTGACCATCGTCGGCCCGGAAGCGCCGCTGGTGATTGGCGTGGTCGATGCGTTCCGCGCCGCTGGCCTGAAGATCTTCGGGCCAACCGAAGGTGCTGCGCAGCTGGAAGGCTCCAAAGCCTTCACCAAAGATTTCCTCGCCCGTCACCAGATCCCGACGGCGGAATATCAGAACTTCACTGAGATTGAGCCAGCGTTGGCCTATCTGCGTGAGAAAGGCGCGCCGATCGTCATCAAAGCTGACGGCCTGGCTGCTGGTAAAGGCGTTATCGTGGCGATGACGCTGGAGGAAGCAGAAGCCGCCGTTCATGACATGCTGGCAGGTAACGCTTTTGGCGATGCGGGCCACCGTATCGTGATCGAAGAGTTCCTCGACGGCGAAGAAGCGAGCTTTATCGTAATGGTCGACGGCGAGCACGTGCTGCCGATGGCCACCAGCCAGGACCACAAACGCGTAGGCAACGGCGACACTGGCCCGAATACCGGCGGTATGGGTGCTTACTCACCAGCGCCGGTGGTCACTGATGAAGTGCATCAGCGCACCATGGAACGCATTATTTGGCCAACCGTAAAAGGTATGGCGGCGGAAGGGAATACCTACATCGGTTTCCTGTACGCGGGTCTGATGATCGACAAACAGGGCAATCCGAAGGTTATCGAGTTCAACTGCCGTTTCGGCGACCCGGAAACCCAGCCGATCATGCTACGCATGAAATCGGACCTGGTGGAGCTTTGCCTGGCCGCCTGCGACGGCAAGCTGGATGAGAAAACCTCCGAGTGGGACGAACGCGCCTCGCTGGGTGTCGTCATTGCTGCCGGAGGTTATCCGGGCAACTACAACACCGGAGATGAGATCCACGGTCTGCCGCTGGAAGAAGTAGAAGACGGAAAAGTGTTCCATGCGGGCACCAAACTCGCTGACGATGACCGTGTGCTGACCAGCGGCGGTCGCGTGCTGTGCGCCACCGCCCTGGGTCATACTGTGGCTGAAGCGCAGAAACGCGCTTACGCCCTGATGACCGACATCCGCTGGGATGGCAGCTTCAGCCGTAACGACATCGGCTGGCGCGCCATTGAACGCGAGCAACGCTAACGCGAAATTTTCGCCAGCAGCGTTTTACGCGTAATGCCTAACTGACGGGCGGCTTCCGTTTTATTGCCGCCCGTTTTTTCCAGCGCCGCCAGAATCACCTCTTTTTCGACATCCACCAGCGGTTGGATCTCGCCACTGAATTCCGTTTTTATCGGCGTCGCGGCAATCGCCATCGGCAGCTCGCGTTCGGAAATATATTCTCCCGTCAGCAGTACCACCGAGCGCTCAATCGCATTTTCCAGCTCACGAATATTGCCCGGCCAGTCGTAGTGGATCAGCAGATCCATCGCCTGCGGAGTAAAGCCTTTCACCGCTTTACGGTTACGCGCGGCAAAACGCTGGAGAAAATGTTCGGCTAACAGCGGAATATCTTCCCGGCGCTGGCACAGCGCTGGCATTTCAATGGTGACGACGTTCAGGCGATAGTAGAGATCCTGACGAAAGCGCCCGGCACTGACTTCCTCGGCCAGATTACGATGCGTGGCGGCGATCAGCCGGACATCAACCGCAATAGTCTGGTTGCTGCCAACCCGCTGCACTTCGCGCTCCTGGATAGCCCGCAGCAGACGCACCTGCATCAGCGGTGAAATATCACCGATTTCATCAAGAAATAACGTGCCGCCATCGGCTTCCACAAAGCGACCTTCCCGCCGTTTATCCGCCCCGGTAAACGCGCCTTTTTCGTGGCCAAAAAGTTCGGACTCCAGCAGCGATTCATTAAGCGCCGCGCAGTTGAGCGTCACCAGCGGTTTATCGCGACGGGCGCTGCTGGCATGTAGCGCCCGGGCCACCAGCTCTTTCCCCGTGCCGGAGTCTCCGTGAATAAGCACCGTCGCATCCGAGGGCGCAACCATCGCGATTTCATTGAGCAACTGCTGCATCGCCGGACTGCTGCCAATCATGCCAAACTGCGCAGCCGACGCCGATGGCAGTTCAGCGCCCGTTTCCCGCGTATGCGCCAGCGCCTTTTCCAGCGTCTCCTGCAGACGGTCAAAATCCAGCGGCTTGATTAAGTAGTCCAGCGCCCCGGTTTTAAGCGCTCCAACGGCAGTCTCCACGCTGGAGAACGCCGTCATGATCAAGACTGGAATCGCCGGATTCAGCGCTTTAATCTCTTTCAGCGTTGCGATGCCGTCCATCTCCGCCATGCGTACATCACACAGCACTAAATCAAATACGCGTTCGCGCACCTGTTCCAGCGCCGCTCGCCCGCTATAGGCCAGCGCGACCTCATAACCCCAGCCGCGCAGCAGCGCCTGTAAAATGGTGCAGTGGCTGATATCGTCATCTACCACCAGAATATTGATTTTTCCGCGCGTCATCCTTGTTAATCCTGTTGTTTCGCTTTGGTCGGCAGCCAAAGGGTAAAGGTCGCGCCTTTGCCCTCAACGCTTGCCACCTGAATGGTGCCACCGTGCTGTTCGATAATGTTCTGCACTACCGCCAGCCCGAGGCCGGTTCCGTCAGCTTTGGTCGTAAAGTAAGGCGTAAAAATGGCCTCCAGCTGTTCCGCCGCAATCCCCTTCCCACTATCGGTAACCACAATTTTAACGCGTTCGCCGCTGCTTTCATTCGCTTCAACCGTGATCGTGCCCTGACGACCAATCGCATGAATGGCGTTCAGATACAGATTCAACAAAACCTGAGTCAGTCGGTCGGGATCGGCCTGGATAGCGGGCAGCGTAGAATTGGCCGAAAAGCGGAGCTGGATTTCCCGGCTTGCCGCATCCTGACTCACCAGGTGTAATGAGTGGGTGATAACCTCATTGAGATCCACCTTTTGCAGCGTCAGATGTGCAGGTTTCACCAGCTCCAGCAACTCGCTCACCACCCGATTTAAACGATCCGCCTCTTTCGCCATCACCTGTGCCAACTCGTGCGACTCGCCTCCTGCCGGGGTTCGCTCGGCAAAATACTTCGCTAACCCTTTGATCGATGAAAGCGGGTTACGAATTTCATGTGCCACCCCAGCCGCAAGATGACCGAGTGCTAACAGTTTTTCTTTACGCTTCATCGCATCCTGGAGTTCTTTGTACGAGCGCTGATAGCGCTGATACCAGAAGAACGTCAGCACGGTGGCCAGCAACACAGCCGCCAGCGCAGAGAGGACTATCAGTGTATTACGCCACTCCCTTGCCTGAGTCGCTGTCAAATCGCTGGCATCAAAGGCGATAAATATGGTTTGTGCTGGGGTGATAAGCTGCCCGTCATTACTGGCACAGCGCGCCATGCCGTGGCGTCCTGGACCATACATCGGCTGAAACTGGCGATAAATTTCCAGTGCTGGCGTTTTTTCACCATCCCTCGCTGGAATTTCAATATTCCGCCAGCTTTCTTGCTCCCCAGGACTAAGCTGTCGCAGGACATCCGATGAATAGAGCGTTTTGCCGACCATCGCGGAATTGCTGTGGGTAATAATGACACCATGCTCATCGACGACAGCAAACCATAGCACGCCAGGCTGTACAGCCATTTCCTCCAGTAGCGTCTGCTGCTGAGCATGATGCATGCGCATCCCCATGCCTACGCGCGTACCAGACTCCAGAGCGCGAATGAGCACGCTGCCTTTTTCCAGTAGCGTTTGCCGCGCGGCACCACTTTCCCGCCCATAGTCCCGAATGGTCATAATCGAAAACCAGCCGACCAAAACCAGGATTGCCGCCAGCAAGAGTCGGCTCAACCACTTTGCCACCGTATCCTTATAAAGACGCATACGCTCTCCCTTCACCCCGCTTGTTCCTTTCATCGTTGCAGGTATACAGCAGAAATCATGCCATTTTTTCCCCCTGATAACCCTGCCCTCAGACACAAACAGCTGAAAGTAACGGGTAAAAATGACTCGCTGACGCGTTCTGGCGAGTCATTTTTACTCGTTTCCCTGCAAAGACGGCGGGTACAACGCCCGCAGGACTGGGATTGCCGCTTTGGCACGGAAGATGCAAAAGGGAATGTAAGTAACCAACAGGAGAACGAACGATGAAACGGAACAACAAACTGGCACTGATTGCACTTTCTCTTATCGCACTTGGCTCCACCCCGGTACTGGCACAGAATCACTGGAGATATGGCGACGGAATGCAGCAACGGGGCGGTACGCCAATGACCGCTGAGCAGCAGGCTGCCGCACAGAAAATCTATGATGATTATTATTCCCAGACCAGCGCGTTGCGCCAACAGCTGACATCCAAACGTTATGAGTACAATGCACTATTAACGGCCAGCTCGCCGGACACGGCAAAAATTAACGCCGTTGCAAAAGAGATGGAAGCGTTGAATCAGTCTCTGGACGAGCAGCGCGTTAAACGTGATGTCGCAATGGCGCAGGCTGGCGTGCCACGTGGCGCGGGAATGGGCTACGGCGGATGCGGCGGTGGCGGTAACCATCGCGGCGGCGGTCATATGGGAATGGGCCACTGGTAAAAGACTTAATGCCTGATGACGATATACGGATCAGGCCTGCTGATTTCCTGTATTCAGGTTTTCAGAAAGTTTTGGCTGTAGGCTGCCAGTGACAAAAATCTTCATTGGCGACCAGCAGTAGCTGCGACCCTTCGGGCGCTTCCAGCCATGCCACACTCACCTCTACGGATGAATGTCTCTGGCGGCGCTCGATATGGTTTATCGCCCACGACTCCAGGTCTGGCTTCAGCGTTTCACCTTCACAGGTTGTGACCGTGTTATCCGCATGCCAACGTCCCTGACGCAATATCACCCGCCCCTGACGCAGCGCATCGCTGGTCTGGCGAATTTGATCGGCTCGATAGCGGTAAAGCGCGATTTGATCGCTGGAAAGCTGCTGCTTTTGCCCATCGACTTCACGCTGCATGAAGCTCAGTTCGCCCCGGTCATCGAAGCGTATACGGACATGTTCAGCCGGTTTACTGTAAACGTTGAGTTCTATCAGAGAGAGCGAATCACCCTGCCAGCGGTATTCACTGGTAGTGGTTTCGCCTTTACGCCACGGACTAAATACCGAGAGCAAGTGAACATCGTCACCGGAGTCTTTACGCCAAATGCGTACCGCCCCCTGATCGCCAACATAGCCGCTGGCCGTGAAAGGAGGAAGCTCAGAATGGCTACCGCAGGCAGACAGTAACAGAACACCTGAAAGCCAAAGCGTATGACGCCAGATGGACAAAAGGGGCGAAACCGCCCCTTCGTTAAAACTGTTCACTGCCACGCGAATTACTTAACCGCGTCTTTCAGTGCTTTACCAGAAACAAATGCCGGTACGTTAGCTGCGGCGATTTTGATTTCTTTACCGGTCTGCGGGTTGCGGCCAGTGCGCTCAGCACGGTGGTTCACTTTGAAGGTACCGAAACCAACCAGTTGTACAGCATCGCCTTCTTTCAGAGACTCAGTAATAGCAGCCAGAGTGGATTCCAGAGCAGCTTTAGCCTGTGTTTTAGACAGTTCTGCTTTGTCTGCAATTACATCAATCAGTTGAGTCTTGTTCATAAGTTATCCTTACAATGTGTTTATCGCTTGCTAAGCATCGAGTGCGACGGAAATGCCAGAAAAGCACTCTCCTGCATACACGCACCGATAGCCACTTTTTTTCGCCCCCCAAATGTAGACCAGACCGGGGGCGGATGGGAAGCCTTCAGGCACGACAAATCAGGCGTTAAATCACGTTTTGTGGTGTCATTGCTGAAAATTTATACCAATATTGCTCTCGCCAGCCTCGCGCAGGTCTGCACGCAGCCCTTTTATCAGCTCAATATCGCGTTCTTCACAGTCGGCTAAAAGTCGGAAAATTTCCCACTGAATATCCCATTCTTGCTCAACGGCAGGGTTATCTTTGAGCTCTTCATCGGTCATTTCACGACCAGCCTGAGTCATTTCCAGCATCGCAACCGTCGTAATCGAAGCCTTACTCACTTCGATTGCATGCTCCAGCGTTTCACCGCTAAGACGCGAATGCATCAGCTCGCTTAATGCTACACAGGCATCAATCGCCGGATAAACACCGTACAGATCGTAATCGTCTGCAGAAGGAATGGCCTCTTCAAATTTTTCCAGCTGGCTGTCGAAATTGATTTTCGCGTCTTTAACCGTCAGCGCTTCCCAAATCAGATCCAGAATTCGGCGGTAAATCTGTCCATCGCCAAATTCAGTTTGCTTGCAGAACATGGCGTAGTTTGGGTACATGCGTTCGCACAGACAGGCCATAAACGTGACGTGCTGCCAGCTTTCCAGCTTCTCCAGACGCAGGTGAATCGGATTTTGTAACATGATGAGTTCTCAAATACGGAAATTAGCCGCAGTTTACCCGATATAGGGCGTTTTTGCTGCAAGCCGAGTAAAAGCCGGGCGTTCGGATGCCACCGCATCTGCCCAGCGTGTTGGTTCCGGCAAACGATAGCCGTTCATACAGCGTTGAACCCACGCCAGTGCGCTGTCCATACTCACGCGGTGACCCGTAGAAATAAACAACGGGTTACAGCGCGATTTGCTGCGCCAGACCCATGCCAGTTGTTCGCCTTTATCCAGCAACGGCGCTAGCGCACCAGGTTCAGCAGCGAGCGGTTCAAACTTGCCGCACAGCCGCTTTTTCGCCACGCCGATCGTCGGGACATCCACCAGCAGACCAAAATGGCTGGCCACGCCCAGACGACGCGGGTGAGAAATGCCATGCCCGTCAACGAACAGCAGATCTGGCTTGTGCGAGAGCAGTTGCCAGGCGGCCATCAGCGCAGGAGTTTCACGAAAGGAGAGAAAACCGGGAATGTAGGGCATGGTGGTGGCGATACGCGCCACCTTGTATTCGACCAGTTCAAGCGTGGGATACTTCAGTAAGACCATCGCGGCTCGCGTCACTTCGCCACCCTGCTCAAACCCAACGTCCGCCCCGCCGATCAGATCCGGCGGATCGTTCTTCAGACGATCCTCGCGGATCACTGAAGAAGCCAGTTCAAGCTGCTGCGCGCGTAATGACGCGAGATCCATGATAACTCCTTAGCGGTGGTACTGTTCGGACAACCGATGTACCGCCTCCACAAAGACACCCGCATGTTCTGGCGGGACGTCCTGATGAATGCCGTGGCCCAGGTTAAAGACATGCCCTTCACCCTGACCGAATCCGGCCAGAATTGTCGCCACTTCTTCTTCGATGCGGGCTGGCGGCGCATACAGCATGGACGGATCCATATTGCCCTGGAGCGCCACTTTATGACCTACACGACGACGCGCATCGGCAATGTCAGTGGTCCAGTCGAGACCTAACGCATCACAGCCGGTTTCCGCCATCGCTTCCAGCCACTGACCACCGCCTTTGGTAAACAGCGTCACCGGTACGCGACGACCTTCGTTCTCGCGCAGCAGGCCATCAACGATTTTGTGCATGTAGTACAAAGAGAACTGCTGATAGTCGCGACCGGTCAGCACGCCACCCCAGGTGTCGAAAATCATCACCGACTGCGCGCCCGCTTTGATCTGCGCGTTCAGGTACAGCGTGACGCTCTTCGCCAGCTTATCAAGCAGCAGATGCAGAACTTTAGGGTCGGCGTACATCATCTTTTTAATCACGGTGAAGGCTTTGCTGCTGCCGCCTTCAACCATGTAGGTCGCCAGCGTCCACGGGCTACCGGAGAAGCCGATCAGCGGCACTTCGCCTTTCAGTTCACGGCGGATAGTGCGCACCGCGTTCATCACGTACCCCAGCCCATCTTCCGGGTCCGGGATCGGCAGTTTGTCGACATCAGCCTTGCTGGTAATCGGAGAGGTGAAGCGTGGGCCTTCTCCTGCTTCAAAATACAGCCCGAGTCCCATCGCATCCGGGATCGTCAGGATATCCGAGAAGAGGATCGCGGCATCAAGTTTATAGCGACGCAGCGGCTGCAGCGTGACTTCGCAGGCCAGCTCGGCATTTTTGCACAGCGCCATAAAATCGCCCGCTTCGGCACGGGTAGCTTTGTATTCCGGTAAATAGCGGCCTGCCTGGCGCATCATCCATACCGGAGTGACATCAACGGGCTGGCGCAGCAGCGCACGCAGATAACGATCGTTCTTCAGTTCGGTCATTTTTGCAGTTCCTTATTGCGTCAGTCCATCAGTGTATCACCACTCGCTCTTTACTCGTACTCAGCCCGACACATTGCCACAGTGTCTTCAATCAATCGACGCGCGACAGTACCCGGCGGGGGTAAGAGCGGTAAGTCGTCATAGCGATACCAGTTCGCTTCCAGCAGCTCTTTCGGATCGATGACGATTTCGCCGCTATCATACTCCGCCATAAATGCGGTCATCAAAGACTGCGGGAACGGCCATGGCTGAGAAGTGACATAGCGCAGGTTTTTCACCTTGATGCCGCTTTCTTCCATGACTTCACGCGCCACCGCCTGTTCTAAGGTCTCACCTACTTCGACAAAACCCGCCAGTACGGTATGCACGCCGTTACGATGGCGAACATGTTGGGCAAGCAGGATGGAATCATCTCGGCGAATAGCGACGATTATGCACGGGGCAATTTGTGGGTAATAACGTTCACGGCAGTGGCTACAGAGCATCGCCCACTCTGTTTTACTCGGGTGCATGGGATGGCCGCAGTAGCCGCAGAATTTATGCGAGCGATAGAACTCCGCCAGCTGTACGCCGCGTCCGGCCAGTTGAAACAAGCCAACATCCTGGTCAATGACCTGGCGCACCGACCCCATATCGTGTCGACGCTGCTGCTGCACCAGCCAGACAGTCTCCCCTTCCCACTCGCCTATTGGCAGCGCGCGCTGACCAATCAGATCAAAACGGGCTGCGTCGCCATAAGGTAGCTCGCCATGAGGTAACCATAACTTTTGCTCATGACTGACGATCCACCAGCCGCTATCTAATTTTTCAATTATACGATCCATATCTCTTGCGCAACCTTTGCTTCACAGGCATGTTGTTTACATTATTTTTACATTTACGGGTGAGCAGTTCCTAAACACCATCTTGCGGAGTCAATCATGCTAAACCAGCTGGAAAGCCTGACGGAGCACGTCGGAGGAAGTAATAAACTGGTTGATCGCTGGCTACATGTACGTAAGCACCTGCTCGTGGCTTACTACAATCTGGTTGGCATTAAGCCTGGCAAAGAATCGTACATGCGACTCAATGAAAAGGCGCTGGATGATTTTTGTCAGAGCCTGGTCGATTACCTCTCCACCGGACACTTCAGTATTTATGAACGTATTCTCCATAAATTGGAAGGGAACGGGCAGCTTTTAAAAGCCACAAAAATTTGGCCGCTGCTGGAAGCCAATACGCAGCTGATCATGGACTACTATGACTCCAGCCTGGAAACGGCGATTGATCATGATAACTTCCTTGAATTTCAACAGGTTTTATCGGATCTCGGCGAGGCACTGGAAGCCCGATTCGTGCTGGAAGATAAGCTGATCATGCTGGTATTTGACGCGATGCACGAGAGTAGCACTCTCAAACGTCATGCTTGAGATTTGCGGCATTAACGCGTAGTTTACATTCATTACCTCTTTACTGAGGTTACTTCTTGTCGGAGTGCTTATTTTCCACAGCAGCATGAGTGGAAAAGGCTGAGACCGTTAATTCGGGATCCGCGGAACCTGATCAGGTTAAAACCTGCGAAGGGAACAAGAGTCAATCTACAATAGCATCGCCCCCGGGCGAGCTTCTCTCTTGCTTCATCCGTCGTCTGACAAGCCATATCCTTACTTTTATTTGGAATGAGCTATGTCTGCCACTACTAAACCATCACGCCGCGAACAGCGCGCTCAAGCCCAACACTTTATCGATACCCTGGAAGGGACCGCCTTCCCTAACTCAAAACGCATTTATATTACCGGTTCGCAGCCGGATATTCGCATTCCGATGCGCGAAATTCAGCTCAGCCCAACGCTGACTGGCGGTAGCAAAGACAACCCGCAGTTCGAAGAGAACGAAGCCGTTCCGGTATACGACACCTCCGGACCGTATGGCGATCCTGACGTGGCGATTAACGTCCAGCAGGGTCTGGCAAAGCTGCGCCAGCCGTGGATTGCGGCGCGTAACGATAGCGAAGAATTAGACGACCGGAGTTCCGCTTATACCAAAGAACGTCTGGCCGACGATGGCCTGGACGAGCTGCGTTTCACCGGCCTGCTGACGCCAAAGCGCGCCAAAGCGGGTAAGCGAGTCACCCAACTGCACTACGCCCGCCAGGGAATAGTGACCCCGGAGATGGAGTTCATCGCCATCCGTGAAAACATGGGCCGCGAGCGCATTCGCAGTGAAGTGCTGCGTCACCAGCATCCGGGGATGAACTATGGTGCACGCCTGCCGGAAAACATCACGCCGGAATTCGTGCGTGATGAAGTGGCCGCGGGCCGTGCGATTATTCCTGCCAACATCAACCACCCGGAATCCGAGCCGATGATTATCGGTCGCAACTTCCTGGTGAAGGTTAACGCCAACATCGGTAACTCTGCCGTCACCTCCTCCATTGAAGAGGAGGTAGAGAAGCTGGTGTGGTCGACGCGCTGGGGCGCGGACACGGTGATGGATCTCTCCACCGGTCGCTATATCCACGAAACCCGCGAGTGGATCCTGCGTAACAGTCCGGTACCGATCGGTACTGTGCCGATCTACCAGGCGCTGGAGAAGGTCAACGGGATCGCCGAAGATCTCACCTGGGAAGCCTTCCGCGACACGCTGCTGGAGCAGGCCGAACAGGGCGTCGACTACTTCACCATTCACGCGGGCGTGCTGCTGCGCTACGTGCCGATGACTGCCAAACGCCTGACCGGCATTGTCTCACGCGGCGGTTCAATTATGGCGAAATGGTGCCTTTCTCATCACAAAGAGAACTTCCTGTACGAACATTTCCGCGAGATTTGCGAAATCTGCGCCGCCTACGACGTCTCTTTGTCGCTGGGTGACGGCCTGCGCCCGGGTTCAATTCAGGATGCGAACGACGAAGCGCAGTTCTCCGAGCTGCATACGCTGGGCGAGCTGACCAAAATCGCCTGGGAATACGACGTGCAGGTGATGATAGAAGGTCCAGGTCATGTGCCCATGCATATGATCCAGCGCAACATGACCGAAGAGCTGGAGCACTGCCATGAAGCACCGTTCTACACTTTAGGACCGTTGACCACCGATATCGCACCGGGCTACGACCACTTTACTTCCGGGATCGGTGCGGCGATGATCGGTTGGTTTGGCTGCGCGATGCTGTGCTACGTCACGCCAAAAGAGCACCTCGGCCTGCCGAACAAAGAAGATGTTAAACAAGGGTTGATTACCTACAAGATTGCCGCCCATGCAGCTGACTTAGCAAAAGGTCATCCGGGCGCGCAGATCCGCGATAACGCCATGTCGAAAGCGCGCTTCGAATTCCGCTGGGAAGACCAGTTTAACCTCGCGCTCGACCCGTTCACCGCCCGCGCCTACCACGATGAAACCCTGCCACAGGAATCCGGTAAGGTCGCCCACTTCTGCTCCATGTGCGGGCCGAAGTTCTGCTCGATGAAAATCAGCCAGGAGGTTCGCGACTACGCTGCTGCACAAACGATTGAAGTCGGCATGGCAGATATGTCGGAGAACTTCCGCGCCAAAGGCGGCGAAATTTACCTCAAAAAAGAGGAGGCGTAATGTACCAGCCTGATTTCCCGACCGTGCCGTTTCGCCTCGGGCTTTACCCGGTGGTAGACAGCGTGCAATGGATTGAACGTTTGCTGCAGGCGGGTGTACGCACGATCCAACTGCGCATTAAAGATAAGCGTGATGAAGAGGTCGAAACCGACGTTATGGCCGCCATTGAACTGGGGCGTCGCTATAACGCCCGTCTGTTTATCAACGACTACTGGCGTCTGGCAATTAAGCACCGCGCTTACGGCGTACATCTGGGCCAGGAAGACCTTGAAACCACCGACCTGAAGGCGATTCAGGCGGCGGGGCTACGCCTGGGGATCTCCACTCACGATGATATGGAGATCGACGTCGCGCTCGCCGCCAAGCCTTCTTATATCGCGCTGGGTCATGTTTTCCCCACGCAAACCAAACAGATGCCTTCAGCCCCGCAGGGACTCACGCAACTGGCAAACCATATTGAACGATTAGCGGATTACCCGACCGTCGCCATTGGCGGTATCAGCCTTGAGCGCGCCCCGGCAGTACTGGCGACCGGCGTCGGCAGCATTGCCGTGGTCAGCGCCATTACCCAGGCGGCTGACTGGCAGGTCGCCACGGCCCAACTACTGGATATCGCGGGAGTGGGCGATGAATGACCGCGACTTTATGCGTTACAGCCGACAGATCCTGCTCGGCGATATCGCCATTGAAGGCCAGCAAAAGCTACTCGATAGCCATGTGCTGATTGTCGGTTTAGGCGGGTTAGGTTCGCCTGCCGCGCTGTATCTGGCGGGAGCAGGCATCGGAAAACTGACGCTGGTAGACGATGACGACATTCATCTGAGCAACCTGCAGCGCCAGATCCTGTTTACCACTGATGATATCGCACGTTCAAAATCGCAGGTTGCCCAGCAGCGCCTGACGCGGCTCAACCCGGATATCGAACTGGTATCGCTCCAGCAGCGACTGAAAGGCGATGCGCTTCGGCATGCGGTAGCGCGTGCCGATGTGGTGCTCGACTGTACCGATAACATGGCCACGCGCCAGGAAATTAACGCCGCCTGCGTAACGCTCAACACCCCGCTCGTCACCGCCAGCGCCGTCGGCTTTGGCGGCCAACTGATGGTGCTGACGCCCCCGTGGGAACAAGGATGTTACCGCTGCCTGTGGCCGGACGATGTAGAGCCCGAACGCAACTGCCGTACCGCCGGTATCGTCGGACCGGTTGTGGGCGTGATGGGCACCTTGCAGGCGTTGGAAGCGATTAAATTGCTCAGCGGTATTGAGACGCCCAGCGGAGAGCTACGCCTGTTTGACGGTAAAACCAGCCAGTGGCGCAGCTTCGCACTACGACGCGCCAGCGGCTGCCCGGTATGCGGAGGGCAACATGCAGATTCAGTTCAATGATGAGCCGATGCAGTGCGCCGAAGGACAAACCGTCAGTGGGCTGCTCACTGCGCTTAATCAGCTTAAACCGGGCGCGGCGCTGGCGCTCAATCAGCAGATCCTCCCGCGCGAGCAGTGGGAGCAGCAAATCGTGCAGGAAGGCGACCAGATCCTGCTTTTTCAGGTTATTGCAGGGGGTTGATATGTTACGTATTGCCGACAAAACGTTTGATTCGCATCTGTTCACCGGCACCGGAAAATTTGCTTCATCGCAGCTGATGGTCGAGGCGATTCGCGCCTCCGGCAGCCAACTGGTAACGCTGGCCATGAAGCGCGTGGATTTACGTCAGCACAACGATGCCATTCTGGCGCCGCTGGTAGACGCTGGTGTGACGCTGTTGCCCAACACTTCGGGGGCAAAAACTGCTGAAGAGGCGATTTTTGCTGCCCAGTTGGCGCGTGAAGCGCTGGGCACAAACTGGCTGAAATTAGAAATCCACCCGGACGCCCGCTGGCTGTTACCCGATCCAATCGAAACATTGAAAGCCGCAGAAGCACTGGTGAAAAAGGGCTTCGTGGTACTGCCTTACTGTGGCGCAGATCCGGTGCTGTGCAAACGGCTGGAAGAAGTAGGCTGTTCTGCAGTCATGCCGCTCGGCGCGCCCATCGGTTCTAATCAGGGGCTGGAAACCAAAGCGATGCTGGAGATTATTATCCAACAGGCGACCGTGCCGGTGGTGGTTGATGCAGGCATCGGCGTCCCCAGCCACGCCACGCAGGCGCTGGAAATGGGTGCCGACGCGGTGTTGGTCAATACGGCAATCGCGGTAGCCGACAGCCCGGTGATGATGGCAACCGCCTTCCGTCTGGCCGTTGAAGCTGGCTTGCTGGCACGCCAGGCGGTACCAGGAAGCAAAAGTTCGCAGGCAAGTCCCACCAGCCCGTTAACCGGATTCCTGGAGGCCTTCGCATGAAAACGTTCAGCGACCGCTGGCGACAGCTGGACTGGGACGACATCCGCCTGCGTATCAACGGTAAAACCGCCGCTGACGTGGAGCGCGCCCTCAACGCTTCGCATCTTAGTCGCGACGATCTGATGGCATTGCTCTCTCCTGCCGCCGCCGATTATCTGGAGCCGCTGGCGCAGCGGGCGCAGAAGCTCACCCGTCAGCGTTTTGGTAACACGGTGAGCTTTTACGTGCCGTTGTATCTCTCCAACCTTTGCGCCAACGACTGCACCTACTGCGGTTTTTCGATGAGCAACCGTATCAAACGCAAAACGCTGGACGAAGATGAGATAATACGGGAGTGTGCGGCTATCCGTGAGCTGGGCTTTGAGCATCTGCTGCTGGTCACCGGTGAACATCAGGCAAAAGTGGGGATGGATTACTTTCGTCGCCATTTGCCCGCCATTCGCCGCCAGTTCGCCTCTTTACAGATGGAGGTACAGCCGTTGTCAGAGGCTGAATATGCAGAGCTGAAGACGCTGGGGCTGGATGGCGTAATGGTGTATCAGGAGAGTTATCATGAGGCAACTTACGCTCGTCACCATTTAAAAGGGAAAAAGCAGGATTTCTTCTGGCGCCTGGAAACGCCGGACAGGCTGGGCCGCGCAGGGATCGACAAAATCGGTCTTGGCGCGTTGATTGGTTTGTCCGACAGCTGGCGGGTTGATTGCTATATGGTGGCTGAACATCTGCTATGGATGCAGCAGCATTACTGGCAGAGCCGTTACTCTATCTCCTTCCCTCGCCTGCGCCCATGCACCGGAGGCGTTGAGCCTGCATCGATCATGGATGAGCGACAGTTGGTCCAGACCATTTGCGCGTTTCGTTTACTGGCGCCAGAAATTGAGCTGTCGCTCTCCACCCGCGAATCGCCATGGTTTCGTGACCATGTGATCCCGTTGGCGATCAACAACGTCAGCGCCTTCTCAAAAACCCAGCCCGGTGGTTATGCCGATAACCACCCCGAACTGGAACAGTTCTCCCCGCACGACGATCGTCGCCCAGAAGCCGTTGCTGAAGCACTCATGGCCCAGGGTTTACAGCCCGTGTGGAAAGACTGGGACAGCTATCTGGGGCGCGCTTCACAGGTACCGTAGGTCAGGAGCAATCGCATAAACAAAAAAACCCGCTTTCGCGGGTTTTTTCTTCACTGGCACTTAACTGCTCGGGCTCTGGCCTTCATCGCTATCGTAAGCGCTCGTGAAATTATCGGCGATTACAGCGCGACAACGTTAACAGCAGACGGGCCTTTAGCGCCATTCTCCACGGAGAACTCCACCTTTTGACCTTCGTCTAACGTTTTAAAATCGTTACTCTGGATAGCGGAGAAATGTACAAACACATCCTTGCTACCGTCCTGAGGAGTGATAAAGCCGAAGCCTTTATCAGAGTTAAACCATTTTACTAAACCAGTCATTTTGTTAGACATAGATACTTCCTTTCATGTTTTTGAGCCGCTTATGCAGCGAAGATGGCCTGTTTTGCAGAAATTAACTTATGGGGCACTTAGGGAGGAGGCTCATGAAGAAGAGTATCTGAGGATAACGCTTGAACTGAGAACTGCTTTACTAAAACTGCTTGCATAAGGTCTGTGTTCCAAACCGATGCCGCTATAGTAGACCTACTTCTAATCATTAAGCAAGCATTAATTTTTTTAATACCCACTGAGTGATGCAATGTTGAACCATCGCGGCTAAGCATCCTGGATAACAGCTTGATCTACAATGAACAAAAGCCCCGACTATTGCAGTCAGGGCTTTACGTTACTACACACTTCAAATTTAACATTAATAAACTTAACGATTTAATACTGCTGATGGTACTACTTTAAAATGTACACGTTTACTACAGATAATATTGGATATTGATACTAACTGAAGCTTTCCTCTATTTACCGTTAAACACATTCCACCCGCTTGATAATAGAACTCAAGGCTGGTGACCTAAACAAGTACACTTCCCCTCGCGACATATACTCTTTGATGCGTTGCCTTATTTCCCTTGTGATAACCAGAAAAGCAGAAATCACAAACATTTACTATAAAATCATGGCGTTACATCGTCGCGCTTTACTGACTTTTTGCGATTAGATATATCAACTACGTGGCCTGAAAGCATTGTCGAAGTGAAAAATAGCGTTTTCAGCATCGACTATCCCATACAAAAAATACTTCGTGGCCTTTATCGCAAACCCCAATCAAGCTCTACTAACACTTACTACGTTAACAGCAAACTACAATTTCTCCGCTGTTAAGTATTAACATACGGGTTTAAAAAACGCTGTCAATACTGTTTTTTATAACATGTCTTTATTGACAGTGATTATATATTCCAGCATGTGATAAGCGAGTCAAAAAGCCGCTGGCTCTGGTCCAGAACGCAGGGTTCTGCCTCTTTTTGTAACCGGTTTCAGAAAAAGCGGCTTTCTTTGTGATGCCTTGCACACAATCGTTGCAAAGCAGTTGTTGCTATAGCTGGCTCGCGATAATTATCAACTCACACATGTTGATCGAGACTGCTTATGAAAAACATCGTTTTATGCTGTGCCGCCGGAATGTCCACCAGCATGCTGGTGCAAAGGATGAAAGATGCCGCCCAGAAAAAAGGCGTCGACGTCACTATCAAAGCCGTCCCGGTGGCCGAGTTTGAAGAGAATATCTCTACAGCGGATATCGTTTTGCTCGGTCCACAGGTTAAGTATGAACAGGCCAAGCTACAGGCGATCGCCGACCCACTAGGCAAAAAGGTCGCCGTTATCGACATGATGGATTACGGCATGATGAAAGGCGATGCGGTACTGGATAAGGCGCTGAAACTACTGGAGTGATGGTATGGAAGAGTTAGAAACGATCATCATGGAGTTATTGGTAAACGCTGGCGCTGCCCGCAGCCAGGCCCTGACGGCACTGCAACTGGCGCGTAAGGGTGATTTCGCCGGTGCAGAACAAGCGATGACGGAATCACGCGAGTACGTCAAACAAGCGCATAAAATCCAGACCCAGCTGATCGGTATTGACGAGGGCACTGGCAAACTACCGGTTAATCTCATCACCGTCCATTCGCAGGACCACCTGATGAATGCCATGGTGATTCAGGATCTGGCCGGCGATATGATTGAGCTTTATCGGCGGTTACCACCGATAAATTAATGACACTGCCGGATGGCTTCGTAGACCTGATAAACGCCATCAGAAATAACATAGACATAAAAAAACCCGCCGAAGCGGGTTTTTTTTTATGGTCGGCAACGATTAATCGTTGTCAGAACCGCCCAGGCCTGCGTTCAGCAGTTCTGCCAGGCTGGCAGACGCATCTTCAGCAGTTACCTGCGGTGCAGCTGGCAGTTCGCCCGCTGCGCGACGGCGCATACGATCCTGGTGGTACGCATAACCAGTACCTGCCGGGATCAGACGACCCACGATGACGTTCTCTTTCAGACCGCGCAGTTCATCACGTTTACCTGCAACAGCTGCTTCGGTCAGGACACGCGTGGTTTCCTGGAACGATGCTGCAGAGATGAAGGACTCGGTTGCCAGAGACGCTTTGGTGATACCCAGCAGATCGCGGGAGAACGTTGCACCCACTTTGCCGTTCGCTTCCAGCTCGCGGTTTGCGATCTTGACGCGGGAGTATTCAACCTGCTCGCCTTCCAGGAAGTCGGAGCTACCAGCGCTTTCGATGGTGGCTTTACGCAGCATCTGACGAACGATAACTTCGATGTGTTTATCGTTAATCTTAACACCCTGCAGACGGTATACGTCCTGAACTTCGTTAACGATGTAACGAGTTACAGCATGCACACCACGCAGACGCAGGATGTCGTGCGGCGCTTCCGGACCATCGGAAACCACGTCACCACGTTCTACACGTTCACCTTCGAACACGTTGAGCTGACGCCATTTCGGAATCATCTCTTCGTACGGTTCGCTACCGTCTACCGGGGTGATAACCAGACGACGTTTACCTTTGGTTTCTTTACCGAAGGAAATGATGCCGCTGATTTCAGCCAGGATTGCCGGCTCTTTCGGACGACGTGCTTCGAACAGGTCCGCAACGCGCGGCAGACCACCGGTGATATCCTTGGTACCGCCGGATTCCTGCGGAACACGCGCCAGGGTGTCACCAGAGCTGATCTGTACGCCATCTTCCAGCTGAACAATCGCTTTACCCGGCAGGAAGTACTGAGCAGGCATATCGGTGCCAGGGATCAGAACGTCGTTGCCCTGAGCATCAACAATTTTCAGTGCCGGACGCAGGTCTTTACCACCCGCAGTACGCTCTGCAGAATCCAGAACCACCAGAGAAGACAGACCGGTCAGCTCGTCAGTCTGACGAGTAATGGTCTGGCCATCGATCATGTCAGTGAAGCGGACAAAACCACTCACTTCGGTGATAACTGGCATGGTGTGCGGATCCCAGTTTGCTACGGTTTCGCCGCCAGCAACCTGTTCGCCATCACCTTTCGCCATAACGGAGCCGTAAGGCACTTTATAGCTTTCTTTGGTACGGCCGAATTCGTCGATCAGTTTCAGTTCGGTGTTACGTGAGGTGATAACCAGTTTACCGCTGGAGTTCACAACCGACTTCGCGTTGCTCAGACGGATGCTACCTTTGTTTTTCACCTGGATGCTGGATTCAGCAGCCGCACGAGATGCCGCACCACCGATGTGGAACGTACGCATCGTCAGCTGTGTACCCGGTTCACCGATGGACTGTGCCGCGATAACGCCGATTGCTTCACCTTTGTTGATGATGTGGCCACGCGCCAGGTCACGACCATAGCAGTGCGCACATACACCAAAGTCGGTGTCACAAGATACAACGGAACGGACTTTAACGGAGTCAACGGAGTTCTCTTCCAGCAGATCACACCACTGTTCGTGCAGCAGCGTGTTGCGTGGAACCAGAATATCCGCCGTACCCGGCTTCAGTACGTCTTCAGCAGTTACACGACCCAGAACGCGATCGCGCAGCGGCTCTTTAACGTCACCACCCTCGATAACCGGGGTCATGGTGATGCCTTCCAGAGTGCCGCAATCGTCTTCAGTAACAACCAGGTCCTGCGCGACGTCAACCAGACGACGAGTCAGATAACCGGAGTTCGCTGTTTTCAGTGCGGTATCCGCCAGACCTTTACGAGCACCGTGAGTAGAGATGAAGTACTGGAGTACGTTCAGACCTTCACGGAAGTTCGCGGTGATTGGCGTTTCGATGATGGAGCCATCTGGCTTCGCCATCAGACCACGCATACCGGCCAGCTGACGAATCTGTGCTGCAGAACCACGCGCACCGGAGTCGGCCATCATGTAGATGCTGTTGAAGGAAACCTGCTGCTCTTCTACGCCGTCACGGTTAATAACGGTTTCGGTTTGCAGGTTATCCATCATCGCTTTGGATACACGATCGTTCGCCGCAGCCCAGATATCGATAACTTTGTTATAGCGTTCGCCTGCGGTTACCAGACCAGACTGGAACTGCTCCTGGATCTCAGCAACTTCAGCTTCCGCTTCCGAGATGATCTCGTGTTTCTTCTCTGGGATGACCATGTCATCAATACCAACAGATGCACCTGAACGCGCTGCATATGCAAAGCCGGTGTACATTGTCTGGTCAGCGAAGATAACGGTCGGCTTCAGGCCCAGAATGCGGTAACAGGTGTTCAGCATTTTGGAGATAGCTTTCTTGCCCAGCGCCTGGTTGACGATGGAGAAAGGCAGACCTTTCGGTACGATCATCCACAGAATGGCACGGCCAACGGTCGTGTCTTTCAGGCTGGTTTTCGCAACGAATTCGCCGTTTTCATCTTTTTCATATTCGGTGATACGCACTTTAACGCGCGCATGCAGAGAGGCCAGACCTGCGCGATAGATACGCTCAGCTTCTTTCGGGCCAGTCAGCACCATGCCTTCGCCTTTGGCGTTAACACAGTCACGAGTCATGTAGTACAGACCCAATACAACGTCCTGAGACGGAACGATGATAGGTTCGCCGTTCGCCGGAGACAGGATGTTGTTGGTAGACATCATCAGCGCACGCGCTTCGAGCTGGGCTTCCAGCGTCAGCGGTACGTGAACAGCCATCTGGTCACCATCGAAGTCGGCGTTATATGCCGCACAAACCAGCGGGTGCAGCTGGATAGCTTTACCTTCGATTAGTACCGGTTCAAATGCCTGGATACCCAGACGGTGCAGTGTTGGTGCACGGTTCAGCAGTACCGGGTGTTCGCGGATAACTTCGTCCAGGATATCCCAAACGACAGCTTCTTCACGCTCAACCATTTTCTTAGCGGCTTTGATGGTGGTGGCCAGGCCACGCAGTTCCAGCTTGCCGTAGATGAACGGTTTGAACAGTTCCAGTGCCATTTTCTTCGGCAGACCGCACTGATGCAGACGCAGGTATGGACCTACGGTGATTACAGAACGACCGGAGTAGTCAACACGCTTACCGAGCAGGTTCTGACGGAAACGACCCTGCTTACCTTTGATCATGTCGGCCAAAGATTTCAGAGGACGTTTGTTAGAACCGGTGATCGCACGACCGCGACGACCGTTATCCAGCAGGGCGTCAACCGCTTCCTGCAGCATACGTTTTTCGTTGCGTACGATGATGTCCGGCGCAGCCAGATCCAGCAGACGCTTCAGACGGTTGTTACGGTTGATAACGCGACGATACAGATCGTTCAGATCCGATGTTGCGAAACGACCACCATCCAGCGGAACCAGCGGACGCAGATCTGGCGGCAGAACCGGCAGAACGGTCAGGATCATCCACTCTGGCTTGTTACCAGACTGTACGAAGGCTTCCAGCAGTTTGATACGCTTGGTCAGCTTCTTACGCTTGGTTTCAGAGTTGGTTTCGTTCAGCTCTTCGCGCAGAGTTTCACACTCTTGCTCCAGATCCATGCTTTTCAGCAGAGCCTGGATAGCTTCCGCACCCATCTTCGCGTCGAATTCGTCACCGAATTCTTCCAGCGCGTCCAGATACTGCTCTTCAGTCAGGATCTGTTGACGTTCCAGGTTAGTCATACCGCCTTCGATAACTACATAAGATTCGAAGTACAGCACGCGCTCGATATCGCGCAGCGGCATATCAAGCAGCAGACCGATACGGGACGGCAGCGATTTCAGGAACCAGATGTGAGCAGTCGGAGACGCCAGCTCGATGTGGCCCATACGCTCACGGCGTACTTTAGTCTGGGTCACTTCAACGCCGCACTTCTCACAGATCACACCACGGTGTTTCAGGCGCTTGTACTTACCGCACAGGCACTCGTAGTCTTTTACCGGCCCAAAGATACGGGCGCAGAAAAGGCCGTCACGTTCAGGTTTGAACGTACGGTAGTTAATGGTTTCCGGCTTCTTAACTTCACCGAAAGACCATGAACGGATCATGTCTGGCGAGGCCAGAGCAATTTTGATCGCATCAAACTCTTCGGTTTTAGTCTGCGCTTTCAGAAACTTTAATAAATCTTTCACGGATTTGCTCCCGTCGGAGTTAGCACAATCTGGCGCTGGCTGTTACGCCAGCACCAGTGACCTGTTTGATCGAGAGTTACTCGTCTTCCAGCTCGATGTTGATACCCAGCGAACGAATCTCTTTCAACAGTACGTTGAAGGATTCCGGCATGCCTGGTTCCATCTGATGGTTGCCGTCCACGATGTTTTTATACATCTTAGTACGACCGTTCACGTCATCAGACTTAACGGTGAGCATTTCCTGCAGGGTGTATGCTGCGCCATATGCTTCCAGCGCCCACACTTCCATCTCCCCGAAGCGCTGACCACCGAACTGCGCCTTACCACCCAGCGGCTGCTGAGTAACCAGGCTGTAAGAACCGGTAGAACGCGCATGCATCTTGTCATCAACCAAGTGGTTCAGTTTCAGCATGTACATATAGCCAACGGTAACCTGGCGCTCGAACTGCTCACCGGTACGACCGTCGAACAGTGTGATCTGACCGGAAGTCGGCAGGCCACCCAGCTGTAACAGTTCCTTGATTTCAGACTCTTTCGCACCGTCGAATACCGGCGTTGCGATCGGCATACCTTTTTTCAGGTTTTCAGCCAGACGCAGAACTTCTTCATCGCTGAAGGTATTCAGGTCAACTTTCTGACGAACATCTGAACCCAGATCGTAAGCACGCTGGATGAATTCGCGCAGTTTCGCGACTTCCTGCTGCTGTTTCAGCATGGCGTTGATCTTATCGCCGATACCTTTTGCAGCCATACCCAGGTGGGTTTCAAGGATCTGACCGATGTTCATACGCGATGGTACGCCCAGCGGGTTCAGTACGATATCTACCGGCGTACCGTTAGCATCGTGTGGCATATCTTCGATCGGGTTGATCTTAGAGATTACACCCTTGTTACCGTGACGACCTGCCATCTTATCACCAGGCTGGATCCGACGTTTAACCGCCAGATACACCTTAACAATCTTCAGCACGCCCGGTGCCAGATCGTCGCCCTGAGTGATTTTACGGCGTTTCGCTTCGAGTTTTTTCTCGAATTCGTGTTTCAGTTCGTCGTACTGCTCAGCCAGTTGTTCCAGCTGATTCTGTTTCTCTTCGTCGGTCAGGCCGAGTTCTAACCAGCGGTCGCGCGGCAGTTTGTCGAGCTTCTCAGCTTCAACACCACCGGAAACCAGCACAGCGTAGATACGGCTGAACAGGCCAGCTTCGAGGATCTGCAGTTCTTCAGACAGGTCTTTTTTCGCCTGCTTCAGCTGCATCTCTTCGATTTCCAGCGCACGTTTGTCTTTTTCTACGCCATCGCGAGTAAAGACCTGAACGTCGATAATCGTACCGGAAACACCGTTTGGCACGCGCAGAGAAGAGTCTTTAACGTCAGACGCTTTCTCACCGAAGATCGCACGCAGCAGCTTCTCTTCTGGCGTCAGCTGGGTTTCACCTTTCGGCGTTACCTTACCAACCAGAATGTCGCCACCGGTCACTTCTGCACCGATATAAACGATACCGGATTCATCCAGTTTGGAGAGCGCAGCTTCACCCACGTTCGGGATGTCAGCGGTGATCTCTTCTGGCCCCAGCTTGGTGTCACGGGACACACATGCCAGTTCCTGAATATGGATGGTGGTGAAACGGTCTTCCTGGACAACACGCTCGGATACGAGGATGGAGTCTTCGAAGTTGTAACCATTCCATGGCATGAATGCCACGCGCATGTTCTGACCCAGCGCCAGTTCACCGAGGTCGGTGGACGGACCGTCTGCCAGCACATCACCACGTTCAACCGGCTCGCCCAGAGATACGCAAGGCATCTGGTTGATGCAGGTGTTCTGGTTAGAACGGGTGTATTTGGTCAGGTTATAAATGTCGATACCTGCTTCGCCCGGGTACATCTCGTCTTCGTTAACTTTGATAACGATACGGGAAGCATCCACGTACTGAACAGTACCGCCACGTTTAGCAACTGCAGTAACACCGGAGTCGACGGCTACAGCACGTTCCATACCGGTACCAACCAGCGGCTTATCAGCGCGCAGAGTCGGAACGGCCTGACGTTGCATGTTCGCACCCATCAATGCACGGTTGGCGTCATCGTGTTCCAGGAACGGGATCAGGGACGCACCGACGGATACCACCTGCTGGGTGGATACGTCCATGTAGTCAACCTGGTCGCGGCTGAACAAGCTGGATTCGCCTTTGCTACGGCAGGTAACCAGATCTTCTACAAAGTGGCCTTCGTCATCCAGGTTGGAGTTCGCCTGAGCGATAACGTAGTTGCCTTCTTCGATAGCAGACAGGTAATGAATTTCGTCAGTTACAACACCGTCGGTCACTTTACGGTACGGAGTCTCAAGGAAGCCGTATTCGTTAGTCTGTGCATACACGGACAGGGAGTTGATCAGACCGATGTTCGGACCTTCAGGTGTTTCGATTGGACATACGCGACCGTAGTGAGTCGGGTGTACGTCTCGAACTTCGAAGCCTGCGCGTTCACGGGTCAGACCGCCTGGGCCGAGTGCAGAGATACGACGTTTGTGCGTAATCTCAGACAGCGGGTTGTTCTGGTCCATAAACTGAGACAGCTGGCTGGAACCAAAGAACTCTTTCACTGCTGCAGAAATCGGCTTGGCGTTGATCATATCCTGAGGCATCAGGGTATCCAGATCGCCCAGAGACAGACGCTCTTTCACCGCACGCTCAACACGTACCAGGCCAACGCGGAACTGGTTTTCCGCCATTTCGCCTACGGAACGGATACGACGGTTGCCGAGGTGGTCGATATCATCGACTTCGCCTTTACCGTTACGGATATCGATGAGCTTCTTCATCACTTCGATGATGTCGTCTTTGCTCAGGATACCGGAACCTTCGATTTCGTCGCGCAGCAGAGAACGGTTGAACTTCATACGACCAACCGCAGACAGGTCATAGCGGTCTTCGGAGAAGAACAGGTTCTCGAACAGGCTTTCAGCAGCTTCACGAGTCGGCGGCTCACCAGGACGCATCATGCGGTAGATTTCTACCAGTGCGCTCAGACGATCGTTGGTTGGGTCAACACGTACAGTTTCAGAAATGTACGGACCGTGATCCAGATCGTTAGTGAACAGCGTTTCGATACGCTTGTGACCAGACTGGCTCAGCTTAGCCAGCAGATCCAGGCTCAGCTCCATGTTAGCTGCGCAGATCAGCTCGCCAGTAGATTCGTCAACGTAGTCTTTAGCCGCAACTTTACCAGCAATGTATTCAACCGGAACTTCGATATGTTTGATATCGTCTTTTTCCAGTTGGCGAATATGGCGCGCAGTGATGCGACGGCCTTTTTCGACGTAGACTTTGCCGTTAGCTTCAATGTCAAAGGAAGCGGTTTCACCACGCAGGCGTTCCGGCACCAGTTCCATCTGCAGCTTGTTGTCGCGAATTTCGAAAACAACTTTTTCAAAGAACAGGTCAAGGATCTGCTCAGTGGTGTAGTTCAGTGCACGCAGAATAATGGTCGCAGGCAGTTTACGGCGACGGTCAATACGTACGAACAGGTTGTCCTTCGGATCGAATTCGAAGTCCAGCCAGGAACCACGGTAAGGGATGATGCGCGCGTTATACAGCACTTTACCCGAAGAGTGGGTTTTACCTTTGTCGGAGTCAAAGAAGACGCCAGGACTACGGTGCAGCTGAGAAACGATAACACGCTCAGTACCATTGATTACAAAGGTACCGTTGTCAGTCATGAGCGGAATTTCGCCCATGTAGACTTCTTGTTCTTTAATGTCTTTTACGGTGCCTTCCGGCGCTTCGCGCTCGTAGATCACCAGACGCAGTTTTACGCGCAGCGGTGCGGAATAGGTCACGCCACGGATCTGACATTCCTGAACGTCAAACACCGGTTCGCCAAGGCGGTAGCTGACGTATTGCAGCTCGGAATTACCGCTGTAGCTCTGAATCGGGAAAACGGAACGGAAAGCTGCTTCCAGACCATACTGCCCTTCAGGATCTTGCTCGATGAACTTCTGAAACGAGTCAAGCTGGATAGAAAGGAGATAAGGTATGTCCAACACTTGTGGACGTTTACCAAAATCCTTACGAATACGTTTTTTCTCGGTATAGGAGTAAACCATTAGGGTTCCTCAGCTCGCTGACAAGTCGACCCATCTGTCCGACGAAGGGACAGTTTGTGCAACACTATTTTGTTGACCGGAAAATCGAATACTTTCCGCAATGCCTGTTGCTATCACGCTTAAACCATTTCATTGCGATTTACACAGAACTGATGCTCTGTCGCAGTATATTAAGACGTCGATAGAAACAAGCATTGAAAGGCACAGCAGTAGTCAAACAGTGTGAAATGCTACTGGCGCCTTACAGCGCAAAAAGGCTGGTGACTAAAAAGTCACCAGCCATCAGCCTAATTTCTTAGGCTGCAACCAGAAAAGTTGGCTTATTTAACTTCAACTTCAGCGCCAGCTTCTTCCAGAGATTTTTTCAGTGCTTCTGCGTCGTCTTTGCTGATGCCTTCTTTCAGGGCAGCCGGAGCAGATTCTACCAGGTCTTTAGCTTCTTTCAGACCCAGGCCAGTTGCGCCACGTACTGCTTTGATTACAGCAACTTTGTTAGCGCCAGCAGCTTTCAGAATTACGTCGAATTCAGTTTTTTCTTCAGCAGCTTCAGCCGGGCCAGCAGCTACAGCTACAGCAGCAGCAGCGGAAACACCGAATTTTTCTTCCATTGCAGAGATCAGTTCTACAACGTCCATTACGGACATAGCGGATACTGCTTCAATGATTTGATCTTTAGTGATAGACATTTAAATTGTTCCTGAAAATCAGAATAAGTTTATACGTAAGCAGATGCTTGAGAAAGATAACTGCGATTAAGCAGCTTCTTTCGCATCGCGTACAGCAGCCAGAGTACGAACCAGTTTGCCAGCCGAAGCTTCTTTCATGGTTGCCATCAGGCGTGCAATTGCTTCTTCGTAGGTCGGCAGAGTTGCCAGGCGATCGATTTGCGATGCCGGGATCAATTCACCTTCAAAGGCTGCGGCTTTGACCTCAAATTTTGCATTCGCTTTCGCGAACTCTTTGAACAGACGAGCAGCAGCGCC
This sequence comes from Citrobacter sp. Cpo126, assembly GCF_030332445.1. NCBI lineage: Bacteria > Pseudomonadati > Pseudomonadota > Gammaproteobacteria > Enterobacterales > Enterobacteriaceae > Citrobacter > Citrobacter sp. Cpo126. Next base: position 28,759 of record NZ_JAOWHT010000028.1, read on the forward strand.
CGGGTGTTCCATAGAGTATGCAATCAGGGTCGGACCAACAAACGTGTCTTTCAGGCACTCGAACTGAGTACCTTCAACGACGCGGCGCAGCAGGGTGTTACGAACAACACGCATGTATACGCCAGCTTCACGACCTGCTTTACGCAGTTCAGTCATTTTATCTACAGTTACGCCACGGGAATCCGCAACTACTGCAGACAGCGCGCCTTTGGCTACTTCGCTGACTTCAGCAACAATCGCTTGTTTGTCTTGAAGATTTAAAGCCATTAGCTTTGCTCCTGGATGTTTGCCGGAACTCATGTTCCGGAACTCACTTCACTCTCCCCAACGGAAAGAGCGTCTAAATACGGTGAGCAGAAACAAGCCAGAGTATCAGAAATAATCTTAGCGTTCTGTCACCGTCTACGCAGGGCATTAAGTTTCTTACGAAACACCTGCGGTCTTCGACGGAGGCCTGGATAGGCCAGGCTCCAACGAACAAATCTTGTCTATCTGTCGCTATTCAATCTGTGACGGCGTTGACTGCCTTCGTTCACACCAGTCACATAGTTAACTATGCTCCTGGCGATTCACTCAGTTGTCGCCTTGCCACAGCCTGAATATCTCGGATATACGTCTGCAATTAGCAGAAACGTGGGGGTAAGATTGTAGACAAAATCACCGCCCACGTAAAGGCGAATATTAGTTCGCCACAGTCGCAGTCAGACCGGACTGATCAACGGCAACACCAGCACCCATGGTGGTGGAGATGCTAACTTTCTTGATGTACACGCCTTTAGCCTGAGTCGGTTTCGCTTTTTTCAGCGCAACCAGCAGAGATTCCAGGTTTTCTTTCAGTTTGTCAGCGTCAAAATCCACTTTACCGATGGTGGTGTGGATGATGCCGTTTTTGTCGTTACGGTAACGAACCTGACCTGCTTTAGCGTTCTTAACTGCTTCAGCAACGTTAGGGGTTACAGTACCAACTTTCGGGTTTGGCATCAGGCCGCGCGGGCCCAGAACCTGACCCAGCTGGCCAACAACGCGCATTGCATCCGGGGAAGCAATAACAACGTCAAAGTTCATTTCGCCTTTCTTGATCTGGTCAGCCAGATCTTCCATACCTACCAGCTCAGCGCCTGCAGCTTTAGCAGCTTCAGCGTTTGCGCCCTGGGCAAATACGGCTACGCGAACGGAACGGCCAGTACCGTGCGGCAGTACAGTTGCACCACGTACGTTCTGGTCAGATTTACGAGCGTCGATGCCGAGGTTAACGGCAACGTCTACGCTTTCTACGAATTTAGCAGTGGCCAGCTCTTTCAGCAGAGCAATAGCTTCGTTGATGTCGTACTGTTTAGTTGCATCAACTTTGTCACGGATCACGCGCATACGCTTGGTCAGTTTAGCCATTTCTTAGTCCTCCACTACCAGGCCCATGGAACGTGCAGTACCTTCAATGGAGCGAGTCATCGCTTCAATGTCGGAACCAGTCATGTCGGCAGCTTTGGTCTGCGCGATTTCCTGCAGCTGAGCGCGGGAAATTTTACCCACTTTGTCTTTGTTCGGCTTGCCGGAACCAGACTTGATACCAGCCGCTTTCTTCAGCAGAACTGCTGCCGGAGGCGTTTTGGTAACGAAAGTGAAAGAACGGTCAGCGTAAACGGTGATAACAACCGGGATCGGCAGACCTTTTTCCATGGAATCAGTTTTTGCGTTGAACGCTTTGCAGAATTCCATGATGTTCACGCCTTGTTGACCCAGTGCTGGACCTACCGGCGGACTCGGGTTAGCCATACCAGCTGCAACCTGCAGCTTGACGTAGGCCTGGACTTTCTTAGCCATTCTAAATTCCTCTAGTTGGGTTATAGCGCCTCAAGGAGGCTCCCCGTGATTAAATTCGTTTTACGGACAGGGCCCATAAAAACAAAAGGCGCGAAATTGTATTCCAATCTCGCGCCTTGTGCAACGATTAAATCGCCGCTTTTTTGATCGCTGTTTAGGCTTTTTCTACCTGGGCAAAGTCCAGTTCTACCGGGGTCGCACGACCGAAGATAGAAACAGAGACTTTCAGGCGGGACTTTTCGTAGTCCACTTCTTCAACCACACCGTTAAAGTCAGCAAACGGACCGTCACTAACGCGAACCATTTCACCTGGCTCAAACATCGTTTTCGGACGCGGTTTATCGCCAACCTGCTGCAGACGGTTCATGATCGCATCAACTTCTTTGTCGCTGATCGGCGCCGGACGGTCAGATGTACCGCCGATAAAGCCCATCACACGCGGCACGCTGCGCACCAGGTGCCAGCTTGCGTCATTCATCACCATCTGGACCAGTACATAGCCCGGGAAGAATTTACGTTCGCTCTTGCGACGCTGGCCACCACGGATTTCGACCACTTCTTCGGTCGGCACCATGACTTCGCCAAACAGCTCTTCCATATTTTGTAACTTGATATATTCGCGCAGCGACGTGGCTACGCGGCCTTCAAAACCGGAAAACGCCTGAACGACGTACCAGCGCTTTTTAGGGGCTTCAGACATCTTAGAACCTCAGGCCAGTGATAAAGGATACCAGGCGAACCAGAATACCATCCAGTCCCCACAGGATCAGTGACATTACTGCGGTAACCGCAGCCACAATTAATGTGGTGTGCAATGTTTCCTGGCGAGTTGGCCAAATGACCTTACGGACTTCGGTTCTCGCTTCACGGGCAAAAGCAACGGTCGCTTTACCTTTTGTTGTCAACAGCGCGACACCACCCGCTGCGGCAATCAGAATCACTACGGCCAGCGCACGCAGCGGCAGCATCATGTCACGATAGAGGTAGTTGCCAACGATAGCTACAAGCAGCAATACAGCGACAACAACCCACTTCATCGCTTCCAGGCCGCGCCCGCTTCCTTGAGCTTCGGTATTCGCACTCATAAACCAACCTGTCAGAAGTATTCTACAAACATTTTCACCCCGCGTAAGCGAGGCGATCCAAACCGAAATGCTCTGGTGCGTTTCGGACTAAACGCCCTCTTCAGAGCCTGTCTCAGCAATGATTATGACAAAAAAAATCACTGATGAGCCAGGTTCTGGTGTGAAAGCGTGCAAAAAGGGCATCAAATGATGCCCTTTTATTGCGCATTGCGTCAAATGTTATTCGGCAATTAGCTCATTACTTTGGCAACAACGCCCGCACCAACAGTACGACCGCCTTCACGGATTGCGAAACGCAGACCATCGTCCATCGCGATTGGGTGGATCAGGGTAACAACCATTTTGATGTTGTCGCCCGGCATTACCATCTCTACGCCTTCCGGCAGTTCGATGGTACCAGTCACGTCAGTAGTACGGAAGTAGAACTGCGGACGGTAGCCTTTGAAGAACGGAGTATGACGGCCGCCTTCGTCTTTGGACAGAATGTACACTTCAGATTCGAACTTGGTGTGCGGCTTGATAGAGCCCGGCTTAGCCAGTACCTGACCACGTTCGATTTCTTCACGTTTGATACCACGCAGCAGAACACCAACGTTCTCACCAGCACGGCCTTCGTCCAGCAGTTTGCGGAACATTTCAACGCCAGTACAGGTAGACTTAGCAGTCTCTTTGATACCAACGATTTCAACTTCTTCACCAACTTTGATGATACCGCGTTCTACACGACCGGTAACAACGGTACCACGACCGGAGATGGAGAATACGTCTTCGATAGGCAGCAGGAACGGCTTGTCAATCGCACGCTCTGGTTCTGGGATGTAAGAATCCAGGAAGCCAGCCAGTTCGATGATTTTCGCTTCCCACTCTGCTTCGCCTTCCAGCGCTTTCAGAGCAGAACCACGAACGATCGGAGTGTCGTCGCCCGGGAAATCGTACTGAGACAGAAGTTCACGAACTTCCATTTCTACCAGTTCCAGCAGCTCTTCGTCATCAACCATGTCGCATTTGTTCAGGAACACGATGATGTACGGAACGCCTACCTGACGACCCAGCAGGATGTGCTCACGAGTCTGCGGCATCGGGCCGTCAGTCGCAGCAACAACCAGGATCGCGCCGTCCATCTGCGCAGCACCGGTGATCATGTTTTTAACATAGTCGGCGTGGCCCGGGCAGTCTACGTGTGCGTAGTGGCGAGTCGGGGTGTCATATTCAACGTGAGAAGTGTTGATGGTGATACCACGAGCTTTTTCTTCCGGCGCGTTATCGATCTG
>NZ_JAOWHT010000029.1:0-253035 GCF_030332445.1 Citrobacter sp. Cpo126
CCTCTTTCAGCACATGACCGACGTTGTCAGAGAACGCCGCAGAATCCACCTCGATGCGATAACCGAGGGTATTTTTCCCGATATCAATCACCTGGCCGTGATACTGGTAGCCGTTAATCTCTACCAGCACCGGGTCGCCCGCTTTCGCGTCTTCCCCGAGCACGTTTCCGGTAATCACCTGCTTCGCCGCCGACAGCTCAGTAAAGTTCAGGGTGTTGTCGGCAGTGACATCATGAATATTGACGGTGTTATGCGCTTTAGTGTCCAGCACCACGGTACGGTGCGCCAGCGCGGTCACTTCATTACCCACCGCATCGTGGCTGACCAGCGTCACCACCACCGCATTTTTACCTTCCTTCAGCGTGCCGACCGGCACCGCCACTTCGTAGCGCAGTTCGCCGTTATCATCGACCACCGTTCCGGTAAAACTCTGCCCCCGCACGCTGACGGTCACAGCATCGCCCGCTTTGGCATCGCCGCCTGCCACGCCGCTTATCAGCGTGGTCATGCGGTTTTCAATGGCGTTGACCACATTGTCGTTCGCGACGGTATCGATATGTACCGTGTTTTCCGCGAAGTTGTCGACATGCACTTCGTGGCTGCTGGTGGCAATCGCCAGATTGCCCGCCGCATCGTGGGAGGTGATGCTGACATGGACCGTCACCTCTTTCAGCACATGACCGACGTTGTCAGAGAACGCCGCAGAATCCACCTCGATGCGATAACCGAGGGTATTTTTCCCGGTATCAATCACCTGGCCGTGATACTGGTGGCCGTTAATCTCCACCAGAACCGGGTCGCCCGCTTTCGCATCTTCCCCGCGCACGTTTCCGGTAATCGTCTGCTTCGCCGCCGACAACTCAGTAAAGTTCAGGGTGTTGTCGGCGGTGACATCATGAATATTGACGGTGTTATGCGCTTTAGTGTCCAGCACCACGGTACGGTGCGCCAGCGCAGTCACTTCGTTGCCCGCGGCATCATGGCTGACCAGCGTCACCTGCACATCATTTTTACCTTCGCGCAGCATGCCGACCGGCACTGCCACTTCGTAGCGCAGTTCGCCGTTATCATCGACCACCGTTCCGGTAAAACTCTGCCCCTGTACACTGACGGTAACGGCATCCCCCGCTTTGGCATCGCCGCCTGCCACGCCGCTTATCAGTGTGGTCATGCGGTTTTCAATGGCGTTGACCACATTGTCGTTCGCGACGGTATCGATATGTACCGTGTTTTTCGCGAAATTGTCGACATGCACGCTGTGGGTGTCGGTGGCAATCGCCAGATTGCCCACCGCATCGTGAGAGGTGACCGTTACCTTCACGTCCATATAACCATCGACTTTTGCAACGTTGTTGGCAAAATCGGCAGCGTTTACCGCAATACGATAGCCCAGCGTGCTATTGCCGAGATCGATGATCTGACCGTTGTACTGGTGGCCATTGATCTCTACCAGCACCGGGTCGCCCGCTTTCGCGTCTTCCCCGCTGACGGTTCCGGAAATCACCTGGTTACGCATATACAGCTCAGCACGATTCAGGGTGTTATCTGTCGTGACATCATCAATCGTGAGGGCGTTATGTGCCTGGGTGTCCAGTACCACGGTGCGGTGCGTCACGGCAGTGGCTTCATTGCCTACCGCGTCATGGCTTACCAGCGTCACCTGCACATCGTTAGCCCCCTCGTTGAGGGTTGCGGAAGGCACAACGATTTCATAGCGTAGCTGGCCATGATCGTCGAAAACCGTGCCGTGAAACGCTTTGCCCTGAATGGTCAACGTGACCGGATCACCCGCTTTCGCATCACCGCTGGCAATGCCAGAAATAATGGTCGGCATACGAAACTCATTAGCGTTGACGACATCATCATTCGCCGCCGTTTCAATGGTCACGGCATTTTGCGCATACAGGTCGTTATCGACATGATGATCCGTGGAAACAATGGTGGTATTTCCTGCTTCGTCAGTAGAGGTTAACGTGGCGTGGATGTTCGGGTCATGCAGTAACCCCTGGGTCAGTACCGGGATGGTATAAGTCAGAGTCCCATTTCCGGGGTCGGTAACAACACCGGTATATTCTTTACCATCAACCAATAAAGTAACGATATCGCCGGGTTTAGTGTCGCCGCCGACCGACCCGTGGATCAGGGTTTGCGGCTGACGCGACTCTTCGTAGTTAATGAGGTTATCCGGCGTGACATTATCAACGGTAATGTCGATGTGTGGTCCGGTAATATCAATCAGCGCATGATCAAAACTTTCTGCCGTCCGTCCCGTCACATCGGTGGCTATTGCCACCACTGTTACATTTCCCGGGACCAGTCCCCCCAGATCGGTATCAATATTCCAGTGCCCGTTGCTCACCGGAACAGTAACGGTGAATGTGTTTTTTTGGCTATCGGTGAAGGTGAGTGTGATGTGATTTTGATTACTGGTGCCGCTTAAATGGGTCTGATGGAATTCGCTTTTGTTAATGAAACCGTCGTTGCCGGCAAACTCGGTAATTTGTACCTCAGGCGGGAAAACACTCGCGGAACCTGCGGTAACTCCCCCTATCGGCAGATTGATATCCCAGTTCGGGCTTCCCAGACCTTTGGTGTTAAAACCTGCTGTCGGATCAACCACCTGCCCGGTCAATTCAAGCTGAACCAGAGTGTGCCCCCCGCCGCCGCCTTCTAATGTTACCGGTGCTTCATTACCCGCCGCGGTGGCTTCCAGCACCTGCGTCGGGTCAGCGCCATCGGCAATGGCCTTTTGTGCGGCGGCAATATCCTGAGCACTACTTTCCGGATGATGGCTGACCTGTAGCCCGTGCTCACCCCAATGGCTATTACGGCCTATATCCAGCGTTTTTCCGTCTGGTAAAGAGATACTTACCGCGCCGCTGGCACCGGTCACAATTTCTTCACCGCTATATACCCTGTCGCCTTCATGAACCAGTCGTTGTGCACCATTGGCATCAACTACGTAAACCTGTCCAATAATTGCTTTGATCACACCGAGTAATTTGCTCACCGTAACCTCACTTAATTACCATCATTATTTTTATAAACTCGTTAATATATTAACGAACAAATATCACATTCAATTAATGTAAACATTAATATCTCAATGTAGAAAAAAACACATTTTATAGAATGCAATTACATGAGACTTGACTGGCAAATGAATATAATAAAAAATAACCAAAAATAAAACACGATGTGACAAAACATGTCGCTGAATAGCTGATTACAGCCATCAATTAAGACAATTCATATTTGTTAATTAATATAACGTGTTTGTAAAAATGGATGATAGCGACGACACCTGGATGTCATAACCGTGAGATATAGGGCATTCATGTCATGAAGAAGTTTTTAGTTTTTCTGCTTTCATGTTTTTCAATAAATGCAGTAAACGCAGAAGACTTACAAAATACCGTTAAAGATGCATTAGCGAATCATCCTGAAGTTAATGCTGCAATAAATAGCCGTTATTCCTCGGAGCAAGATCTGCGTGCGGCACAAGGTGGCTATTTGCCATCACTGAATTTAAATGCCGAGGCCGGGCGCAAAAATGTTGATGATGCAACTACCCGCGCTGCAGGACGCAATAACGGTCTGACTCAATCACCTAACGAGGCGACTATCAGCCTCGAGCAGAATGTGTTTAACGGCTTTGCGACCAACAGCGAAGTGGCGCGACAAAAAGCGACCGTTGACTCACGCGCCTATGGTGTGATGAACACCAGTGAAAGCACCGCTTATGCGGTGATTCAGGCCTATTTCGACGTGCTGCAACGCGAAGAGTTTGTTCGCCTTGCTGAAGACGATCTGGCGAACCACGAGCGCATTTACGACCAGATAAAACTGCGTACCGATCAGGGCGTTGGGCGCTCCGGGGATTTTATGCAGGCCGAAGCGCGTCTGGCGCAGGCGCGAAACAACCTGCTGACCGAGCAGACTAACCTTGAAGACGCGAAAACCACCTTTGTCAGCGTGACGGGCATGGATCCGCAGGGCTTAAGCCAGCCAGAAAGCATTGACTCTCAGCTGCCAACCTCGCTGGAAGATGCCAAAAGTCGGATGGAAAAAAATAATCCATTACTGAAGTCTGCCAATGCGGACATCGAAGCTGCGCACCAGCAGTATGAAGCGTCGAAATCCACCTTCTATCCACGTGTGGACGTTGAGCTTTCCCGAGGGATTAGCAACAACACCGATACCACCAGCGCACACACCGAAGAGTGGGAAGCGATGGTCAAACTGCATTACAACCTGTACCAGGGCGGCAGCGACAAAGCCAACATGAACTCCCGCGCTTATCTGCACAAGCAGGCTCAGGATGTACGTAATAACACGCTGCGCCAGCTGAATCAGGAGCTACGCCTGGCCTGGACCGCACTGCAAAACGCTCGCGCCCAGCTTCCTTCGGCGGAAGAATATGCCGACCGCAGCGTCAAAGTGCGCACGGCTTATCAGGATCAATTTAGTCTTGGCGAGCGTACGCTGCTGGATTTACTCGATAGTGAAAATGAAGTGTTCTCCTCTAAACGCCGTCTTGTTGAATTACGTTATCTGGCCATGACCAGTGGCTATCGTATTAGCGAACGCACCGGGGAATTAATGAATATTCTAAAAATCACACCGCCGCCTTCGGGGCAACCGGTAGATTCAGCAGAAGAAAATAGCTTACCGGAACTTCATTAATAATTATTAATCCCCAATAAATCCCTGACCTGCACGCTTATAATTAGCTTGCTATTATTTAACCGTGCACGGTCAGAATGGTTGCGAAAATGAGTGCACAAGCCGAATTATTAAATGACGTCCCTGAGAATTACGCTCGTCCTAATTCTCAACATCACGACCCACGTAGCCATAATGACGACCCGTTATTAGATAGCTTACTGATTCTGTGTTCTCTGCACGGAAAACCGGCGAGTCGTTCAACATTAAGCAGTGGCCTGCCATTAGAAAACGATCGGCTCACGCTGAATATATTTCCACGCGCAGCGGCAAGGGCCGGTTTAAAGGCGCGAGTCGTCACGCGCACGCTCGATAAAATTCCGGCAATGTCTCTGCCTGCTGTCTTGTTATTGAACGCAGGGGGAACCGGGGTGTTGTTGGCATGGAACGATGACGGCAGCGCCCGCTTTATGCCCAGCGAAAGCGAAGGTGGGGAAATTTGCGTTGATGCCGCCACGCTTGAGCAAAACTATGCGGGCAAAGTCATTTTTGCGCATCCGCGCCACGAATTCGATTTGCAGGCAGAGGCCTTTCTGCCGCGTACCAAATCCTGGTTTAAAGACACGCTGAAGCTGTCGCGTTTTCTGTATATGGATGCGGTATTGGCCAGTCTGTTAATCAACCTGATTGCGCTCGGCACACCGCTCTTTACCATGAATGTGTATGACCGCGTCGTGCCAAACCAGGCAACGGTCACACTATGGGTGCTGGCAGTCGGCATCTGCCTGGCTTTTGTCTTTGATCTGATTTTAAAAATGCTGCGCGGTATCTGCCTTGATATTGCAGGTAAGAAAAGCGATCTCATCATCTCTTCAACCCTGTTTGAGCGCATTGTCGGTATGGAGATGAAAGAGCGCCCGGCGCGCGTGGGCAGCTTTGCACAAAACATTCACGAGTTTCAGTCACTGCGTGATTTCCTCTCATCCCTCACTTTGACGACGATTATCGATTTGCCCTTCACCCTGTTACTGCTGATTGTTATTGGCATTATCGGCGGCGCGCTGGCATGGATCCCGGTACTGACATTACCGATTGCCCTATTGTGCAGTTGGGCACTACAAAAGCCGGTCAACGCTGCTGTGGTAAAAACCATGAGCCTCGCCAGCGAACGTCAGGCGCTACTGATTGAAACCCTGAGCAGTCTGGATGCCATCAAAGTGAATAATGCCCAAAGCGAACGCCAGTTCCAGTGGGAACAAACGCTGGGCAGCCTGAGCCGTCTCGAACTGCGGGTGAAAACCTTGTCCAGCCTGGCCAGCAACCTTACCGGCTGGTTCCAGCAAATTTCAGGCGTGGTGATGATCATCGTCGGGGTGTACATGATTATCGACGGCAAACTGAGTATGGGTGGCTTGATCGCCTGCTACATGCTTAACGGCCGGGCACTCATGCCGCTGGGTCAGCTCACTGGCCTTATCGCCCGCTATCAGCAGGCGAAACTGACCATCAAAAACACTGAGAAAATGATGTCGCTGACGCAGGAGCGCCGTGCGGATGAAAACCCGCTCAAGCGTGAACAGTTACAGGGCAGCATTGAATTTCGCGATGTGGATTTCAGCTACCCGGAGCAACAAAACCTGTCGCTGCACAAAATTAACCTGACCATTCAGCCCGGTGAGCGCATCGGCATTATCGGGCGCAGCGGTTCCGGTAAAAGTTCGCTGAGTAAACTAATCGTCAATTTATACCAGCCGAGCGCCGGGAACTTGCTGATCGATGGTATCGACTCTCGTCAGCTGGATGTGAACGATCTGCGCCACAGCATCGGCTACGTGCCACAGGACATCCAGCTATTCAACGGCACGCTGCGCGATAACCTGCTGTGCGGAGCGCGCTATGTCGATGACGAAACCATGCTGCGAGCGGCAGAACTGGCTGGCGTCAACGAATTCGCACGCCTGCATCCCGACGGCTATAACCTGCAGGTCGGCGAACGCGGCTCCCAGCTTTCTGGTGGGCAACGGCAGGCGGTGGCGCTCGCGCGCGCACTGTTGCTTGATCCCCCTCTCCTGCTACTGGATGAACCCACCAGTTCGATGGACAACACCAGCGAAGAGAAGATCAAACACGCGCTGGCCCCCTGTATTGCGGGAAAAACGTTATTACTGGTCACGCACCGCGCTTCCATGCTGTCGCTGGTTGACCGTCTGATTATTGTTGATAAAGGTCGCATCATCGCAGACGGTCCGAAAGGGGTAGTGATGGATGCGTTGAAAAAGGGGCAAATTAATGCGTCTCGCTGATCTCCTGACTAGTGCCCGCAGCTATATGCAGCACTATTTTCGCGGTCGTGATGAAAATCAAACCGACAGTATTAATGAGGTTAGTCAGGCCATAATTGATGACGCCCCAAGAGTGATACGACTGACGTTGTGGGTGATCCTCGCGCTGGTGGTGCTGTCCTTCATCTGGGCTGGTTTTGCAAAAATTGATGAAGTGACACGCGGTGAAGGCAAAGCGATCCCTTCATCAAAACTGCAAAAAATCCAGAACCTGGAAGGGGGAATTGTCACCGAGCTGTACGTGCATGAAGGGCAAATCGTTAACGCCGGAACTCCACTACTGCACCTCGATGACACGCGTTTCGCCTCCAACGTGGGTGAAACCGAAGCCGACAAACTCGGTCTGCGCGCCAAGGTAGAACGCCTGACGGCGGAAGTTGAAAACCGGGACTTTGTGATTTCACACGAGATAGCCAGCCAGGCACCGGATGTCGCCCGAGGAGAAACCGAGCTGTACAACAGCCGCCGGGAACAATTTCACAACGAAATTTCCGGGCTCGAAGAACAGCTGGTGCAGAAAAAACAGGAGCTGCGCGACTTTGAGTCAAAGGAGGATCAGTTTAAGCACAGCCTCGGGTTAATCCGTCAGGAAATCAAAATGTCCGAGCCGCTGCTCGCTTCAGGCGCCATTTCAAAAGTCGAACTGTTGCGACTGCGTCGTACCGAAGTGGAAACCGCCGGGCAGCTCAATTCTATTAGCCTGTCGCTCCCCAAGGCCACGTCAGAAATTAAAGAGATTGAGAATAAAATCGGTGAAAGCCGTGGCCGTTTCCAGAGCGATGCGCTGGCCCAACTCAATGAAGCTCGCACCAATCTGAGTAAAACCCAGGCAAGCGTTAAAGCACTGGAGGATCGGGTGAACCGTACCATGGTCACCTCACCGGTGCGGGGTATCGTCCAGCAGGTGATGGTGAATACTATCGGCGGCGTCATTCAACCGGGCAGCGATCTGGTGGAAATCGTTCCGCTGGATGACAAACTGTTAATCGAAGCCAAAATCCAGCCGCGCGATATCGCCTTCCTCCATCCGGGTCAACATGCGATGGTGAAATTTACCGCTTACGATTACACCATCTATGGCGGTCTGCAAGGCGAAGTAGTGCAGATAAGCCCGGACACCGTTACCGATAAGCAGGGGCGAAGCTTTTATATTGTGCGTTTGCAGACGGACAAAAATTACCTGGGAACAAAAGAGCATCCGATGCTGATCATTCCCGGCATGGTGGCGAGCGTCGATATTCTCACCGGCAAGAAAACGATTCTGAGCTACCTGTTAAAACCGATTATTCGCGCACGCGCGGAAGCACTCAGAGAACGTTGATCGGTTGCGCTCCCTTACATTTTGCCGGGGAGCGCATGAATTTATAACGGCGTGCAAAAAGAGAGCTTTCCACGATTCAGGGTGATTTTCCCGTCATTAACCAGCTCCTGTAACACCTTATGGATAGCACTACGTGAAATATGGTTACGGGTCAAAATAAAAGTATACACGGATGTTTTCTCGCGAACCTCTGGTTCCATCGACCAGATATATTTTACGTGTTCAATAATCTGCTCACGAATAGTACGGTGCGACTGCAACGCTTCACGCTGAAAATAACGTTGAAGATGATGCGTTAAGATATCAAACGCCTGCTTCCATAAGTTTTTGGTCGTAAACAGGTGATCGGCATTTTGTACGCTCATCGCCCACATTTCACAATCGGTATCACAACGCAAATAGTGGCCAGCCACTTCCGTACGCATTTGTGGCAGGCCGAGAATAGCAGGTGCAGAAATACTCACCGTGACTAAATCGTTTTCCACACGATAAACAGAGACAGTCCCTTTCTCCAGAAATAAGATTTGTCCATCGGTCTTCAAATCAATACGCTGACGTTTTTTACGTAACGACAGCCAGGCATTATCCGACTTCTTCATTTCATCGCCAACGAGCACTACAGCATTTTCAATTTCTTTCTGGAACATGGGACTCTCTACCGCAAATTATGGCTTAGTCAAAAAGATGGTTAAATTTACTCAGCACTAAAAATAAATGTCAGCTCGCAAACAAGCTGACATTTATTCCCATCTACATCTACCACCGGCATTCCCTGGTGCCATTGACGCGTTAAGGTTCATGCTGTTTTCGCGTGGTGGTGCCATGCAGTATATGGCGCTGTCCATAAAGAATTAATGGCAATCATCTTTGTCGACATTTTTTCATCTTTCTGTTCTTTACAAAGTAGCTAAAAAGACACAATCAATTGATTTTAATGGGTTTTATTTTCATTAAAAAGTTATCATTCTTGTTATATCATGATACCAATTTGCAACACTTAGCGGTTCTCGCTGTGGAATCAGGTCCATGCTGGTGGTCTTTATAGGCTCAGTGGTATCATGACTAAACAACCACCAGACGCATCATCAAGAGTAGAGACAATATGTCTGAGACTGGCAATGTCAGTTATCTGATTGAAAATAGAATAATATTTACGCCAGCCACACAATGTCTGGCGCGGGTAGATCACCCCAATCAGCGGATAAAACTCAAACACTCAGCGTCGCTATGTCTTTTATTACTTATTCAACATCGCGGGCAAGTGGTTGCTCAAAACGAATTGCTGGAATTCGGTTGGGGTAAAAATCACCGGCAGGTGAGTTTCAACGCCTTTTATCAAAGCATTCTCTCGTTGCGTAAAAGCTTACTGCAGCTGGAGCTTGAACAACCGCTGATCACAACGATCCCCCGCAAAGGGCTGATCATTCAAGAAGAGTTTGATATTCAGGTCATTGAAACACCGGAGGAAAACTCTGCTTCTGCTGAAGAATCCTTAGCGCCAGATGCCACCATTGAGGAATTTTTGGCTGACACACCGCGTCAACCTTTGATAACGGCTGCAGAAACAGTAATGTTGGCACTTACCCTGATAATTTGTGTGCTTATATTATATCCGTGGCAAGCCAGCGATGATTATTTCTCCGGCTATATAACTGCGGATAAAGCACCCACTGGCTGTCAGTATTATTTCAATAACGATGCCAGTAATTTCACCCGGCATACCGCGTTTATCGACAAAAACCCAGGACTGTGTCAGAGCCATAAATTTATCTATATCACGACCTATCCTGAGTCTAAGAAACTGTCCGTACTGGTGTGTCGCTCACCGATAAAAGCCAGGCAAGAAAATGCCTGTCAGTCGGTATATTACCCACGGTATGATAGCTAATGAACTTATATCCCCGAACGTCCCGCATCCAGACAGGTATTATCCTGCTGCTTTGTTTTGCTGCGCTTATTCTTACTGTCGTCTATCGGTACAGTAAGAACAATGGCGAGTTACATGATCTCACCTGCCGCTCTGCCATCGAAATTGTACGCAATACAAGCTCGTTCCGAGGGATTATTGATATTAAAACCGGGGGCAGTAAAGGTATTGTGAATATTGATGGTATTATCAAAGATGCCGAAAATAATGAGCAAACCGTGCAACGCATGGTACTTTTTACACAATCCAGCTACGGCTCAAGCCCGGTTTGGATTTCACAGAAAATCCAAATTTCCAATCGCGAAACAGCTCCCGCCAGCCTTATTCAGGAACTCCTCCCCGATTTTTTCCTGACCAATACCAGCGTATCCAACGTCGATTTTTTTGCACTGAACAGCGCGACATACCTGATTACCAAAGAGGGGATCCCCTATCTGTACTGCCAGAATTATGCTTTGCCGGAAAATGAATAATCAATAAGCGTTCTGGCGGCAAAACCTACGGATGAATCTCAGTCGTTGTCGGTGATAAGATAGACCATTCAGGTCGAGCCAACGCTCGTCGTTACTGCCCATCAGGCGGCTTTCGAATGACAAATTTGTGGGTTTATGTGAGTTTCCAGGGGCTCACGTGAGACTGCCCAGGTCCCCAAAAAGATTAAAAAAAGAGCAAAAGCGATATGAAAGAGTCACTTGATACGGACTTCACGAACCACACCCCAATGATGCAGCAGTATCTCAAGCTGAAAGCCCAGCACCCGGAGATACTGTTGTTTTACCGCATGGGCGACTTTTACGAACTGTTTTATGACGATGCGAAACGTGCGTCTCAGTTGCTTGATATCTCCCTGACCAAACGCGGCGCGTCTGCGGGCGAGCCAATCCCGATGGCGGGCATTCCTCACCATGCGGTAGAAAACTACCTCGCCAAGCTGGTCAACCAGGGTGAATCCGTCGCTATTTGTGAACAAATTGGCGATCCGGCGACCAGCAAAGGTCCGGTCGAGCGCAAAGTGGTGCGTATCGTCACGCCAGGCACCATCAGTGATGAAGCGCTGTTACAGGAACGCCAGGACAACCTGCTGGCCGCTATCTGGCAGGACAGTAAAGGTTATGGTTACGCAACGCTGGATATCAGCTCCGGGCGTTTTCGTGTTAGCGAACCCGCCGACCGCGAGACCATGGCCGCAGAATTGCAGCGCACCAATCCCGCTGAACTGTTGTATGCCGAAGATTTCGCTGAAACCTCACTGATTGAGGGACGTCGCGGATTACGTCGTCGTCCACTATGGGAATTTGAAATCGATACCGCTCGCCAGCAGCTAAACCTGCAGTTTGGCACGCGGGATCTGATTGGCTTTGGCGTAGAAAACGCCCCGCGTGGATTATGCGCGGCTGGCTGCCTGCTGCAATACGTAAAAGATACCCAGCGTACCTCGCTGCCGCATATTCGTTCCATCACCATGGAACGTCAGCAGGACAGCATCATTATGGATGCCGCCACGCGCCGCAATCTGGAAATTACCCAGAACCTGGCGGGCGGCGTTGAAAACACGCTGGCTTCAGTACTCGACTGCACCGTGACGCCGATGGGCAGCCGTATGCTCAAGCGCTGGCTGCATATGCCGGTCCGCGACACCAAAGTCCTCACTGAGCGTCAACAGACCATCGGCGCGCTACAGGATTCCACCGGTGAATTGCAACCCGTGCTGCGTCAGGTCGGCGATCTTGAACGTATCCTTGCACGTCTGGCCCTGCGTACCGCGCGCCCGCGCGATCTGGCCCGTATGCGTCATGCATTCCAGCAATTACCGGAACTGCGCGCACAACTGGAAAGCGTAGACAGTGCCCCCGTACAGATGCTGCGCGAGAAAATGGGTGAGTTTGCTGAGCTGCGTGAACTGCTGGAACGTGCCGTAGTGGAAGCTCCACCTGTGCTGGTTCGCGACGGTGGCGTCATCGCCCCGGGCTATAACGAAGAACTGGACGAGTGGCGAGCGCTGGCTGATGGCGCAACTGACTATCTGGACAGACTGGAAATCCGTGAGCGCGAGCGCACCGGTCTGGATACGTTGAAGGTCGGGTTTAACGCCGTTCACGGCTACTACATTCAGATCAGTCGCGGGCAAAGTCATCTGGCGCCGATTAACTATGTGCGTCGCCAGACGCTGAAAAATGCCGAACGCTACATTATTCCGGAACTGAAAGAGTACGAAGACAAAGTTCTGACGTCAAAAGGCAAAGCGCTGGCGCTGGAAAAACAGCTGTACGACGAGCTGTTCGACATGCTGCTGCCGCACCTTGCTGATTTGCAACAGAGCGCCAGCGCGCTGGCGGAACTGGACGTACTGGTCAACCTCGCGGAACGCGCTTACACCCTGAATTACACTTGTCCAACCTTCACCGATAAACCCGGCATTCGCATTACCGAGGGGCGTCATCCGGTGGTTGAACAGGTGCTAACCGAGCCGTTTATCGCCAACCCGCTTAACCTCTCGCCTCAGCGACGGATGCTAATCATCACCGGCCCGAACATGGGGGGTAAAAGTACCTATATGCGCCAGACCGCGTTGATTGCGCTGCTGGCCTACATCGGCAGCTACGTTCCAGCGCAGAAAGTGGAGATCGGGCCTATCGACCGCATCTTTACCCGCGTGGGCGCGGCGGATGATCTGGCCTCCGGTCGTTCCACCTTCATGGTAGAAATGACCGAAACCGCCAACATTCTGCATAACGCCACCGAGAACAGCCTGGTGCTGATGGATGAGATTGGACGCGGCACCTCCACCTACGACGGTCTGTCGCTGGCATGGGCATGCGCGGAAAATCTTGCCAATAAAATCAAAGCATTAACGTTGTTTGCCACCCACTACTTCGAACTGACTCAGTTACCGGAGAAAATGGAGGGCGTCGCGAATGTGCATCTGGATGCGTTAGAGCACGGCGATACCATCGCCTTCATGCACAGCGTACAGGATGGTGCGGCGAGCAAGAGCTATGGTCTGGCAGTAGCAGCCCTGGCAGGCGTGCCGAAAGAGGTTATTAAACGCGCGCGGCAAAAACTGCGCGAACTGGAAAGCATCGCGCCGAATGTTGCTGCGACCCAGGTCGACGGCACACAGATGTCGCTCCTGTCAGCTCCGGAAGAAACGTCGCCCGCCGTTGAAGCACTGGAAAATCTCGACCCGGATTCGCTAACGCCTCGCCAGGCGCTGGAGTGGATCTACCGGTTGAAGAGTCTGGTGTAACGCCGTAATGCCCGATGGTGATACGCTTATCGGGCCTATAAAATATCACTATATGTAGGCCGGGTAAGGCAAAGCCGCACCCGGCGTGTTGATTAGCGCTTATCTTCTGCCAGTAGCGGTGGAATACTCGGCACCATCGGTGCGTCATCAATATCCTTCTGCGTCATGCGAAACGCTTGCGGATAGTGCTCGCGGCTGGTACGGCGTAGCGGCTCAGTATCACGCCAGGTGTATAGACAATGCTGGCACTGATATACCGTCCAGACACCTTTTACCGGCGAGTTTGCCATCACTTCAATATGTTCATCGGCACAACGTGGACAAATCATCTGCTACTCCTTATTTACGGTTGGCCAGCATGGCGGTCAGTTTTTCTGCCCAGGCTTTCGTTTCCGGTAAATCGCATACCGGCTGGCTGTAGTGCCCACGGTTATCCGGCGCAACCGGCGTGGTCGCATCAATAATTAACTTGTCGGTAATCCCCGCCGGACTGGAACCCGGATCAAGCTCCAGCACCGACATATTCGGCAATTGCACCAGATCGCCCGCCGGATTGACCTTCGAAGACAGCGCCCACATCACCTGCGGCAGGTTGAACGGATCAACATCCTCATCAACCATAATCACCATTTTCACGTAACCCAGGCCATGCGGCGTCGTCATTGCGCGCAGCCCCACCGCGCGGGCAAAGCCGCCGTAGCGTTTTTTGGTGGAGATAATTGCAAGCAAACCGTGGGTATACATGGCATTCACCGCCTGCACCTCCGGGAATTCGGCTTTCAACTGTTGATACAGCGGTACGCAGGTTGCCGGACCCATCAGGTAGTCAATCTCCGTCCACGGCATCCCCAGATACAGCGATTCAAAAATAGGTTTGGTGCGATAAGAGACTTTATCGATACGCACGACCGTCATATTACGTCCACCGGAATAGTGTCCGGTAAACTCGCCAAACGGCCCTTCGATCTCACGCTTACGGCTTTCAATTACCCCTTCGAGGATCACTTCTGAACCCCATGGCACGTCAAAGCCGGTGAGCGGCGCGGTAGCGATCGGATACGGACTTTCACGCAGCGCTCCCGCCATTTCGTATTCCGACTGATCGTACTTCAGCGGCGTGGCCCCCATCAGGGTGATGATCGGATCGTTACCCAGCGTGATGGCAATCGGCAGATCTTCACCGCGCTCTTCGGCTTTATGCAGGTGCAGCGCGATATCGTGCATCGGCACCGGCTGCAGGCCAAGCTTGCGTTTGCCCTTCACCTCCATACGATAAATGCCGACGTTCTGTTTGCCAAAGTTGTCCGGATCCAGCGGATCGCGCGACACCACGCAGGCTTTATCAAGATAGAAACCGCCGTCGCCATCGTTCAGGCGAAACAGCGGCAGAATATCAAACAGGTTGATCTCATCACCATCAACACAGTTTTCAGCCCACGCCGGATTGGCGCGACGCTCCGGCGTAACCGGAAATTTATCCCAACGGCGAATAAACTCATCAATCTGTTTTTTCACTGGGGTATTTGGCGGCAGGCCTAAAGAGATGGCGTGATTCTGCCACGAACCAATAGTGTTCATCGCCACGCGGGCATCGGTAAAACCACGAATATTGTCAAACCACAGCGCTGGCGCACCGTCACCAATGCGCCCGGTCGCATTGGCTGCCGCAGCCAGATCCGGCTCGGCGTTAACTTCTTCACTGATTTTCAGCAATTGCCCCTGGTCGTCCAGCGCCTGTAAAAAGCTGCGCAAATCATCAAATGCCATTATTCATTCTCCTGTGAAAAATTCTGCGCCTGCCGTAAACCTTGCCAGCGACGGGCGTTGGGGTGTTCCAGACCAAACTGATCGAGCACACGCGCAACGATATGCTGAGTGATGTCATCGACCGTTTGCGGGTGGTTGTAATACGCGGGCATCGGCGGGACCATCGCCACGCCCATGCGGGAAAGCGCGAGCATGTTTTCCAGATGAATCGTGCTAAGCGGCATTTCACGCGGAACCAGAACCAGCTTGCGCCCTTCTTTCAGCACCACATCAGCAGCGCGCCCCACCAGCCCTTCAGCGTAGCCTGCACGAATACCGGCCAGGGTTTTCATACTGCAGGGGATAATGATCATGCCGTCAGTACGAAACGATCCAGAGGAGATGGTTGCCGCCTGGTCCGCCGGGTTGTGGCAAAAATCGGCCAACGCAGACACATCACGGACGCTGTACGGCGTTTCCAGTTCAATAGTGGTTTTGGCCCACTTTGACAGCACCAGATGGGTTTCCACCTCGGGCATTTCCCGCAGCGCCTGCAATAGCGACACACCAAGGGGCGCACCGGTTGCCCCGGTCATTCCGACAATCAGTCTCATTTAGCCTCTCGACTTTTGTTCGTGTACGAACGTTTTGATTAAAATACTCTCACATAACATTTCGGGCAAGGTCATCGAGCACAGATCGCTAAAGCCGCAATTGTTAAAAAAAGATGCGTAACCCGCTATGATAGAGACTGACAGGAATTCCGGAGCGCTCATGCCGTTACGAAATAAAGCATTTCACCTTTTACGTCAGCTCTTCCAGCAGCATACGTCCCGCTGGCAACATGAATTACCGGACCTGACCAAACCACAGTATGCGGTGATGCGCGCCATTGCTGAACGTCCCGGCATTGAGCAGGTCGCCCTGACCGAAGCCGCAGTCTGTACCAAGGCAACCCTTGCGGAAATGCTGAGCCGAATGGAAAAACGGGAGCTGGTCAGGCGTGAACATGACCCGGCAGATAAGCGTCGACGGTTTGTTTATTTGACCGCGCAAGGAGAAGCATTACTGGCCAGCGCAACTCCGTTAGGCGATAGCGTGGATGATGAGTTTTTGGGGCGATTATCTGATGAAGAACGTGAGCAGTTCACACGTCTGGTGCGTAAGATGATGAACTAATCTGCCGGATGGCGACATAAATGTCTTATCCGGCCTACAAAGTCCAGCTCCCCGTAGGCCTGATAAACGCAGTGCCATCAGGCAACAAACATAGAAAAAGGCCAGTCCCAATGAGACTGGCCTTTCTTGATAGAACTTGTGCTTACTCGCGGAATAGCGCTTCGATATTCAGTCCCTGAGTCTGCAGGATTTCACGCAGACGACGCAGACCTTCAACCTGAATCTGGCGAACACGTTCACGGGTGAGACCAATTTCACGGCCCACATCTTCCAGTGTCGCAGCTTCGTACCCCAGCAGACCAAAACGACGTGCCAGCACTTCACGCTGTTTGGCGTTCAGTTCGAACAGCCATTTGACGATGCTCTGTTTCATATCATCGTCTTGCGTGGTGTCTTCCGGGCCGTTTTCCTTTTCATCGGCCAGAATATCCAGCAACGCTTTTTCGGAATCGCCACCCAGCGGGGTGTCTACCGAGGTAATACGCTCGTTGAGTCGGAGCATACGGCTGACGTCATCAACCGGTTTATCCAGTTGTTCAGCAATCTCTTCTGCGCTCGGTTCGTGGTCCAGTTTATGCGACAACTCACGCGCGGTACGCAGATAGACGTTCAGCTCTTTTACAATGTGGATCGGCAGTCGGATCGTACGGGTTTGGTTCATAATCGCCCGTTCAATCGTCTGGCGGATCCACCAGGTTGCGTATGTTGAGAAGCGGAACCCGCGTTCCGGGTCAAACTTCTCGACGGCACGGATCAGTCCCAGATTGCCCTCTTCAATCAGGTCCAGCAATGCCAGACCACGATTGCCATAACGACGAGCAATTTTCACCACCAGACGCAGGTTACTTTCAATCATGCGACGGCGAGAAGCGACATCCCCACGCAGTGCGCGACGCGCAAAATAAACTTCTTCTTCGGCTGTTAACAGTGGTGAATAACCAATCTCACCAAGGTAAAGCTGAGTCGCGTCCAACACACGCTGTGTGGCCCCCTGCGATAACAGCTCTTCTTCAGCCAGGTCGTTATCACTGGGTTCCTCTTCACTCAAGGCTTTTTCATCAAAAGCCTCTACTCCGTTCTCATCAAATTCCGCATCTTCATTTAAATCATGAACTTTCAGCGTATTCTGACTCATAAAGGTGGCTCCTACCCGTGATCCCTAACGGAACTAGCACGTGAAAGCCTGGTTCCGCCGAATTATCGCTGCGGTAAATAGCGCAGCGGGTTTACGGATTTCCCCTTGTAACGAATTTCAAAATGCAAGCGTGTTGAACTGGTTCCGGTGCTACCCATGGTAGCTATTTTCTGCCCCGCCTTGATTTCTTGTTGTTCCCGGACCAGCATTGTATCGTTATGGGCGTAGGCACTCAGGTAATCATCGTTATGTTTGATGATAATAAGATTACCGTAACCGCGCAGTGCGTTACCGGCATATACGACGCGTCCATCTGCGGTCGCGACAATAGCCTGTCCTTTACTGCCTGCAATATCGATCCCTTTATTGCCACCTTCAGTAGCCGCGAAGTTTTCGATTACTTTGCCGTCAGTCGGCCAGCGCCAGGTAGAGATTGGCGAGCTGGTTGACGTTGAGCTTGCAGTTGATTCGGTTGCGCTAACTGCTGGAGCCGTTACAGGCGCTGTGACAACGGTCCCAGCAGGCTTGTTGTTCGGCAACATTTTATTAGCACTTTGTTCACCTGAATCCTCAGAATACGTAATTGTTGGTTTCGAAGCAACAGCAACGGTGGAATTTTGTGCAGGGTTGGTCACAACTCCTTGCTGTGCTGCATCCGCCTGGGTAATAGCATTACCACCAGTAATCGGTGTACCCGACGCGTTGCCCACTTGCAGAGTTTGACCGACATTCAGGCCATACGGGGCCGGAACGTTATTGCGTTGTGCGAGATCACGGAAATCGTTCCCGGTAATCCAGGCGATATAGAAAAGGGTATCGCCTTTCTTAACAGTATAGGTACTGCCGCCCGTATAGCTACCTTTCGGAATGTTCCCATACTTACGGTTGTACACAATACGACCGTTTTCCATCTGCACAGGCTGTTCCGCAACAGGCTGGATCTGTGTTGACTGTGTGGTCGGACGCTGCACCGGCTGGATCTGTGGCGTTTGCTGTACTGTCGACGTCGAGCCCATTTTTGGTGGAGGCGTAATCAGCATGCCGGAATTGGTGTTCGTTGATGCACCGCCATCAACGGAACTGACCGGTGCAGGTGGATTCGAGGTATTTGAACAACCTGCCAGCCATAATGAAACCAGTGACAATGCCGCAATGCGGCGAACGGTAAATTTGTGGCTTCCCGCGCTCATTTATCCCCCAGGAAAATTTGGTTAAAACCAGTGACGTAATCACCGTGCAAGGCATCGGACTGGGCACTGGAAACGTGACCACGATACGCTTACTAATTCCAGAATATCCAGGAAAACTCCAGGTATTCAGAGCCAGTATCTACGCAAGCTCCCCTTTTACTAAGGGAACGAAACGTACGGCCTCCACGGTATCGATAATAAATTCGCCTCCCCGACGACGCACCCGTTTCAGAAACTGGTGCTCGTCGCCCACGGGTAAGACGAGAATACCGCCTTCATCCAACTGCATCATTAGCGCAGTTGGAATCTCAGGCGGCGCTGCCGTAACAATGATAGCGTCAAACGGGGCTCGCGCTTGCCAGCCCTGCCATCCATCACCATGACGGGTAGAAACATTATGTAAATCAAGCTGTTTAAGTCGACGACGCGCCTGCCACTGCAAACCTTTAATGCGCTCAACAGAGCACACATGATGCACCAGGTGCGCCAGAATCGCCGTTTGGTAGCCAGAGCCGGTACCAATTTCCAGCACCCGGGACTGAGGCGTTAACTCAAGCAGCTCGGTCATCCGCGCAACCATATAGGGCTGCGAAATCGTCTGCCCCTGACCAATCGGCAGGGCAATATTATCCCAGGCCTTATGTTCAAACGCCTCATCAATGAATTTTTCACGCGGCACGGCGGCAAGTGCATCGAGAACAAGCTCATCTCTGATGCCCTGCGCACGTAATTGTTCAAGAAGAGTGTGTACGCGTCTGCTTACCATTGCGTGTCGGCTCCCACGCTGTCTAACCAGTCAGAAACAACTTCATGCGCGCCGTAGGCGGTTAAATCGACATGCAGCGGCGTAATGGAAACATAGCCTTCATCGACGGCGGCAAAATCTGTATCCGGTCCGGCGTCGCACTTTTCGCCCGGCGGCCCGATCCAGTACAGCGTATTACCGCGCGGGTCCTGCTGTGGGATCACCTGATCCGCAGGATGGCGGCTACCGCAGCGGGTGACGCGGATACCTTTAATCTGATCCAGCGGTAAATCCGGCACGTTGATATTCAAAATGCGCCCGGTGCGCAGCGGTTCGCGGCTCAGCGCCCGTAAGATACGGCAGGTTACTGCGGCAGCAGTATCGTAGTGTTTATGCCCATCAAGTGAGACCGCCAGCGCAGGAAAGCCCAGGTGACGACCTTCCATCGCCGCCGCAACGGTACCGGAATAGATAACATCATCGCCCAGATTAGGACCTGCGTTAATACCAGACACGACAATGTCCGGACGCGGACGCATTAATGCGTTCACGCCCAGATAGACGCAATCGGTAGGTGTACCCATTTGTACGGCGATATCACCGTTTTCATAGGTGAACGTGCGAAGTGAGGATTCCAGCGTCAGCGAGTTAGACGCGCCACTGCGGTTACGATCCGGGGCAACCACCTGTACGTCAGCAAACTCACGCAGCGCTTTCGCCAGCGTTTGTATACCGGGTGCGTGGACCCCATCATCGTTACTCAGCAATATACGCATAATCACCCATTGTGTTAATAAGTTCCCTTACAACACTGGTGGCGAAGCTACCTGCCGGTAGCCAGAAACGTAACTCAACGGTTACGTCATCCCACCAGTTCCAGCTTAATTGTTGTGGATACAGCAACATAGCACGACGCGATGCGTCGACTTTCTCGCGCAACAACAGCGACTGCAGCGCGGTTTCATCAGCAATAGCGGCTTCTTCAAACGCCAGCGCGTCGCGCTGAGTTCCCCACTCACCGCTGCCCGGTAATGCCGCTGTAATCATCAATTCTTTATCATCGACGCGACGCTGTAATTCGGTCTGTTCTTCCTGCGTGGCGACAAACCAACTTCCGCGTCCCGACAATTGTAGCGCATCGCCGTCAACAACTTGATTAAAGTCTGTTTTTTTCAAGCGCTCACTGACTATCTGATTAAACAATGCACTACGGGCCGCCGACAACCAAAAACTGCGCTTATTGCGATCGCGCACCGGCGTATCGCTTTGCGCCCAACGCAGCGCCCCTTGCAGGTTGCTGCCGCCAATACCAAAACGCTGAGCACCAAAATAGTTCGGTACGCCGCGCTCGCTAATCGCCTGCAAACGCGCTTCAACGTCATTTCGCTGGCTCACTTCACGCAGCACCAGCGTAAATTCGTTACCTTTCAGCGCCCCTAAACGCAGCTTACGCTTGTGGCGCGCGTACTCCAGCACTTTACAGCCTTCGAGTTCAAATTTGCTTAAATCAGGCATTGCATTGCCCGGCACGCGCGCGCACAGCCACTGTTCCGTGACTGCATGCTTGTCTTTCTGGCCAGCAAAGCTCACTTCACGGGCGTGAATTTTCAGGAACTTCGCCAGCGCGTCAGCCACAAAACGGGTATTACAGCCGTTTTTCAGGATACGCACCAAAATGTGCTCACCTTCGCCATCCGGTTCGAAGCCTAAATCTTCGACGACGACAAAGTCTTCCGGATTCGCTTTCAGAACGCCATGGCCTTGTGGTTTGCCGTGGAGATACGTCAGATCTTCAAACGCAGTCATTTCGTTGCCTTAATGAGTAACGCCACCGCTTCACAGGCAATCCCTTCCCCACGCCCGGTAAAACCGAGTTTTTCCGTGGTGGTCGCTTTCACGTTAACATCATCCATATGGCAGCCGAGATCTTCGGCAATAAACACGCGCATTTGCGGAATGTGCGGCAGCATCTTCGGCGCCTGAGCAATAATCGTCACATCCACATTACCAAGCGTATAGCCTTTGGCCTGAATACGCCGCCAGGCTTCTCGCAATAATTCACGACTATCTGCACCTTTAAAGGCCGGGTCGGTGTCCGGGAAGAGTTTACCGATATCCCCCAGCGCAGCCGCGCCCAGCAGTGCATCGGTTAACGCGTGTAACGCCACGTCGCCATCAGAATGCGCCAGCAATCCTTTTTCATACGGGATGCGCACACCACCAATGATAATTGGGCCAACTCCGCCAAAAGCGTGTACGTCGAAACCGTGTCCAATTCGCATTATGCCTTCTCCTGATATACACAACATCCTCCAGGCAGCCTGAAGAATGATGTATCTAGATAGTTCGGGTCAGATAAAATTCCGCCAGCGCCAGGTCTTCCGGGCGGGTGACTTTAATGTTGTCAGCGCGTCCTTCGACCAGCAGCGGATGAAAACCGCAATATTCAAGCGCCGAGGCTTCGTCCGTAATGGTTGCGCCTTCGTTTAGCGCACGGGTCAGACAGTCATGCAACAGCTCGCGAGGGAAAAACTGCGGCGTCAACGCATGCCATAAATCGGTGCGATCGACCGTATGGGCGATGTCTGTTCGGCCCGGCTCCGCGCGTTTCATCGTGTCGCGCACCGGCGCAGCAAGGATCCCACCGATGCGGCTGGTTTCACTTATTGCCAGCAAACGAGATAAATCTTCCTGATGCAGGCACGGACGCGCGGCATCATGTACCAGTACCCAACTGGCCTCACCTGCGGCTTGCAAACCAGCAAGGACAGAATCGGCACGCTCGTTGCCACCATCCACCACGGTAATTTGCGGGTGCGCTGCGAGTGGAAGTTGGGCAAAGCGACTGTCGCCTGGGCTAATAGCGATGACGACTCGCGTCACCCGGGGATGAGCCAGCAGCGCATCAACCGAGTGTTCGAGAATGGTTTTATTGCCAATAGAGAGGTACTGCTTAGGACACTCTGTTTGCATTCGGCGGCCAAACCCGGCAGCCGGCACCACGGCGCAAACGTCCATTAAAGTGGCTGCCATGTTAAATCCCTGGACGGTTTATCGATTGTTTTGCCCTGCAGTCTGAGCGCGTTTAGACGCGTCAGGCACCAGACGATAAAAGGTTTCGCCTGGCTTAGTCATACTGAGTTCGTTACGCGCGCGCTCTTCGATAGCCTCTTGCCCACCATTGAGATCGTCAATTTCGGCAAAAAGCTGATCGTTACGCGCTTTCAGTTTCGCGTTTGTAGCTTGCTGCGCCGCAACATCATCGTTGACGCGACTATAGTCATGTATGCCGTTCTTACCGAACCACAGCGAATACTGTAGCCAGACTAATAAAGCCAGCAACAGCAACGTAAGTTTACCCATCCTGCCCCCTGAAAAACGGCATCAACATCCCATAAACTCCGCTGACAACTTTACATCAACGGACGGGAATGCCGCGACAACGCGGGCAAATGTACCACATTTGCCCGTTGTTACGTATACCCCATGTAAGGAGAACATAATCTCATTGTTGGTTACGGTTTGAATTATGGCCAGACAGTGAACAACAGCGGCGATCGCGTGAAAGGACGTATGCCTAACCCAGTAGCCACAGGAACAGTGCGCCAAACATTGCGCCAACCACAAGCAGGGTACAGGCAATACTCAGCAGCAATCTCCCCTTCAATAGCGAATGCAGAGCAATACCCGCGACAATCGCCACGGGCAACAACGCGAGGAAAAAGGGCCAGGTATAGAGGAAGAAAAACAGTGTGTTAGGGCCATACATCAGACACGGGAATCCCAGCGCCAGCAACCATGCGACAAAACCGACCACGGCTCCTGGGAGTGACCAGGTAGTTTCGTCGTCGGCGGCGAAGGTATCTGACTCTGTAATAGTAATGTTATGGCTGTTACGCATATCTAATCCTGTGACCGTGACTGACCGGGCGTGCAAGCTCGGGTGTCTCAGGATCTGATAATATCTTCCTGCCTCAGCAGGTCTAATAATTGAGGAACCAAATTTGTTACCAATTGTTCACCATCAAGATGAATCTCTGGCGATTCAGGCGCTTCGTAAACCGAGTCAATTCCGGTGAAATTGCGCAACTCTCCCGCACGCGCTTTTTTATACAGCCCTTTTGGATCGCGAGCTTCGCACGTTGCTAATGGCGTATCGACAAAAACCTCAATAAAACGCCCTTCACCCACGCGCTCGCGAACCATTTTTCGCTCGGCGCGATGTGGAGAGATAAACGCAGTCAACACCACCAGGCCGGCGTCTACCATTAGGTTAGCCACTTCACCAACCCGACGAATATTCTCCTTACGATCGGCATCGCTAAACCCAAGATCGCTGCACAGACCGTGACGCACGTTATCGCCATCCAGCAGATAGGTGCTCACCCCTAGCTTATGCAGCGCCTCTTCCAGCGCCCCTGCTACCGTGGATTTACCGGAACCTGACAGCCCGGTAAACCACAGCACAACACCACGATGACCGTGGCGTTGTTCCCGCTGTTGCGGTGTAACAGGATGGGCATGCCAGACGACGTTTTCGTCATGCAGCGCCATTATTTTCCTCCCAGCAGATCGCGCGCACCCCAGTGTGGGAAGTGGCGACGCACCAGTGCATTAAGCTCCAGCTCAAACGCGCTGAACTGAGAAGCTGTGGCAAGCTCCTGGACGATTGGCTCACGCACCAGTCCCGCGCCAACGGTAACGTTAGTCAGGCGGTCAATGATAATCAGCCCGCCCGTAACCGGATTCTGCTGATAGGTATCCAGCACCAGCGGCTCATCAAAAGTCAGATTAACCAGACCGATGCCGTTCAGCGGCAGCGCTTCAACGTCACGTTGGGTCAGGTTGTTTATATCGACCTGATACTGCACGCTATCAACGCGTGCGCGGGTCTTCTTGCCTGCGACTTTTATGTCGTAGCTCTGCCCGGGCGACAACGGTTGTTCCGCCATCCACACCACATCAACTGCAGCGCTTTGTACTGTCGGCAGCGTTTCACCGGCATCAAGCAGCAGGTCGCCCCGGCTGATATCGATCTCATCTTTCAGCACCAGGGTGATCGCTTCACCCGCATGCGCTTCCTGTAAATCGCCATCAAAGGTTACGATTCGCGCCACGCTCGACTCCACGCCGGACGGCAACACTTTGACGCGCTGTCCAACCTTCACGCTACCGGAGGCCAGCGTTCCGGCATAACCACGGAAATCCAGATTCGGTCGGTTCACATACTGCACCGGGAAGCGCATCGGCTGAGTATCAACAATGCGCTGGATCTCAACGGTTTCCAGCACTTCCAGCAGCGTCGGACCGCTGTACCACGGCATACTGGCGCTTTGCGAAGCCACGTTGTCACCTTCCAGCGCAGAGAGCGGCACAAACCGGATATCCAGGTTGCCCGGCAGTTGTTCAGCAAAAGTAAGATAGTCTTCGCGAATGCGGTTAAATGTCTCTTCGCTAAAGTCCACCAGATCCATTTTGTTGATCGCCACTACCAGGTGTTTGATCCCAAGCAGCGTGGAGATAAAGCTATGACGACGAGTCTGATCCAGCACGCCTTTACGCGCATCGATCAATAGGATCGCCAGGTCGCAGGTCGACGCACCGGTCGCCATGTTACGGGTGTACTGCTCATGCCCGGGAGTGTCCGCAATAATAAATTTACGCTTCTCGGTAGAGAAATAACGATACGCCACGTCGATGGTGATGCCCTGCTCGCGCTCGGCCTGCAAGCCGTCAACCAATAACGCCAGATCAAGCTTTTCGCCCTGAGTGCCGTGACGTTTACTGTCATTGTGCAGCGATGAAAGCTGGTCTTCATAAATCTGACGCGTGTCGTGCAGCAGGCGGCCAATCAGGGTACTTTTCCCATCATCCACGCTACCGCAGGTTAAAAAGCGCAGCAGACTTTTGTGTTGCTGGGCAACCATCCAGGCTTCAACGCCGCCTTCATTAGCAATTTGTTGTGCAAGTGTCGTATTCATGGCGGCTCCTTAGAAATACCCCTGACGTTTCTTCAGCTCCATGGAGCCCGCCTGGTCGCGGTCAATCACGCGGCCCTGACGTTCACTGGTGGTTGAAACCAGCATCTCTTCGATAATTTCCGGCAGCGTCTGCGCATTCGACTCCACCGCGCCTGTCAGCGGCCAGCAACCGAGCGTACGGAAACGCACCATGCGTTTTTTAATCACTTCACCGGGTTGCAGATCGATTCTGTCGTCATCAATCATCATCAGCATGCCGTCGCGTTCCAGCACCGGACGCTCCGCCGCCAGATACAGCGGCACGATGTCGATATTTTCCAGCCAGATGTACTGCCAGATATCCTGTTCAGTCCAGTTAGAGAGCGGGAAGACGCGAATACTTTCGCCTTTGTTAATCTGCCCGTTGTAGTTGTGCCACAGCTCCGGGCGCTGATTTTTAGGATCCCAGCGATGAAAACGATCGCGGAAAGAGTAAATACGCTCTTTGGCACGCGATTTCTCTTCGTCACGACGAGCACCGCCAAACGCGGCATCGAAACCGTATTTATTCAGTGCCTGCTTCAGCCCTTCAGTTTTCATAATGTCGGTATGCTTGGCGCTACCGTGGACAAACGGGTTGATGCCCATCGCCACCCCTTCCGGGTTTTTATGCACCAGCAGTTCGCAGCCGTAGGCTTTCGCCGTGCGGTCACGAAACTCGTACATTTCGCTGAATTTCCAGCCGGTATCAACGTGCAGCAATGGGAACGGCAGCGTGCCCGGATAAAACGCTTTACGCGCCAGATGCAGCATTACGCTGGAATCTTTGCCGATGGAATACATCATCACCGGATTAGAAAACTCGGCGGCCACCTCACGAATGATATGGATGCTTTCCGCTTCCAGTTGCCGCAGGTGGGTAAGTCGTTTTTGATCCATAACCGTTCCTATGTAATGCCGTTATTTTGCTAACGATGCTCAGATAACCTGACTATAGGGAGGGCAAGGGGGCGAATGAAATTACGAATTGGAATGAGTAGTTCCTCAAAGGAATAACGATCCGGAAAAGCAAATATCAAAAAGTGCTTAAGCTACCGGAATTCGGGCATTTAAGAGCAAATGAAATTGTTTTACCTCGATCACGGTTTCATACTAGCGGCTGAAAATTTCTGCTTGGTATTTAAGGACTCACTATGTTTTCCGCATTGCGCCACCTGACTACCGCCATGGCGCTCGGCGCGTGCTTCATCCTTCCCGCACAGGCAACATCTTCGAAGCCCGGAGATATCGCAAATACCCAGGCTCGATATATCGCAACGTTTTTCCCAGGCCGCGTGACGGGATCTCCGGCAGAAATGTTGTCTGCTGATTATATACGTCAACAATTTCAGCAGATGGGTTATAGCAGCGATATTCGGACGTTTAATAGCCGTTATGTTTATACCGCCAAAGATAACCGTAAAAACTGGCATAACGTAACGGGAAGCACCGTTATTGCTGCACATGAAGGCAAAGCGCCGCAGCAGATTATTATTATGGCGCACCTCGACACCTACGCCGCACAAAGCGACGCCGACTCCGATGCCAATCTGGGTGGATTAACCCTGCAAGGTATCGATGACAACGCCGCAGGTGTTGGCGTAATGCTGGAACTGGCGGAAAAACTCAAAAACGTGCCGACGCAGTACGGTATTCGCTTTATCGCCACCAGCGGCGAGGAAGAGGGCAAACTGGGCGCGGAGAATATCCTGAAGCGAATGAGCGCCGCCGAGAAGAAAAACACGCTGCTGGTTATCAACCTCGATAACCTGATCGTCGGCGATAAGCTCTATTTCAATAGCGGTAAGAAAACCCCGGAAGCGGTGCGAAAACTGACGCGCGACCGGGCACTGGCTATCGCGCACAGCCGCGGTATCGTTGCCAGCACCAATCCAGGTCTGAACAAAGACTATCCGAAAGGCACTGGATGTTGTAACGATGCAGAGGTCTTCGACAACGCAGGGATTGCCGTTCTCTCAGTTGAAGCGACTAACTGGAACCTGGGAAAGAAAGATGGCTATCAACAGCGCGCCAAAAGCGCCTCATTCCCGGCTGGCAACAGCTGGCACGATGTGCGACTGGATAACCAACAGCATATCGATAAAGCGTTACCGGGCCGGATAGAGCACCGTAGCCGCGACGTGGTACGCATTATGCTGCCGCTGGTAAAAGAACTGGCAAAAGCGGGTAAATCCTGAAGAAGTGGTCCGGTAGGATGTAAATCTTACCGGACCCCTTTCCTGTTACCCTTCGTGCAGTCCGCACTCACGCTTCAATCCGAAGAAGCGCGTCTCTTCTTCCGCCATACCCGGCTCCCATTTGCGGGTGGTGTGGGTATCGCCTACCGACAGATAGCCCTGATCCCACAACGGATGGTATTTCAAACCGTGTTTTTGCAGATACTGGTAAACCGTACGGTTATCCCAGTCTATGATCGGCAGAACTTTAAACACGCCGCGCTGGATAGCCAGCACCGGCAAATGCGCACGACTGCCCGATTGCTCTCGACGCAGACCGGCAAACCAGGTTTGCGCGTTCAGCTCCTGCAGCGCCCGGTTCATCGGCTCGACTTTGTTGATGTCATTGTATTTTTCAATGCCTTCAACGCCCTGCTCCCACAGTTTGCCGTAGCGCGCTTCTTGCCAGGCCGCACTTTCCTTTGCCCGGTAGACTTGCAGATTAAGCTTAAGCTTGTCCGTTAACTCATCAATAAACTGATAGGTTTCCGGGAACAGGTAGCCAGTATCGGTGAGGATCACCGGGATATCCGGGCGAACCTGATTTACCAGATGAAGGCTCACTGCCGCCTGGATACCAAAACTTGATGACAGTACATATTCACCAGGCAGGTTTTCCAGCGCCCACGCTACGCGATCCTCGGCGCTCAATTTTTCCAGTTGGTCGTTGGTTTGTGCCAACGCCATAACGCGTTCAACTTTCGGCAGTTCGTTCAACGCGTTGAGATCGAGTTTGGACATAAGTTCCTCACTGTTTGCCTTGCCTGATGGCGCTGCGCTTATCAGGCCTACCGATTCAGCAGACCCGATAAGTCAATTTCACATTATTCCCAGAAATCCCGGGCGGGATCGAGCACCGGGCGAATAATGCCCGCACGCACCGTAAAGTCACCGAAGCCTTCACCCACTTCGCGCTCTTTCGCCCAGCGCCCAATCAGTTCATCCAGCGATGCCAGAATTTCCGGCTCGGTGATGTTCTCTTTAAACATCCGGGGAATGCGAGTTCCGATACGGTTGCCCCCTAAATGGAGGTTGTAACGCCCGGGTGCTTTACCCACCAGACCAACTTCCGCCAGCATCGCACGACCACAACCGTTCGGGCAGCCGGTCACACGCATGACAATGTTTTCATCACTCAGGCTGTGCTTCGCCATCAGCGTGTCGATGTTGTCGATAAACGTTGGCAGGAAGCGCTCGGCTTCCGCCATCGCCAGCGGACAGGTCGGGAACGAGACGCAGGCCATCGAGTTTTCACGCTGCGGAGTGACCGCGTTCATTAAGCCACTCTTCTGCGCAATCTTCTCGATCTTCGCCTTTTCACTCTCAGGAACACCGGCAATGATCAGGTTCTGGTTCGCGGTAATGCGGAACTCACCTTTGTGGATCTTCGCGATCTCAAGCAG
Organism: Citrobacter sp. Cpo126; assembly: GCF_030332445.1. Classification (NCBI taxonomy): domain Bacteria; kingdom Pseudomonadati; phylum Pseudomonadota; class Gammaproteobacteria; order Enterobacterales; family Enterobacteriaceae; genus Citrobacter; species Citrobacter sp. Cpo126. The sequence goes on from NZ_JAOWHT010000029.1 coordinate 29,137, forward strand.
ACCGGTTTTCAGCGGTCGGCCCGGATAATCGAGGATACGGCCGTTTTCAATAAACAACGTCAGATGCCATTTATTGTCGATCCCTTTCACCCAGCCGATACGATCGCCGCGACCGGTAAACTCGTACGGACGGATCGGCTCAAACTTGATCCCCGCCCGGCGCTCAACCTCTTCCTTGAAGGTGTCGACGCCGACGCGCTCAAGGGTGTATTTGGTTTTGGCATTTTTACGGTCGGTACGGTTACCCCAGTCGCGCTGAGTCGTCACCACCGCTTCCGCGACCGCCAGCGTATGCTCAAGCGGCAGATAACCAAACTCGCTTGCTGTGCGGGCGTAGGTTTTCTTGTTGCCGTGCTCAATCGACAAACCACCGCCCACCAGCAGGTTAAAGCCCACCAGCTTGCCGTTTTCCGCAATCGCCACGAAGTTCATGTCGTTGGCGTGCAGATCGATGTCGTTCTGCGGTGGGATCACGACCGTGGTTTTAAACTTACGCGGCAGATAGGTTTGACCGAGGATCGGCTCTTCGTCGGTAGTCGCGACTTTTTCCTGATCCAGCCAGATCTCTGCATAGGCGCGGGTGCGCGGCAGCAGATGTTCGGAGATCTTTTTCGCCCACTCGTAGGCTTCCGCGTGCAGCTCAGATTCATACGGGTTGGAGGTGCACAGCACGTTACGGTTCATGTCGTTGGCTGTCGCCAGCGCGTCCAGGCCGACGGAGTGCAGCATCTGGTGTACCGGCTTAACGTTCTTCTTCAGAATGCCGTGAAACTGGAAGGTCTGACGGTTGGTCAGACGAATGCTGCCGTATATGGTGTTGTCATGGGCGAACTTGTCGATCGCCTGCCACTGTTTGGTGGTGATCACCCCACCCGGCAGACGACAGCGCAGCAGCATCGCGTGACGCGGCTCCAGCTTTTGCTCGGCACGTTCGGCACGGATATCGCGGTCGTCCTGCTGGTACATACCGTGAAAACGGATCAGCAGGAAGTTGTCGCCTTTAAACCCGCCGGTCAGGCCGTCGTTTAAATCTTCGGCAATGGTACCGCGCAGATAGTTGCTTTCCAGCTTCATACGCTCAGCATCGGACAGTTTGCCTTCGACCACCAATGGTCCTGGATGTTTTTCGCTCATTAGTAGACATCTCGCTGATAACGGCGCTCAATGCGCAGCTCACTTAAAAATTCATCCGCCGCTTCGATATCCATACCACCGAATTCGGCAATCACTTCCAACAACGCCTGCTCAACGTCTTTCGCCATGCGATTGGCGTCGCCACAGACATAAATGTGCGCACCGTCGTTAATCCAGCGCCACAGTTCCGCGCCCTGTTGGCGCAGTTTATCTTGTACGTAGACTTTTTCTTTTTGATCGCGGGACCAGGCGAGATCGATACGGCTCAGTACGCCCTCTTTGACGTAACGCTGCCATTCCACCTGATACAGGAAATCTTCTGTAAAGTGTGGGTTACCAAAAAACAGCCAGTTTTTGCCTTCGGCTCCGTCAGCCGCACGTTGCTGCATGAATGCACGGAACGGCGCAATCCCCGTACCCGGTCCAATCATAATTACCGGCGTCTGCGGGTTCGCCGGCAGACGGAAGTTGTCGTTGTGTTCAATGAACACGCGAACTTCACCTTCTTCTTCCACGCGGTCGGCGAGGAAACTGGAAGCACCACCAGCACGGGCGCGACCTTCTATCTCATAACGCACCACGCCCACGGTGACGTGCACTTCGCTTTCCACTTCCGCCTGAGAAGAAGCAATGGAGTACAAACGCGGCGTCAGCGGACGCAGAAGATCAACTAACGCCTGAGCATCCAGTTGCGCCGGAGAGAAGCGCATCATATCGACGATGGGCGTGGTTGCGGCGTAATGCTGCAACTGTACTTTGTCACCCACTAACGGCAGCAAAGTTTCGCTGCGGGTTAAGGTGGCATAGTTTTCTACGATATTGCCGGTGTTAACCGTCAGCTCGAAATGCCACTGCAACGCTTCAGCGAGCGACAGGGTTTTGCCTTCAACCGTGACCGGCTCATCACCTTTCAGCCACAGCAGTTCAACCAGTTCTTTAACCAGAGCCGGGTCATTCTGATACCAGACGCCCAGCGCATCGCCCGGCTGATAACGCAGGCCAGAATCGCCTAAATCAATTTCAATATGGCGCACGTCTTTTTCAGAGTCGCGGCCGGTAATTTTCTGATTCACCGCAAGGGACGCCGTCAGTGGCGCTTCTTTGGTGTATGGGCTGGTGTGTACTTCATTTACTGCACCGCTCGCGGCAACTTGCACAGACGGTGCCGCAGGCGCACGGGCTTTCAGGACATCAACCAGACGAGCACGCCACTGCGCGGCGTCGGCCTGGTATTCGACGTCGGCGTCGACGCGGTCGAGCAGACGTTCACCGCCCAGCTCAGCCAGTTTCGCATCGAAGTCTTTTCCTGCCTGGCAGAAAAACTCATAAGAGGTATCGCCAAGACCGAACACGGCAAAAGCGGTGTTATCAAGTTTCGGCGCTTTTTTCGAGAACAAGAATTTATGCAACGCCACGGCTTCTTCCGCCGGTTCACCTTCCCCTTGCGTCGACGCCACCACGATCAGCAGTTTTTCATTGGCGATTTGTTTGAATTTATAGTCGCCAGCGTTGATGAGAGTGACGTTGAGCTTCGCGGCGATCAGATCATCGCGCAGGGCTTCCGCCACACGTCGCGCATTACCGGTTTGCGAGGCGGAGATAAGCGTAATGCCAGGCATTTCAGCGACAGGCGCAGGCGCCACCGCGTTGCTGCCAGGCTGCTGATTCAGCACGCCCCAAAAATAGCCAGAAACCCACGCAAGCTGTGCGGGAGTGAAATCGGTCGTGGCCGCCTGAAGGCGTGCCAGTTGCTCCGGGTTTAGCGGTAGCAAAGCGGAAGGTGGGGCCTGTGTCGTCATGCGTTGTCATGTTCCAGTAAGCAAAGCGGATTTCAGCAATAAAACCCAAACTGAAGATAAGGTTAACGGCGGGGATAGTAACAATTAAAGAAGGGATGGAAATAACAAATAACCAAATGGACTAACCTGTTTTAGTTATAGTTATTAACTGCAAAACAGATTATATAAGCATTTGATATATAAATAATTAACTAATATTGATCGTATGAATATGTAGCTTTGGTACTGAGCATCCTTTTATACACTAAATAATTTAAGATGCATCGAGGCGGCAACTGAGCAAGTCCCCAGGAGCTTACATGAGTAAGTGACTGGGGCGAGCAAAGGCAGCCAACAAAGAAGCAGCTTAAAGAATGACGTGTATAAATAATGATAAAATTTGCTCTTTACGGTACCCTACCGCGGTTTTTCGCATTCTTGAGAGTAAAAAATGTCCACCACCTTGTTTAAAGATTTCACCTTCGAAGCCGCTCACCACCTGCCGCATGTACCGGAAGGGCATAAGTGTGGCCGCCTGCATGGTCACTCATTTATGGTGCGTCTTGAAATTACCGGTGAAGTCGATCCGCATACCGGTTGGATCATGGATTTTGCTGAGTTAAAAGCCGCGTTTAAGCCGACTTACGACAGACTCGATCACTACTATTTGAACGATATTCCTGGCTTAGAAAATCCAACCAGCGAAGTGCTGGCCAAATGGATTTGGGATCAGGTTAAACCTGTGGTCCCTCTGCTGAGTGCTGTAATGGTGAAAGAAACCTGCACAGCGGGCTGCGTTTATCGCGGCGAGTGATTGTAGGCTTGCCGGATGGCAACGCATCTTCTCCGGCCTGCATTGAGCAATAAACTATGGCCGGGTAAGCGAAACGCCCCCGGCACAGTTATCAGGCAATATTCAGATACTTATGGGTCTGCATCGACAGACGCCAGTTACGCGCAATACAGGTATCAATGCACAAACGCGTCGCATCTTCTTTCTGGCTGATTGGCTGTAAGGCGATGATTCGCGGTTTGTCGTCACTCAACGTCGCCAGCAGTTCATCCAGCGCTTCAATATCGCGGACACGGCCAACCGGATGCTTGATTTCATTCGCGCGCTCCAGCGCCTGTGACAGCACATCATAGCCACCGCGCATATTCACCTTCGGCGATACGGTCACCCAGGTATTCGGCGTACAGCGTACTTCGTGCGTGCCGCTGGTCTCAATCTGGCAGCTAAAGCCGTTCTTTTCCAGCAGGTCAGTCAGCGGCATCAGGTCATGAATGCAGGGCTCGCCACCGGTGATCACCACGTGACGGGCGGTATAGCCCTGACGCGAAATGACCGCCAGCAGATCTTCGCTGCTCGCAGCACCCCATTTATCGCTTTCTTTGGTCTTGGCCAGGATGCTGTACAGGGAGACTTCCCGATCCTCAAGCTTATCCCAGGTGTGTTTGGTATCGCACCAGGCACAGCCAACCGGGCATCCCTGTAAACGAATAAAAATGGCGGGGACGCCGGTAAAGTAACCCTCACCTTGCAGGGTCTGGAACATCTCGTTAATCGGGTACTGCATAGCGCTCTCAATATGGGGATAAACGATAATTATCGCAGATCCCCGCCAAAGTATCATGCCCCATCGATGCTTTACGAGGCGATCGCTGCGACAAAGCGTGCCGTTATCTGCTGCGGGCGCGTGATAGCCCCACCAACCACCACGGTATGGGCGCCTAATGCCAGGCATCGTGCAGCACGTTCAGGAGTATCAACGTTCCCTTCCGCCACAACCGGTACACTGACCGCAGCCAACACATCACGTAAAAAACCGCAGTCGTTTTCCGCCAGCACATGCCCGGCAGTGTCAGCGGTATAGCCGTAGAGCGTAGTGCCCACACAGTCAAAACCCAGGCGCTCAGCGGTCACCGCTTCGTCTACGGTGGCAATATCCGCCATCAGCAGTACGGACGGATAGCGAGCGCGGATCTGCGTAACCAGTTCTTCCAGCGTTTGCCCACCGGGGCGCGGGCGCGCTGTCGCATCCAGAGCAATAATTTCCGGCTCAACGGTCATCAGTTCATCGACTTCCTGTAAAGTGGCCGTGATAAACACATCGCTACCCGGATAATCACGCTTGATAATCCCAATCACCGGCAGGGAAACGCTCTCTTTGATCGCGCGAATGTCCACCACGCTGTTTGCACGAATACCTACCGCACCGCCCTGCGCTGCCGCCAGCGCCATACGTGACATAATAAACGGGCTGTGCAGGGGCTCATTTTCCAGCGCCTGGCAGGAGACGATTAATTGACCTTTCAGGGAATCCAGTACAGTTTTCATTACGATAAGATCTCTTCGACTTCGTTTTTAATGATGGTGACATGCGGGCCATAAATCACCTGAACCCCGTTGCCGCGAATAATTACGCCACGGGCCCCGGTCGCTTTCAGCGCCGCTTCATCGACCTTGCTGCTCTCTTTCACCGTCACGCGCAGGCGTGTGGCACAACAATCCACCTCTTCCAGATTCTCTTTGCCTCCCAGCCCGACGATCACTGCCGCTGCTCGCTCACTCTGCGGCAGGCCGGATTCAGTCGGCGCTGCGTTTTCACGACCAGGTGTCAACCAGTTAAAGCGGTTAATCAAATAGCGGAAGGTGAAGTAGTAAAGGAAGAACCACGGGATCCCCACCATGGGGACGTACATCCAGTTGGTTTTAGCTTCCCCCTGTAGCACGCCGAAAAGGAGGAAATCGATAAGCCCACCCGAAAAGGTTTGCCCGATGGTGATATGTAAAATATGCGCCATCATAAACGCCAGACCATCGAAGAAGGCGTGAATGACGTATAACACGGGTGCGACAAACAGGAAGGAGAACTCGATAGGCTCAGTGATACCTGTCAGGAAAGAGGTCAGGGCTGCTGATAACAGCAGACCAGCGACAAGTTTTCTGTTCTCAGGCTTGGCGGTGTGGTACATCGCCAGACATGCGCCAAGCAGGCCAAACATCATGGTGATGAAGCGCCCGGACATAAAGCGCGAGGTGCCCGCATAGAACTGCTGCGTATTCGGATCGGCAAGTTGCGCGAAGAAAATACGCTGCGTACCTTCAACTAACTGGCCGTTGACGATTTCACTACCGCCAAGCGCTGTCGTCCAGAACGGCAAATAAAAGATATGGTGTAAACCCAGTGGGCCAAGCATACGCAGGATGAAGCCGTACAACAGCGTCCCCAGATAGCCTGTCGCATCCACCAGACCACCCAGTCCAAAAATGAGTTTCTGGAAATGCGGCCAAACCACCGTCATGACCGCACCCACGACAATCGCGGCAAGGGAGCTAATAATCGGTACAAAGCGCGAACCGCTGAAGAAACCAAGGAACTGAGGTAATGAGACTTTATTGAAACGGCTATGCAGCGCGCAGGTGACAAGCCCAATCACTACCCCACCGAACACACCCGTTTCCAGCGTCTGAATACCCAGCGTCATCCCCTGGCCTACGGCACCGGGATTCTCGTGTGCCAGCGTTCCGTTGAGCGTCAATAAAGCGTTGATGGTGGCGTTCATCACCAGAAATGCCAGCAATGCCGCAAGCCCGGCGGTGCCTTTATCCGTTTTCGCCAGTCCTACTGCGACACCCACCGCAAAGAGCACCGACAGGTTGGCAAACACAATAGAACCTGCGCTGGTCATGATCGTGAAGATTGCCTGTAACCAGTCAACGTCCAAAAACGGATAAGCAGTCAATGTGTTTGGATTCGACAGCGCGCCGCCAATCCCTAACAACAGCCCCGCAGCGGGCAGTACCGCAATCGGCAGCATGAACGATTTGCCGAACCGCTGTGCCTTTTCGAACCATGCGCCCGATGAAGCGCCGCTAAACATTTGCATCATTTTTTCATCTCCCCGATTAATGATGAAAATTTTTACCACATTTAATATTTAAAATGAAAATTATCATCAAAATCCAGGAAGCCGATCATACTTTTTTAAAATGACTGGCATCTCTCCCCTGCTTTCCGCCACACTATCAACAGAGAAACGCATTAAGGATTTTGCATGTCAGAAAATGAAAACCTGCTGCTGAGATTGCGCCAGGGCGTTGACGGATATAGCCGAACACAGCAGAAGCTGGGAGAGTTTGTGCTCAGCGATCCGGCAAAAGTTGTCTACCTGACGATTACCGAACTGGCGCGTGAAAGCGACACCAGCGAGGCGAGCGTCACACGTCTGTGCCGCGCACTAGGGTGTAAGGGTTATAACGAATTCAAAATGGCGCTGGCACTCGATCTCCAGCAAGGACAGCCGGTAGAGCACAGCGGAGATGAGATTGACAATGTGGTCAATGAATCCGTACAAGCGCTGCAGGACACAGCAAAATTACTCGACAGGACATTACTGGAATCCGCCGCTTTGGCGCTGCATCAGGCCCAGTCGGTACAGATTTATGGCGTAGCGGCCAGCGCTATTCTGGGTGAGTATTTACATTACAAACTCCTGCGCCTCGGCAAACCTGCACAATTGTTCAGTGACATGCATCGTGCAGCCATGAACGCCGCAACGCTTAACAAAGACACGCTGGTGGTAGCGATTTCCAGTTCAGGTTCGACGCGCGATCTACTGCATGTCGTTAAACTGGCGCGTAAGCAAGGTGTGCGCGTACTGGCGTTAAGTAATACGCCGCGCAGCCCGTTGGCTTCGCTGAGTGATATTCAACTGGTCGCAGCCAAACCAGAAGGTCCGTTGAGTGCTGGCGCGCTAAACGCCAAGGTGGGAGTGATGCTGTTGGTAGAACTACTGACTACGTCGCTGATTGTTCTGGATGAAAAGTACAGTAATGTGAGCCAGCAAACCGCCAGCGCGACCCTTCCTCTACTGCTTTAAGAGCATAAAAAAACCCGCCGCAGCGGGTTTTTACGTTAAGAGTTAAAGAACAGGATTACGCCTGACCTTTGATCTCTTTACGACCGTTGTACGGTGCTTGTTCACCCAGAGCTTCTTCGATACGAATCAGCTGGTTGTACTTAGCAACGCGGTCAGAACGGCTCATAGAACCAGTTTTGATCTGGCCTGCAGCGGTACCAACAGCCAGGTCAGCGATGGTCGCGTCTTCAGTTTCGCCAGAACGGTGAGAGATGACAGCGGTGTAGCCAGCGTCTTTCGCCATTTTGATCGCAGCCAGAGTTTCGGTCAGAGAACCGATCTGGTTGAATTTGATCAGGATGGAGTTAACGATGCCTTTTTCGATGCCTTCTTTCAGGATCTTGGTGTTAGTTACGAACAGATCGTCACCAACCAGCTGGATTTTGTCGCCCAGTACTTTAGTCTGGTATGCGAAACCGTCCCAGTCAGACTCGTCCAGACCATCTTCGATGGACACGATCGGGTACTGTTTGGTCAGTTCTTCCAGGAAGTGAGTGAATTCTTCGGAGGTGAATGCTTTGTTGCCTTCGCCAGCCAGAACGTATTTACCGTCTTTGTAGAATTCAGAAGCTGCACAGTCCATCGCCAGGGTGATGTCTTTGCCCAGCTCGTAGCCAGCTGCTTTAACCGCTTCAGCGATTACAGCCAGAGCTTCAGCGTTGGAACCCAGGTTCGGCGCGTAGCCACCTTCGTCACCAACTGCAGTGTTCATACCTTTAGCTTTCAGAACTTTAGCCAGGTTGTGGAACACTTCAGAACCCATACGAACGGCTTCTTTCAGAGTCTTAGCGCCAACCGGCTGAATCATGAATTCCTGGATGTCGACGTTGTTGTCAGCGTGCTCACCACCGTTGATGATGTTCATCATCGGAACCGGCATGGAGTATTTACCCGGAGTACCGTTCAGTTCAGCGATGTGTGCATACAGCGGCAGGCCTTTTGCAGCTGCTGCTGCTTTGGCGTTCGCCAGGGACACAGCCAGGATGGCGTTTGCACCGAAGTTGGATTTGTTTTCAGTACCGTCCAGATCGATCATGATCTTGTCGATGCCAGCCTGATCTTTAGCATCTTTACCCAGCAGAGCCTGAGCAATTGGGCCGTTAACAGCTGCAACAGCTTTCAGTACGCCTTTACCCATGAAACGGGATTTATCGCCATCGCGCAGTTCCAGTGCTTCGCGGGAACCAGTAGAAGCACCTGACGGAGCTGCTGCCATACCAACGAAACCACCTTCCAGGTGTACTTCGGCTTCAACAGTCGGGTTACCACGGGAGTCGATGATTTCACGACCGATGATTTTAACGATTTTGGACATTAGATTTTCCTCAGTACAAGTTAAACTAAAACTCCAGACAAACAATGCACCCTAATGGGTGCATTGCCGTTCTAACTTATTTACTTCTTACTTCGCCTGACGCTTCTGATGTTCACTGGCGGCTTTCACAAAGCCGGCAAACAGCGGGTGCCCATCACGTGGCGTGGAAGTAAATTCCGGGTGGAACTGACAGGCCACGAACCACGGATGATTCGGTACCTCAATGATCTCGACCAACTGATCATCACCGGAACGGCCTGCAATACGCAGACCCGCAGCTTCAATCTGTTTCAACAGCATATTGTTGACTTCGTAACGGTGGCGATGGCGTTCAACAATTGTCGGCGCGCCGTACAGTTGACGAACTAGGCTATCGTCGCTCAACTGACACTGCTGCGCGCCAAGGCGCATTGTGCCACCCAGATCGCTCTTCTCGGTACGGATTTCGACGTTGCCGTCTTCATCGCGCCATTCGGTAATCAGGGCCACCACCGGGTACTTACAGTCTGGCACAAATTCCGTGGAGTTGGCGTTATCCATACCCACTACGTTACGTGCAAACTCAATCAACGCAACCTGCATACCCAGGCAAATGCCCAGATAAGGAATATTGTTCTCACGCGCAAAGCGCGCCGTCGCGATTTTACCTTCAACACCACGGTAGCCGAAGCCGCCAGGGATCAGGATTGCATCAAGACCTTTCAGGATCTCAACGCCACGCGTTTCGACATCTTGCGAATCGATCAGCTTGATGTTGACGGTGACACGATTCTTCAGACCACCGTGCTTCAGCGCTTCGATAACTGACTTATAGGCATCCGGCAGTTCAATGTACTTGCCGACCATACCGATAGTCACTTCGCCTGCCGGATTCGCTTCTTCGTAGATAACCTGTTCCCATTCTGACAGATTAGCTTCCGGACAGTTCAAGCTGAATCGTTTACAAATATAATCGTCAAGGCCCTGAGATTTCAACAGGCCCGGGATTTTATAGATGGAATCGACATCTTTCAGAGAAATCACCGCTTTTTCCGGAACGTTACAGAACAATGCAATTTTTGCACGTTCATTAGCCGGAACTGCGCGATCGGAGCGGCAAATCAGGATATCTGGCTGAATACCGATAGAAAGCAGCTCTTTTACAGAGTGCTGAGTCGGTTTAGTTTTGACTTCACCAGCTGCCGCCATGTACGGAACCAGCGTCAGATGCATAAACAGCGTGTGCTCACGGCCAATTTCTACGGCCATCTGGCGAATCGCTTCAAGGAACGGCAGAGATTCGATATCCCCAACGGTTCCGCCGATTTCGACCAGAACAACATCATGACCTTCACCGCCTTCCAGAACGCGCTCTTTAATGGCATTCGTGATGTGCGGGATAACCTGAACTGTTGCGCCCAGGTAGTCGCCCCGGCGCTCTTTACGCAGAACGTCGGAGTAGATACGACCCGTAGTGAAGTTGTTGCGGCGGCTCATTTTGGTACGAATGAAACGCTCATAGTGACCCAGGTCCAGGTCGGTTTCAGCGCCGTCTTCGGTAACGAACACTTCCCCGTGTTGGATTGGGCTCATAGTACCTGGATCGACGTTGATGTACGGATCCAGTTTCATCATGGTTACATTGAGGCCACGGGCTTCAAGAATGGCTGCCAGGGAGGCTGCGGCAATGCCTTTTCCCAGAGAGGATACGACCCCGCCGGTCACAAAAATATAGTTCGTTGTCATGCTGGACCTGAGAAGTTAGGGTGAAACGATGGAATTACCAAGACGGGAAAGTAGTATACCCGAACATGACGAGCGCCACAAACTTTCATTATCCCCTCTCCTTCGTTCTTCAAGCCGCACCGGTGTTGGCTTCCTTCACTCACCCCAGTCACATAGCATTTCTATGTTCCTGGGGATTCTTTCAGTCGCCGCCTTGTTGCGACTCGAATAACTCGAAGAGGCAGTATACAAGGTGTTTCATCAACATAACGGGAAGAGAAAATAGCCTCTTTTGGGTAAATGTTTTTGACGTAAATCAAGCGCTTGTTATTTAAAAAATCACACAAATCGCCCTTGACCGACGAAATCCCTTAGAGATCAATTTCCTGCCGTTTTACCTGTTGCCAGACTTCTTCCATAGTTTCCAGATCAACACCAGTCATTTCCAGACCGCGCGAAGCCACAATTCGCTCAACTTCACGAAAACGCCGCTCAAACTTCTCGTTCGCTTTCTGCAATGCGGTCTCTGCTTTAGTGCCTAAATGCCGGGCCATATTAACCGTAGCAAACAGCAGATCGCCCATTTCCTCCTCCAGTTTAGCCTGGTCGACAACAGCCTGCTTAGCCTCAAACATGACTTCGTCGATCTCTTCGTAAACCTTGTCGACAACCGGTCCTAATGTTTTCCAGTCGAAACCAACATTTGAGCAGCGTTTCTGGATTTTTTGGGCGCGCATTAATGCCGGTAAACTGCGGGGAATATCGTCGAGTGCGGAATGCTGTGCCTTCTGGGCACGTTCTTCACTTTTGATTTTTTCCCAACGGGTCAAAACCTCAGTACTGTTACTGGCAGAAACATCAGCAAAAACATGTGGATGACGGCGTTCAAGCTTATCGCTAATCGCAGCACAAATATCATCAAAGTTGAAGCGTCCTTCTTCCTGCGCCATCTGGGCGTAAAACACCACCTGGAACAGCAGGTCGCCCAGCTCTCCGCGCAGGTCGTCAAAGTCTTCACGCGCAATCGCGTCCAGCACTTCATAGGTTTCTTCGAGGGTGTAAGGGGCAATAGTGGAGAATGTCTGCTCTTTGTCCCACGGACAGCCGTTCTCCGGGTCGCGCAGGCGCTGCATAATACCGAGCAGTCGGTCGATTTGATTCATTGGAATGTCCTGAAATTTCAATACAGTAGACCGAATAAGGCGACAACCGACATCCGGCAACATAGCAATGCCTGATGGCAACGCTAACGCGTCTTATCAGGCCTACAAGGTTATCCGGTCTACAAAATAATTAATTACCGTGCAAGCGACGTGCGTCGATCACATCCGGTACCTGGTTCAGCTTGCCGAGCACGCGCCCGAGCACCTGCAGGTTATAAATTTCGATGGTCATATCGATGGTGGCCAGCTGTTGTTTGGTATCACTTCGGCTGGCAACTCCCAGCACGTTCACCTTCTCGTTGGCGAGAATCGTGGTGATATCACGTAACAAGCCGCTGCGATCGTTGGCCTGGACGCGAACCACCAGCGAATACCCTGCCGAGTAGCTTTCGCCCCAGACTGCATCAACAATACGTTCCGGCGCATGGGAGCGCAGCTCAGCCAGCTGTTCACAATCCGCCCGGTGCACGGAAATACCGCGTCCCTGGGTAATAAACCCGACAATCTCATCGCCTGGAATCGGCTGGCAGCAGCGGGCGATGTGGTGCATCAGGTTACCTACCCCTTCCACCACCACACGACCGTCGTCTTTACGACGGCTCTGCGGTGCCTGCGTTTTCTGCTGAAGCTGTTTCAGCGCGGCGGCATCCTGTTCGGCAGCGCTTGGCTTATTAAACTGCGCCTGCAGGAAGTTCACCATTTGGTTGAGGCGGATGTCTCCTCCGCCAATCGCCGCCAGCAACTCGTCCAGCTCATTGAAGCTGTAGCGCGGTAGCAGGTGTTTTTCCGCCTCTTTCAGGCTGATACCTAAATGCGCCAGCTCATCGTCGAGGATCTGGCGACCAGCAAGGATGTTCTTATCGCGATCCTGTTTACGGAACCAGGCGTGGATCTTCGAACGCCCACGACTGGTGGTTACGTAGCCAAGGTTAGGATTCAGCCAGTCGCGGCTTGGGTTTGGCTGTTTCTGGGTGATAATTTCAATTTGATCGCCCATCTGCAGCTGGTAGGTAAACGGTACGATGCGCCCACCAATTTTCGCGCCAATGCATCGATGCCCCACATCGCTATGAATGTGGTAAGCAAAATCGAGCGGCGTGGAGCCCGCAGGTAAGTCTACAACGTCCCCTTTTGGCGTAAAGACGTACACGCGGTCATCAAAGACCTGGCTACGGACTTCATCCAGCATTTCACCGGAATCCGCCATCTCTTCCTGCCAGGCAATCAGCTTACGCAGCCACGCAATGCGATCTTCATGACCAGAACGCGCCGCGCCTGAAGCGGTGCCCTCCTTGTACTTCCAGTGCGCCGCGACGCCCAGTTCGGCATCTTCGTGCATCTGTTTGGTACGGATCTGAATTTCGATGGTTTTCCCGCCCGGCCCCAGTACAACCGTATGGATTGACTGGTAGCCATTGGGTTTCGGATTAGCAACGTAATCATCGAACTCATCCGGCAGATGGCGATAGTGAGTATGTACTATCCCGAGTGCGGCATAGCAGTCCTGTAAACGCTCTGCCACGATACGCACTGCGCGTACATCGAACAGTTCATCGAAGGCCAACTGCTTTTTCTGCATTTTGCGCCAGATGCTGTAGATATGCTTCGGACGTCCATACACTTCGGCTTTGACGCCTTCCGTTTTCATCTCTGAGCGCAAATGACCGACGAACTCATCAATGTAATGTTCCCTGTCGATACGACGTTCATGCAGCAGCTTGGCTATGCGTTTGTATTCAGCCGGGTGCAGATAACGGAAGCAATAATCTTCCAGCTCCCATTTTAATTGTCCGATTCCCAAACGGTTGGCCAGCGGTGCATAGATATTGGTGCACTCTTTTGCCGCCAGAACGCGTTCATCTTCCGGCGCATCTTTCACTTCACGCAGATGGGCAATCCGCTCTGCCAGCTTGATGACCACACAGCGGAAGTCATCCACCATTGCCAGCAGCATGCGACGGACGTTATCGACCTGCTCGGAAGAAACTGAATCGGTATGCGTGGCTTTAAGCTGGCGTATCGCCGCCATATCACGCACACCGTGGATAAGATGAACAATGGATTTGCCCACGCTCTCGCGCAGGATGTCTTCACTGACCACGTTGGCATCAGCCAGAGGGAACAGCATTGCTGCACGCAGCGTGTCGATATCCATGCTCAACATGGAGAGAATTTCTACCATCTCCACGCCACGCCACAGCAGCAGATCCGCATCCGGATGCCCCTGTGTCTGCTGGAGGCAGTACGCCCAGGTTTCGGCTAAGCGTTCACACGACTGCTGGCTGGAGATCCCCAGACTCGCGATCCATTTCTTTGGATCAAACTCACCAGCTTTATTTATATGTGCACTTCTTACCGCAACCATTGTCCTCTCCTTAAGGGGCCAGGCCTGTCGAAGTCGACAAGCCCTACCCATTGTCTTTCATGCTGCATTACAACCCGAAATCCAATGGGTACAAAATTCATTACAAACGCTCAAACAGGACCATTGATTCCAGGTGTCCAGTGTGCGGAAACATATCGAGCATCGCCAGTCGCCGTATGGCGTATCCAGCGTTGAGCAAAGCATCGCTGTCACGAGCCAGCGTTGCTGGGTTACAGGATACATAAACAACGCGTATAGGTTCTAATTTTATAATATGTTGCATCACACCTGCAGCCCCCGCACGCGCAGGATCGAGCAATACTTTGTCAAATCCGTTTTTCGCCCACGGCTGTCGGGTAACATCTTCCTCAAGGTTTTCATGAAAGAATGTCACATTGTGTAATCCGTTATTCAGCGCGTTTTCTCGGCCTTTTTCCACCAACGCCGGAACACCTTCCACGCCAACCACGCTTGCTGCCCGAGTTGCCAGCGGTAGGGTAAAATTTCCCATGCCACAGAACAGATCGAGTACACGATCTTCAGGTTGCACATCCAGCCATTCCAGCGCACGGGCGACCATTTGTTGGTTTACCCCTTCATTGACCTGAATAAAATCGCGCGGGCTGAAGGTTAACCGTAGTCCATTTGAATCATACCAGGGCGATTCTTCTGATATTGATTCCAGTATCTCGCTTTGCGGGGCCAGAAACAAAGACAGCCCCTGAGAATGCGAAAAGCATTCCAGTTTTTCTTTATCCGCAGCACTCAATGGCGCCGTGTGGCGCAAAATCATCAGGGTTCCGCTTCCCGCCTGCACCAGTTCGACATGGCCAAGATGGCGTAACCCTTGCAGACTTTCCAGACACGCTCTGAGATGGGGCAATAACGCCTCAAGCTGGGGCACCAAAATAGGGCATTGTTTGACATCGATAATGTCGCTGGAACCGGATTTGCGAAACCCCATCTGCAATTTTTGTTCTTTTGGCCGATAGTTCAGACTCAAACGTGCGCGACGACGATAGCCCCACGGCGCATCAGCTATAACATCCGACACCTCACATTTCATTAAACGCGACAACGCTGCGCTTTTGCTACGCTGCTGCAATGAGATGCTGGCATGCTGCTGCTGGCAACCGCCGCACACGCCAAAATGCGGGCAACGTGGCACTTCACGCTGTGGGCTGTCGTTTAAACGTCGTTTTACTTGCGCGCGGGCAAACTGTTTTTTATCTTCGGTAATCACCACCTCGGCGCTTTCCTGGGGTAGCAATTCCGGTATAAACAACGCCTTTCCGTTATGGCGAGCGACGCCCTGACCAAAAGGATCGAGGTCATTGACGGTAACGGTTATGATCTGACGCGTCGTCACGCGTCGTTTTGCAGAGTAGAATTGCGCCATCGACGAGATATTTCTCTATTTAACAGTGTGACCCTAATTGTCCCATAACGGAACTCCATGACCAACTACAGCCTGCGCGCACGCATGATGATTCTGATCCTGGCCCCGACCGTCCTGATAGGTTTGTTGCTCAGTATCTTTTTTGTTGTGCATCGCTATAACGACTTGCAGCGTCAACTGGAAGATGCTGGTGCCAGCATCATTGAACCACTCGCGGTCTCCAGCGAATATGGCATGAACCTGCAAAACAGGGAATCCATCGGCCAGCTTATCAGCGTGCTGCATCGTCGCCATTCCGATATCGTGCGGGCAATTTCTGTTTATGACGAAAATAACCGACTGTTCGTCACCTCTAATTTTCATCTCGATCCGTCTGAAATGCAGTTGGCGACAGGTTCACCGTTTCCCCGAAAGCTGAGCGTCACCCGGCACGGGGATATCATGATCCTGCGAACCCCTATTATATCGGAAAGCTATTCACCGGATGAATCCGCAGTAAGCGACGCCAAAAACACCAAAAATATGCTGGGGTATGTGGCGCTTGAGCTGGACCTTAAGTCCGTACGATTGCAGCAGTACAAAGAGATCTTTATCTCCAGCGTAATGATGCTGTTTTGTATTGGTATTGCGTTAATTTTCGGCTGGCGTCTAATGCGCGACGTGACCGGCCCGATTCGCAATATGGTGAATACCGTTGACCGAATACGTAGAGGACAGCTCGACAGCCGCGTGGAAGGTTTCATGCTGGGCGAGCTGGATATGCTTAAAAATGGCATCAACTCGATGGCCATGTCTCTCGCGGCCTACCATGAAGAGATGCAGCACAACATCGATCAGGCCACCTCTGACCTGCGCGAAACGCTGGAGCAGATGGAAATCCAGAACGTCGAGCTGGATCTGGCGAAGAAACGCGCCCAGGAAGCGGCACGTATTAAGTCTGAGTTTCTGGCAAACATGTCCCACGAGCTGCGAACACCGCTGAATGGCGTGATTGGCTTCACCCGTCTGACGCTAAAAACCGAGCTCAACACCACACAGCGCGATCACCTGAATACCATTGAACGCTCGGCTAACAATCTGCTGGCCATCATCAATGATGTACTCGACTTCTCCAAACTTGAGGCGGGCAAGCTGATTCTGGAAAGCATTCCGTTCCCGCTGCGCAGCACGCTGGATGACGTCGTTACGCTGTTAGCGCATTCATCCCATGATAAAGGGCTTGAGCTGACGCTGAATATTAAGAATGACGTACCGGACAACGTCATCGGTGACCCGTTGCGTTTACAGCAGGTGATCACCAATCTGGTCGGCAACGCCATCAAATTTACCGAGGGCGGCAACATCGACATTCTGGTCGAGAAGCGAGCCCTTAGTAACACGAAAGTGCAAATTGAAGTACAAATCCGCGATACCGGGATCGGTATTCCTGAGCGCGATCAATCCCGCCTGTTCCAGGCTTTCCGTCAGGCGGATGCCAGTATTTCCCGGCGTCATGGCGGAACCGGGCTAGGTCTGGTCATTACGCAAAAACTGGTCAACGAAATGGGTGGAGATATCTCCTTCCACAGCCAGCCTAATCGGGGTTCCACGTTCTGGTTCCATATCAGCCTCGATCTCAACCCTAACGTTATCGTTGACCGCTCAACCACGCTCTGTCTTGCCGGTAAACGACTGGCCTACGTCGAACCTAACGCCACCGCCGCACAATGCACGTTAGATATCTTGAGTGAAACACCGCTGGAGGTGATTTACAGCCCTTCGTTCTCCGGGTTGCCAGCGGAGCACTACGACATTCTGTTGCTGGGCATTCCGGTCACTTTGCGCGAACCACTCACCATGCAGCATGAGCGGCTGGCGAGCGCAGCAGCGATGACCGACTTCCTGTTGCTAGCCTTGCCTTGTCATGCACAAATTAACGCAGAGAAATTGAAACAGGGCGGCGCGGCGGCGTGTCTGTTGAAACCTCTCACCTCAACCCGCTTACTGCCTGCGCTGACAGAGTATTGTCAGCTAAACCACAGCGCGGATCCGCTGCTGTTAGATGAAAGCAAAATTGCGATGACCGTCATGGCGGTAGACGACAACCCGGCGAACCTCAAGCTGATTGGCGCATTGCTGGAAGATAAGGTCCAGCACGTCGTGCTTTGCGACAGCGGGCATCAGGCGGTGGATCGCGCCAGACAAATGCCGTTTGACCTGATCCTGATGGATATTCAGATGCCAGACATGGACGGCATTCGTGCCTGCGAACTGATCCACCAGCTTCCTCATCAACAGCAGACACCAGTCATTGCGGTCACCGCACACGCCATGGCCGGGCAGAAAGAGAAGCTGCTCAGCGCCGGGATGAACGATTACCTGGCGAAGCCTATCGAGGAAGATAAGCTGCATAATCTGCTGTTACGTTACAAACCGGGCGCAAGCACATCGCTGCGGGCACTCACCGCAGAACCTCTTGAGCCAGTCGTCAATCCGAACACGACGCTCGACTGGCAACTGGCATTAAGGCAAGCCGCGGGTAAGAACGATTTGGCGCGGGATATGCTGCAAATGCTGATCGATTTTCTGCCTGAGGTGCGTAACAAAATCGAAGAGCAACTGGTCGGAGAGAACCCCGAAGGGCTGGTGGATATGATTCACAAGCTGCACGGCAGTTGCGGTTATAGTGGTGTCCCCCGCATGAAAAACCTGTGTCAGCTCATTGAACAACAGCTACGCAGTGGAACCAAAGAAGAAGAGCTGGAACCTGAATTTTTAGAGCTTCTGGATGAAATGGACAACGTTGCGCGCGAAGCGAAACGGATATTGGGGTGATATTCGCCGGATGCGGCGTAAACGCCTTATCCGGTCTACAGGTTTCGCTGTTTACCGTAGGCCCGATAAGCGTCGCGCATCGGGCACATCGCCGAATCCGGCGTGACCGCCTTATACGACCTACAACTCAGCGTAATTGCTGCCCTGCTTTGAGCGTTGCGGCTACGTTTCGCGCCGTCATTCGTACGTTGTCGCTCGCGTTCTTCAGCGCCTCATCCAGGGTACAAATGGAGTAGATGACGCTGAAAACCGCATCCAGCCCATGCTCGTGGACCACACCGACATCCGCCGTCAGGCTACCTGCGATACCGATAACCGGCTTGTTGTAACGCTTTGCGACCTTCGCTACGCCAACAGGAACCTTACCGTGAATGGTCTGACTATCAATGCGCCCTTCACCTGTGACCACTAAATCCGCATCCGCAACGCAGGCATCAAGGTGTAACGCATCGGTCACTATCTCAATACCGCAGCGTAACTGTGCGCCGCAAAACGCATACAGTGCCGCCCCCATACCACCCGCCGCACCACCACCGGCCAGATCCAGCACGTTGACGTCCAGATCGCGGGCAATGAGTTGCGCATAGTGCGTGAGCGCCCGATCCAGGCGGGTAATCATCTCCGGCGTCGCCCCTTTTTGCGGACCAAAAACCGCAGATGCGCCCTCTTTTCCAGTCAACGGGTTGGTCACATCGCAAGCAACTTCTATACGGCACCCGGCAAGACGGCTGTCTAACTGAGAAATATCAATCCGGGACAGAGATTCCAGACCGATTCCGCCTTGCGCAATTTCGTTATTTTGCGCATCCAGCAGTTTTGCTCCCAGCGCTTGCACCATCCCGGCACCGCCATCATTGGTGGCGCTACCGCCAATCCCAATGATGATATGCTCAACGCCAGCGTCCAGCGCATGACGGATTAACTCCCCGGTTCCCCAGGATGTCGTTTTCAGCGGATCGCGTAACCCCACAGGAACCTGTTCCAGCCCGCTGGCGGCCGCCATTTCGATAAACGCCGAGCGCTCATCACCAGATAAACCATAAAATGCCTGAATTGTGTTGCCCAAAGGGCCGGTAACATCAACATGCACAAGGTGACCTTGCGTTGCGGCAACCATCGCTTCGACCGTTCCTTCACCGCCATCTGCAACCGGAATCTTCACGTAATCCGCATCGGGCCAGATCTCACGAAACCCCAGCTCTATAGCCGTTGCCACCTCAAGCGCACTCAAACTTTCCTTATAGGAATCGGGTGCGATTACTATTTTCATAAAGCATCCTTACGCATGTTGATTATGTTAAGCATACACCAGGAGCAAAACCGCTCACTCTATAGGAGCGGTCCTGGATCACTTAGCGAACCATGCACGGACGCTTATTATCAAACGTCCAGTTCGGGATAAGATACTGCATACCCATCGCATCATCACGCGCACCCAGTCCATGTTGCTGGTACAGTTCATGCGCTTTCATGACCTGATCCATATCCAGCTCCACGCCCAGACCCGGTTTTGCCGGAACCTGCACCATGCCGCCTTTGATTTCAAACGGCTCTTTGGTCAAGCGCTGGTTGCCTTCCTGCCAGATCCAGTGGGTGTCGATAGCGGTTATTTTACCCGGAGCCGCCGCCGCGACATGCGTAAACATCGCCAGCGAAATATCAAAGTGATTGTTAGAGTGCGATCCCCAGGTCAGCCCGAACTCATGGCACATCTGCGCCACACGGACAGAACCCTGCATGGTCCAGAAGTGCGGGTCCGCCAGTGGGATATCCACAGACTGCAACGACAGCGTATGCCCCATCTGACGCCAGTCGGTGGCGATCATGTTGGTGGCGGTCGGCAGACCGGTGGCGCGGCGGAACTCCGCCATCACTTCACGACCAGAGAAGCCCTGCTCGGCACCGCACGGATCTTCCGCATAGGCCAGAGAACCCTTCAGATATTTGCCGATCTTAATCGCTTCATTTAGCGACCACGCGCCGTTCGGATCCAGCGTGACGCGGGCCTGCGGAAAGCGTTTCGCCAGCGCGACAATAGATTCCGCTTCTTCTTCCCCGGCCAGTACGCCGCCTTTCAGTTTAAAGTCGTTGAAACCATACTTCTCATACGCGGCTTCCGCCAGGCGCACTACCGCATCCGGGGTCATCGCTTCTTCATGACGCAGACGATACCAGTCGCATTTATCATCCGGCTGACTCTGGTACGGCAGCGGCGTTGCCTTACGGTTACCCACGAAGAACAGATAACCCAACATTTCAACTTCGCTACGCTGCTGGCCATCCCCCAGCAAAGAGGCGACGTTTACACCCAGATGCTGACCTAACAGATCCAACATGGCCGCTTCGATCCCAGTAACCACATGAATAGTGGTACGTAAATCGAAGGTCTGCAAACCGCGACCGCCCGCATCACGATCGGCAAAAGTATTGCGTACTGCATTCAGCACGTTTTTGTATTCACCTAACGTTTTACCTACCACCAACGGGATCGCATCTTCCAGAGTTTTGCGGATTTTTTCGCCGCCGGGAATTTCACCCACGCCGGTATGACCGGAGTTATCTTTAATAATCACAATATTGCGCGTGAAGAACGGAGCATGTGCGCCGCTCAGGTTCATCAACATGCTGTCATGACCCGCAACCGGAATAACCTGCATAGAGGTAACCAATGGGGTAGAAAATTGTGCGCTCATAATTAAGTCCTTATTCAAAATTAGTGGCGGCCGAAAACGGGACGTTTACGGTCAAAAGTCCATCCGGGGATCAGATACTGCATTGGGCCTGCGTCATTACGCGCGCCGCCGGGCAGCGCCTTATAGGCTTCATGCGCTTTCTGTACCTGATCCCAGTCCAGTTCCACGCCCAGACCGGGCGCATCGGGTACCGCAATTTTTCCGTTTTTAATCTCCAGCGGATTTTTGGTCAGGCGGCAATCGCCCTCCTGCCAGATCCAGTGGGTATCAATAGCCGTTGGATTACCCGGTGCAGCCGCACCGACGTGGGTAAACATCGCCAGCGAAATATCAAAATGATTGTTAGAATGGCAGCCCCAGGTCAGGCCCCAGTCATCGCATAACTGTGCCACGCGTACCGCGCCAGAAAGGGTCCAGAAGTGCGGATCGGCCAGCGGAATATCTACTGAATTCAGCATCACCGCATGGCCCATTTCACGCCAGTTGGTAGCTATCATGTTCGTTGCTACCGGCAGACCGGTTGCACGGCGGAACTCGGCCATCACTTCACGGCCAGAAAAACCCTGTTCAGCGCCGCATGGATCTTCGGCGTAGGTCAGAACATCGTTCAGCCCTTTACACAGGGAGATGGCTTCATCCAGCAGCCAGGCACCGTTGGGATCAACCGTAATACGCGCATCCGGGAAGCATTTTTTCAGCGCACGAGCGGTGTCGATTTCCTGCTCACCAGGCAGTACACCACCTTTGAGTTTGAAATCTTTAAAGCCGTAGCGATCCTGCGAAGCCTGAGCCAGACGTACCACTGCCTCACTGTTCATCGCTTGCTGATGACGCAGGTGATACCACTCATGGTTTCCCGACGTGCTTTCCAGATACGGTAAATCGGTCTTTGTGCGATCGCCCACGTAGAACAGATAACCGAGTACGGTGACCGCATCGCGCTGCTTGCCCGGCCCTAACAGTTCACAAACCGGCACGTTCAGCGCCTTACCCAGCAGGTCGAGCAATGCGGCCTCCAGCGCCGCTACCGCATTGACCCGTAGTTCAAAGGTCCAGGCGCCTTTGCCAAAGGTGTCAAAATCAGCGGCCTGGTTGCCCTTATGCACCTGCTGCACCACCTTATTCAGGCGCGCCACTTCCTGGCCCAACACCTGCGGAATCGCATCCACCAGCGTCTGATAAATCACTTCACCACCAGGCGCTTCACCGACACCGGTGTTTCCGGCATTATCGGTGAGCACCACGATATTACGAGTAAAGTATGCGTTATGCGCGCCGCCAATATTGAGCAGCATGCTGTCATGACCGGCCACCGGGATGACCTTCATATCGGTAATAACGGGACTCGATTGTGTTGTCATCATCATTGTCCTGCGACAGGTTTCAGTTCGATACGTTTAATATCGCCCACCAGCACCAGATAGCTCACCACCGCAATCAGCGCATGTACCCCGACGTAAATCAACGCGCCGTTAAACGAGCCGGTAGTCCCGACGATGTAGCCGATAGCAATTGGCGTGACGATGCCGGAGATGTTGCCAAACATGTTGAACAAACCGCCGCTCAGACCGCTGATCTCTTTAGGTGCGGTATCAGCCATCACCGCCCATCCCAGCGCGCCGATGCCTTTGCCGAAGAAGGCCAGCGCCATAAAGCCAATGATCATCCACTCGACGTTGACGTAGTTACAGAACACCATCACCATCGATAGCAGCATCCCCATGACGATTGGCGTTTTACGGGCGATATTCAGCGAACCGGTACGGCGCATCAGCCAGTCGGAAATAATGCCGCCGAGCACGCCGCCGGCGAATCCGCAAATGGCCGGAACCGAAGCAACAAAACCGGCTTTCAAAATCGACATACCGCGAGCCTGCACCAGATAAACCGGGAACCAGGTGATAAAGAAGTAGGTCAGCGCGTTAATGCAGTATTGGCCGATGTAAATCCCGATCATCATCCGTGAACCCAGCAGCTGTTTGATTTGCCCCCACTTCACGCTAAACGGCACTTTTGTTTTGGCTGCCGCCTGATCCATGTTGATCAGCGCCCCACCTTCGGCAATGTACTCCAGCTCTTTTTGGTTTACGCCTGGATGCTGGTTAGGTTCATGAATCACCTTCAGCCAGACGAAGCTGATAACAATCCCAAGACCGCCCATAAAGAAGAACACGTGCGACCAACCCACTTCGTGGGTCAGCCAACCCATGATTGGCGCAAAGATAACAGTGGCAAAGTATTGCGCAGAGTTAAAGATAGCGACCGCTGTGCCCCTTTCCTGTGCCGGGAACCACGCCGCCACAATACGACTGTTGCCGGGGAAGGAGGGCGCTTCAGCTAAACCGACGAGGAAACGCAGGGTAAACAGCGCAACGATAATGCCGAAACCACTGAAGATATCGACAAAACCCTGCAGCAGGGTAAACATGGACCAAATAAAGATGGACCAGAAATAAACGCGTTTTGAACCAAAGCGGTCGAGCAACCAGCCGCCGGGGATCTGGCCGATAACATAGGCCCATGAGAAAGCGGAGAATACATACCCCATCCCTACCGCATCCAGACCAATGTCTTTGGCCATCTCCGAACCGGCAATGGATAAGGTGGCGCGATCACCGTAGTTGAAGGATGTGACGATAAACAGCATCACCACTATCCAGTAGCGAGCGTTAGTGCGTTTTTCCGCGCTGCTCGCCGCCTGACTTAATGAACTCATTGTTGCACTCCTGAATCCTGGCTTTCGCCAGTTCATTCTGTACAGCACCTGTAGGGTGATCAGAATGAGAGGTTAGTGTGTGGCAGTGTTGGTACAGCTCAGGGCCGTTTTATTCTGACTCGCTGCCATTCCGGGAACTGACGGGAAAAGTATATGAAGGAGTGCCACTGACCCTCACCGTGCATGAACACAACATTAGGGAGGCAGTGAGAAGTTGTTTGGGGCATAAGCCCAAAGTTGTGGAAGTTAGTTCACGTAATTGGGGTTTTATTGCCGGGTGGCGGCTTCGCCTGACCCGGCCTACGGTTCAAATGAGGGGTGCATGCCCGTACGGGCGGGGGGTTATTTAAGCAAAGTTCCCCAGTTTTCTACCCACGGATTAGATTCACTTTCCGGTTCAGGATGCTCGCTGGCATCAATCAGCAGCATTTCCCCTACGCGGTGGGCGCTTTGTTCCTGCAACAAAGCATCGAACTGTTTGCCGCCATTGCAGAAATTAACGTAGCTACTGTCGCCCAGCGCAATGACTCCGTAATGCAGATTTGGCTGGAAACCGAGATTATCTTTGATCCCCTGAAACAGCGGTACGATGCTATCCGGCAGATCGCCCTGCCCGGTCGTTGAGGTCACTACCAGCACATATTTATCCTGATATGCCTGCCAGTCGCTAAGCTCCGGATCTTCGAACACCGTGGCTTTATGACCCTGCGCCGTCAAAATAGCTTCGGCCTCTTCGGCAACCAGCAGCGCGTTTCCGTACATCGTGCCGACAAAAATTCCAATTTCCGCCATAACCGTAATCTCCTGGGACTTAAGAATCTATCTGCTCATCCTGACCTGACAGCCCGCTGAACTCAACCCTTTCATTCTCAGGGAGAAGTCCACGCCAGCCAAACTGTGATAACGCCTGCATCCAGACGTCATCCAGTCCGGCGCGAATAACCAGCGGTTCACCGGTGAAAGGATGGGTCAGCGCAAGCTGGCTGGCATGCAGCATCAATCGCTGACAACCAAAATGCTCTGCGGCGCTGCGATTTTGCCGCAAATCACCGTGCTTGCTGTCGCCGATAATCGGATGGCGCAAGTGCGCCAGATGGCGTCTGAGCTGGTGCTTGCGACCGGTTTTAGGGTCCAGCTCCACCAGCCCGTAACGGGTAGTCGGATAACGCCCGGTCGCTACCGGCATTTCTACCGTTGCCAGGCCACGATAATGAGTGACAGCAGGCTGCGGGCCTTTATCATCGCGTGCAAACTTATCGGCAATCTTATCCAGCTCTTCGACCAGCGGGTAATCCAGCACGGCATCATCCATCAGCCAGCCACGCACAATCGCATGATAGCGTTTCTGAATTTGATGATGTTCAAACTGCTGGGACAGCAAACGTCCGGCTTCGCCGGACAGTCCCATCAGCAGCACGCCGGAGGTTGGTCTGTCGAGACGATGGGCGGTAAATACGTGCTGACCAATTTGGTCGCGCACCGTTTGCATCACCACCACTTTCTCATCCCGGTCAAGCCAACTGCGGTGAACCAACCAGCCCGAAGGTTTATTGACGGCGACCAGCCATTCGTCCTGATAAAGAATTTCCAGCATCAGGCGTTATCACTTGTAAACAGCGCATCCAGCTCCTGCAATGCCGCCAGAAGAATGTCGCGTTGCGGGTGATCGGCTGCCAGCGCCATTTCGTAATACGGTGCGACGGCAAAAGCTTGCGGAAGCGGCTGCGCGTTATCAATCAACGTATGCATGCGGGGAATCAACACCCACTGCAGCCACTCGACCGGCTCCATGGTATCCATACAAAAAGGCTGCGTACTGGTAAACAGATGCTCTGCTGGCTCATCCATCCGCCAGTGATGATGTTCACGCAGTAGCGCTTCAAGTGCGTGTAACTGCTGGCGCACACGGTCATGAGTCGTCATGAAATTAACCTCAATGATGAAAAAATCTGGCGCGAAGAATAGCACTAGTGAAGGGAAATAAAAAAAGGGAGCACTGTAAAAACAGTGCTCCCGGTTCGTTTCGCAGCATTCCAGCTACTTTTAGTGCTCCCTGCTCATCCGTGACAACTTTTCCTGTGGTCTTGCGACCGTGTTCATCCTGAACTTTTGCATCCTGCTCACATCACCCCGATGTGAAAACTTCATCCTGAAGTATCCTGGCCATCCAGACCCGCCGAACATCCTGACCGGCTCTCATTCTCCATCCTGGAGGTGTCCTTTAACGCATCCAGCGTCTTCCTCTTTGCTTCGTCCTGAAGCCTGTCCTTGCAACACCGTCCTGGTGTGTCCTGGCGAAGAGCCATCATCCTGATGTTCTCTTCGTTGTGCGACTCCTTGTCGACAGATATAGAATCGCCTGTTTCGCTTTGTCTTACAAGATGCTTACAGGCTTACCCTTACGATTATTTTCGTATGAAAGTTGACAATAAAACACTAACCAATTGAATAATAATAAATTATTATTTTATCAATTCATTAAGTCTTTACTTATCACCTGGCAATGTCCTACAGGGTTTGTAAGAGATCTCTCACAAGGTTCAGGGCAAACTGGATTACAGAACTGGCTTAAGTTGAGTGAGGAATTCCGCAAGTGAGGCCGCCAGCACCGTTCGTTTACGGGTTCCCAGCGTTTCTTTGCACACTTCACCGGACAGATTGCACACCGAAATGACGTCAAGCTCATTATCTTGTGTGGCAATAAAAAGCGTAGGTGATAGCTTGAGGCGCTTTTGCGTAACCAGATGACCAATCAGGTTTTCCTGAACGCGCCTGAAGTCATCTTCACTCCAGGTTTGCAGCAGCGTGAGCTTTTCATCCGCAAACTGCGCGTGCATATCACCAGCAAACTGGGTGGTGTAAAAAGCGTGAACGGCAGGTTGTACCACAATATCAAAGGCCCGTTCAACCGCATTGAGGTTATTTTCGCCGACACAAGGTTGAGGCTGCCAAAATACGGCATCATCTGTGGAAGAAATGATGCACGGAGAAGGTACGCCATACAGCTCTTCGCTGAGCGGCCAACTGTTGTTTTTTTCATGCCATGCGTCGCAATAACGCGTCGTAAAGGCTATCAACGCCTGCGCTGTCAATTCGTCCACTGATTTCTCTCTTCACAAAAGCCAGGATACACTTGTCGCATAGTGTATCTGGTTTATGACGGTGAAACATGTCCTCTTATGAAAATCATCAGGCGCTTAACGGCCTGACACTCGGTAAATCAACGGATTACCGAGACAATTACGATGCAAGTCTGTTGCAGGGCGTTCCGCGCAGCCTGAATCGCGACCCGCTGGATTTAAAGGCCGATAACTTGCCTTTTCACGGTGCGGATATCTGGACGCTGTATGAACTGTCGTGGCTGAATGCCAACGGCTTACCGCAAGTCGCGGTCGGTCACGTGGAACTGGATTACACCAGCGTAAATCTGATTGAGTCGAAAAGCTTTAAGCTTTACCTGAACAGTTTTAACCAGACGCGTTTTGATTCCTGGGACGCGGTACGCCAGACGCTGGAAAACGATCTGCGCGCCTGCGCTCAGGGCGATGTCAGCGTGGCGCTGTACCGCCTTGACGAACTGGAAGGGCAGCCGATAGCCCACTTTAATGGGACCTGTATCGACAATCAGGATATCGTCATCGACAACTATCAGTTCAGCACTGCGTATCTGGAAAATGCCGTGAGCAGTGAAAAGGCAGTCGAAGAGACGCTGGTCAGCCACCTGCTGAAATCCAACTGTCTGATCACCCACCAGCCCGACTGGGGCTCCATACAAATTCAGTATCGTGGACGGAAAATCGACAGAGAGAAGCTGCTGCGTTATCTGGTCTCCTTCCGCCACCATAATGAATTTCATGAGCAGTGCGTGGAACGTATTTTCAATGACATTCTGCGCTTCTGCCAGCCAGAGAAACTGAGCGTCTATGCACGCTACACGCGACGTGGCGGCCTGGACATTAACCCATGGCGCACCAACACCGATTTCACTCCGGCAACCGGTCGTCTGGTACGTCAGTAATCTTTTTTCTCAATTTTGCGTGCCGGATTCCGCGCGCAAGGTTGTGAAAGGTCATAAGCCAGGGCTATTGTAATCAATAGGGAATGACGTGTTGCGTCCCATAAGGAGTTTACTTGATTACACATATTAGCCCGCTTGGCTCAATGGACATGTTGTCGCAGCTGGAAGTCGATATGCTTAAACGCACGGCCAGCAGCGACCTGTATCAACTGTTTCGTAACTGTTCGCTTGCCGTTCTGAACTCCGGCAGTTTGACCGACAACAGTAAAGAACTGCTGTCCCGCTTTGAAAGTTTCGATATTAACGTACTGCGCCGCGAACGAGGCGTGAAGCTGGAACTGATCAACCCACCTGAAGATGCATTTGTTGATGGACGCATTATTCGTGCGCTACAGGCTAACCTGTTTGCCGTACTGCGCGACATTCTGTTCGTCAATGGCCAGATCCATAACGCCGGTCGTTTTCAGCATCTGGATCTCGAAAGCTCGGTGCATATTACCAACCTCGTATTCTCGATCCTGCGTAATGCCCGGGCGCTGCACGTCGGTGAAGCGCCGAACATGGTCGTCTGCTGGGGCGGTCACTCAATCAACGAAAATGAGTACCTGTATGCCCGTCGCGTCGGCACCCAACTGGGTCTGCGCGAACTGAACATCTGTACCGGCTGCGGTCCGGGGGCGATGGAAGCGCCAATGAAAGGCGCCGCGGTCGGCCACGCCCAGCAGCGATACAAAGACAGCCGCTTTATTGGCATGACCGAACCGTCAATCATCGCCGCTGAACCGCCTAACCCGCTGGTAAACGAACTGATCATCATGCCGGACATTGAAAAACGTCTGGAAGCGTTCGTGCGTATCGCTCACGGTATTATCATCTTCCCGGGTGGCGTAGGGACAGCAGAAGAGCTGCTGTATCTGCTGGGGATCCTGATGAATCCGGCCAACAAAGATCAGGTTCTACCGCTGATCCTGACCGGACCAAAAGAGAGTGCGGATTACTTCCGCGTGCTGGACGAATTTATCGTGCACACGCTAGGGGAAGATGCACGTCGCCACTATCGCATTATCATTGACGATGCGGCAGAAGTGGCGCGTCTGATGAAAAAAGCGATGCCGCTGGTGAAAGAAAACCGTCGCGACACAGGAGATGCTTACAGCTTTAACTGGTCGATTCGTATCGCGCCCGATCTGCAGATGCCGTTCGAGCCGTCCCATGAAAACATGGCCAACCTGAAGCTGTACCCGGATCAACCCGTTGAAGTATTGGCCGCCGATTTACGTCGTGCATTCTCCGGTATTGTGGCAGGTAACGTGAAGGAAGTCGGGATCCGCGCTATTGAAGAGTTTGGCCCGTACAAAATCCACGGTGACCGCGAAATGATGCGCCGCATGGACGATCTCCTGCAGGGCTTTGTTGCACAACATCGTATGAAGTTACCGGGCACTGCGTATATCCCTTGCTACGAGATCTGCGCCTAACCTTCAACACCCGCTAGCAGCGCTATAGCGGTGACAGTTTTGTCCATATCAAAGCCGGGTTTGGCGCACTTGCCTCCCGGCTTTTTTTAGTGATACCAGTCACATAGCCCCGACAATCATATAAATACCAGTGATGATTCATTAAAAACAGCGCGTCACGCAAACGATTACCTTGAAAAACCAACCGTGATTTATCTTAGAAAATTATTATTAGTCGCCGAAATCATCTAAAAACAACAGTTTTTACAGCTGAACACGCCTATCTTCGCGCCTTCGCTTTCATGAGATATGTCGTTAATGTTAGCCTTCGCGCCCGTAAATTCGCTTTGACTATTTTTTAACAGATTAATGGCCCAAATTTATCCACATAAAAGGTGGATTATTGCATTTGGGATCCCGATCACTGATACATTCATTACTAAAATGTATCTTTCCGCCCGAAAATTATTACGGCGAAAAATTATATAAAAATCGCTCAACGAATTTCGATTTACAGTCGGGTACTTTCTCATTGGATTGACCCCAAACCCGACTTTTTAAGCTTCCTCCAGGAGAAATAGATGGAAAACACTCAAACCAGCACTATCGTTACGGGCCAGACCCGCAGCGCATGGCGCAAAACAGACACCATGTGGATGCTGGGCCTTTACGGCACGGCGATTGGGGCGGGTGTATTGTTCCTGCCGATTAACGCAGGCGTAGGCGGTATGATCCCGCTGATCATCATGGCGATCCTTGCCTTCCCAATGACCTTCTTTGCACACCGCGGTCTGACTCGCTTTGTGCTGTCCGGTAAAAATCCGGGTGAAGACATCACCGAAGTTGTAGAAGAACACTTTGGTGTTGGTGCAGGTAAACTGATTACCCTGCTCTACTTCTTCGCTATCTACCCGATTCTGTTGGTTTACAGCGTAGCAATCACCAACACGGTTGAAAGCTTCCTGACCCACCAGCTGGCGATTACGCCGCCGCCGCGCGCAATCCTGTCACTGATCCTGATTGTCGGCATGATGACCATCGTGCGCTTCGGTGAGCAGATGATCGTTAAGGCGATGAGCATCCTGGTATTCCCGTTCGTTGCGGCTCTGATGCTGCTGGCGCTGTACCTGATCCCTCAGTGGAGCGGTGCGATTCTGGAAACCATGTCTTTTGACTCTGCGGCAACCACCGGCAACGGCCTGCTGTTGACCCTGTGGCTGGCAATTCCGGTAATGGTGTTCTCCTTCAACCACTCCCCGATCATCTCCTCCTTCGCCGTGGCGAAGCGTGAAGAGTACGGTGATGAAGCAGAGAAAAAATGCTCCAAGATTCTGGCATTCGCTCACATCATGATGGTACTGACCGTTATGTTCTTCGTCTTCAGCTGCGTGTTCAGCCTGACTCCGGCAGACCTGGCAGCAGCGAAAGAGCAGAACATCTCGATTCTGTCTTACCTGGCGAACCACTTTAACGCGCCGATTATTGCCTGGATGGCACCGATCATCGCGATTATCGCTATCACCAAATCCTTCCTGGGCCACTACCTGGGTGCACGTGAAGGCTTCAATGGTATGGTGATTAAGTCTCTGCGTGGCAAAGGCAAATCCATCGAAATCAACAAACTGAACAAAATCACTGCGCTGTTCATGCTGGTAACCACCTGGATTGTGGCGACGCTGAACCCAAGCATCCTCGGCATGATTGAGACCCTGGGTGGCCCAATCATCGCGATGATTCTGTTCCTGATGCCGATGTATGCCATTCAGAAAGTACCGGCAATGCGTAAGTACAGCGGCCATATCAGCAACGTCTTCGTTGTGATTATGGGCCTGATCGCTATCTCCGCTATTTTCTACTCTCTGTTCAGTTAATTCCCCTGCGCCGCTCCTCGGGGCGGCGCACCTCGATACACAATGGACGCCTCATGATTAGCGTATTCGATATTTTCAAAATCGGCATTGGCCCTTCCAGCTCCCACACTGTTGGCCCGATGAAAGCAGGCAAACAATTCACGGATGACCTGATTGCACGCGGAATTCTCACTGACGTAACCCGCGTAGTGGTTGATGTCTATGGCTCTTTATCTCTGACGGGGAAAGGTCACCATACCGACATCGCGATAATTATGGGCCTGGCGGGTAATCTGCCGGATACCGTAGACATTGATGCCATTCCGTCCTTTATCCAGGATGTGAATACTCATGGGCGTTTGCTGCTGGCAGACGGTCAACATGAGGTCGAGTTCCCGGTCGACAAGTGCATGAATTTCCATGCGGACAATCTGTCCCTGCACGAAAACGGGATGCGCATTACCGCACTGGCGGGCGAAAAGGCTATTTACAGCCAGACTTACTATTCCATTGGCGGTGGGTTCATCGTTGATGAAGAACATTTTGGTTTACCGAACAACTCTCCGGTAAACGTGCCATATCCGTATAAATCCGCAGCTGATTTGCAACGTCATTGCCAGGAAACCGGCCTGTCGCTTTCCGGTCTGATGATGCAAAACGAACTGGCGCTGCACAGCAAAGAAGAGCTGGAACAGCACTTTGCTAACGTCTGGGAAGTGATGCGTAGCGGGATTGAACGAGGCATCACTACCGAAGGTGTATTGCCGGGCAAACTGCGCGTTCCGCGTCGTGCTGCTGCGCTGCGTCGCATGCTGGTCAGCAGCGACAAAACCACCACCGACCCGATGGCGGTTGTTGACTGGATCAACATGTTCGCGCTGGCCGTGAACGAAGAAAACGCAGCCGGTGGACGCGTGGTGACTGCACCAACCAACGGTGCATGCGGGATTGTTCCTGCCGTACTGGCGTATTACGACAAGTTTATCCGTGAAGTGAACGCTAACTCGCTGGCACGCTACATGCTGGTCGCGAGCGCCATTGGTTCACTGTACAAGATGAACGCCTCTATCTCTGGTGCCGAAGTCGGTTGTCAGGGTGAAGTTGGCGTCGCCTGCTCCATGGCAGCGGCTGGTCTGGCTGAACTGCTGGGTGGTAGCCCAATGCAGGTGTGCATCGCGGCAGAAATCGGTATGGAACACAACCTGGGTCTGACCTGCGACCCGGTTGCCGGCCAGGTTCAGGTACCGTGCATTGAGCGTAATGCCATTGCTTCGGTTAAAGCGGTGAACGCTGCACGTATGGCGCTGCGCCGTACCAGTGAACCACGCGTGTGCCTCGATAAAGTTATCGAGACCATGTACGAAACCGGTAAAGACATGAACGCCAAATACCGCGAAACCTCTCGTGGTGGTCTGGCGATGAAGATTGTCACCTGCGATTAATTCTCAGCACATTTTCGTATCTGTAGGCCGGATAAGGCGCTCGCCGCATCCGGCTTTTATTGCCTGATGGCGCTTCGCTTATCAGGCTTACGGATAGCGCTCTTTCGCAATGCTCGTCTCCACTCGTCGTGAATGTTACCCTACAGACTAATTTGTTAGGGAGAACACCGTGGCCGTCCACCTGCTCATTGTTGATGCACTGAATCTCATCCGCCGTATTCACGCCGTACAGGGCTCCCCCTGCGTGGAGACATGCCAGCACGCGCTCGATCAGCTGATTGTGCACAGTCAGCCCACGCACGCCGTGGCGGTATTTGATGACGAAGCGCGTAACAGCGGCTGGCGTCACCAACGGTTACCTGACTACAAAGCCGGTCGCCCGCCGATGCCTGACGATTTACACCAGGAAATGCCCGCCTTACGCGCCGCTTTTGAACAGCGCGGCGTCTGCTGCTGGGTATCCAGCGGGAATGAAGCCGATGATTTAGCCGCCACTCTGGCGGTGAAAGTTAGCCAGGCGGGACACCAGGCGACTATCGTCTCAACCGATAAAGGCTACTGTCAGCTACTCTCCCCAACGCTGCGGATTCGCGATTATTTCCAGAAACGCTGGCTGGATGCGCCGTTTATCGAGAAAGAGTTCGGCGTACTGCCGCAACAGTTGCCTGATTACTGGGGACTGGCCGGGATCAGCAGTTCTAAAATACCGGGGGTTGCCGGTATTGGTCCTAAAAGTGCCACACAACTGCTGGCACAGTTTCCAACGCTGGAAGCGCTGTATGAACACCTGGATGATGTACCGGAGAAATGGCGCAAGAAACTCGAAGAACATCGGGAGATGGCGTTTTTGTGCCGCGATATCGCGCGGCTGCAAACAGACTTACATATCGACGGAAACCTACGGCAACTACGGCTGGCGCGGTAGCCTTATTTCCGGATGGCGCTGCGCTTATCCGGCCTACTTATTGTACAACCCTGTAGGCCAGATAAACGCCAGGTGATTACCAGGCGGTATGGTACAGCTCAACGATATCCCCAAGGCTCGCTTCACGCGGATTTCCCCCGGTACAAACATCGTCAAATGCGGCTTGCGCCAGCGCAGGAATATCCTCTTTACGGACGCCAACATCGCGTAGATGCAGTGGGATACCTACATCGCGATTAAGGGCGAAGACGGCATCCACCGCCGCTTTGCGTGCCTCTGCCAGCGTCAGTCCTTCAACCTTAACCCCCATTACCCGGGCGATATCGCGGAATTTTTCCCCGGTGAATTCGGCGTTATAGTGCATCACGTGCGGCAGCAAAATGGCATTCGCGACGCCGTGCGGCGTGTTGTAGAACGCGCCTAACGGGTGTGCCATGCCATGCACTAATCCCAGACCTACGTTGGAGAAACCCATCCCGGCAACGTACTGGCCCAGAGCCATCGCTTCCCCCGCCTGGCTGTCGCCCACAACGGAACCGCGTAATGACCCGGCAATAATTTCGATGGCTTTAATGTGCAGCGCATCGGTAAGCGCCCACGCAGCCCGCGTGATGTAGCCTTCAATGGCATGAGTCAGTGCATCTACGCCAGTAGCCGCTTTTAATGCAGCAGGCATGCCGTCCATCATGTCAGCATCAATGAACGCCACCTGCGGGATGTCATGTGGATCGACACAAACAAACTTACGCCGATTCTCTTCGTCAGTGATCACGTAGTTAATGGTCACTTCCGCCGCCGTTCCCGCAGTGGTTGGTATAGCCATAACTGGCACGCTCGGGAAGCGTGTCGGCGATAACCCTTCAAGGCTGCGTACATCCGCAAACTCCGGGTTATTGTTAATAATGCCAATCGCTTTACAGGTATCCTGCGGGGAGCCACCGCCAATGGCGACCAGATAGTCTGCGCTGCTTTGCTGAAAGACACTCAATCCTTCCTGCACTACCGCAATGGTTGGATTAGGAATAACGCCTGAATAGATTTCCCATGCCAGACCTGCAGCATCCATTCGGGAAGTCACCTTCTCAACAATGCCGCACTGCACCAGATTTTTATCAGTCACAATCAATGCTTTGCGATAACCACGACGAATAACTTCATCGGTTAATGCGCCAACAGCTCCCCGGCCAAACCATGCCGTTTCGTTCAGAATCATTCTGTTCGCCATCGTTTTATCTCCTATTCCTCAATACGCAATCCATATGTTTTGAATTTTTCCAGCACAATAGCGATAGCCTCATCGTCCAGTACCGGAACCGGATCGGTAATCGCCAGCGTGCTGAGATAAAGCTGCGCCAGCACTTCCACTTCATGCGCTAACCACAGGGCTTTTTCCAGATTTTCCTCGCAGGCGATCAGCCCATGATGCTGCAACAGCGTTGCTTTTCGGTTTTTCAGCGCTACCGCAACGTGCTCGGAAAGCTCACGCGTACCAAACGTCGCATATGGCGCACAGGGAATTGAGTTACCGCCAGCCGCCGCAATCATGTAATGGATTGCCGGGATTGGCCGATTGAGAATAGAAACAGCAGTACAATGCACGGCATGATTATGGACCACCGCCTGAGCATCGGGACGCGTCTGATAAGCGGCCATATGGAACCGCCACTCGCTGGAAGGTAATTTCCCTTCTTCGTGCTGCCCCTCAGCGTTGATGTACACTATGTGGGATTCGGTGAGTTTGTCATACGGAATACCCGTCGGGGTAATTAACATCCCGTCCTGGTAACGCACACTTACATTACCCGCAGTCCCCTGATTCAACCCCAGACGGGTCATTTCCAGGCAGGTATTGATAATCTGCCGTGCCAGCGTATTTCGTTCCATTACTTACCTCTCTCAGTGAGTCAAAATGCGACAACAGAACATTGCTAATACCTCGACGCTCTGTTGATTTAAGCGGGTATTTGCTAACTATCATCATGCTGAATAAAGAGAAGGGAATTTTTAGCACTGGATTTTGTGATGTTCATCAACTAATAACGCTGAATAAAAACATGCAGGCATAATATTACAATTGCAAAATGTCCGTTCTTAATAAAACCATTGTAAAACGGTCATTTGCGAATGAATTGTTACCATTGCCCGTTTTCCACTTAACTAATTAATTCGGGCATTATCCCTGTGGCTTTTTAATTTATTTTTCTCAAACGGTCATTGTTTTAAAGAAATTAAAGTGATGATAATCACATAAACCCACACCCTGAGCATAAATGTGACCACCATCATATTAATGGCCGGTTTTTATTTGAAAATGAATTCATGAGTTCATTCATGAAGGCCAATTTTATCTGGCAGGTTACCGGAACTCACCTGGATTAGCAGGTTGGTGAAAATCACCAATCGTACTCTTAAGCCGTTGAACATGCTTATGAACTGATGAGGATGCTATGGGAAACACATCAATACAAACACAAAGTTTTCATGCGGTAGAGCGGGGGCAGACAAAAAATTATGTCATTCCCTTTGCGTTACTCTGTTCACTGTTTTTTCTTTGGGCGGTTGCCAATAATCTTAATGACATTTTATTACCACAATTTCAGCAAGCTTTTACATTAACAAACTTTCAGGCTGGTCTGATTCAATCTGCTTTTTATTTTGGTTATTTCGTCATTCCAATCCCAGCCGGGATCCTGATGAAAAAACTAAGTTATAAAGCAGGCATTATTACCGGATTATTCTTATATGCCATCGGTGCAGCATTATTCTGGCCAGCGGCTGAGGTAATGAATTACACCTTATTCCTGATTGGACTATTTATTATTGCGGCGGGCTTAGGTTGTCTGGAAACGGCTGCCAACCCCTTTGTAACCGTACTGGGCCCGGAAAGCGGCGGTCACTTCCGATTAAATCTCGCGCAAACTTTTAACTCATTTGGTGCCATTATTGCGGTTGTTTTTGGGCAAAGTCTTATTTTGTCTAATGTGCCACATCAATCTCAAGACGTACTCGATAAGATGGCGCCAGAACAGCTAAGCGCCTACAAGCACAGCCTGGTGTTATCGGTTCAAACCCCTTATATGATCATCGTCGCGGTCGTTTTGCTGGTCGCCCTGCTGATCATGTTTACCAAGTTTCCGACCCTGCAAAGTGACGATCACAGTGATAACGCTCAGAGTTCATTCTCCGCGTCCCTTTCCCGCCTGGTGCGCATTCGTCACTGGCGCTGGGCGGTACTGGCGCAGTTCTGCTACGTCGGTGCACAAACTGCCTGCTGGAGCTACCTGATTCGCTACGCAATCGAAGAGATCCCTGGCATGACGCCAGGTTTCGCCGCCAACTACCTGACCGGCACCATGGTGTGCTTCTTTATCGGTCGTTTCTCCGGCACCTGGCTTATCAGTCGCTTTGCGCCGCATAAAGTGCTGGCCGCATATGCCCTGCTTGCCATGATTCTGTGCCTGATTTCCGCCTTCACCGGTGGCCAGATCGGCCTGCTGGCCCTGACGTTGTGCAGCGCATTTATGTCGATTCAGTACCCAACCATTTTTTCTCTGGGGATCAAAAATCTGGGACAAGACACCAAATATGGCTCGTCTTTTATCGTCATGACCATCATTGGCGGCGGCATTGTGACCCCGGTGATGGGCTTTGTCAGCGATGCCGCTGGCAATATCCCGACCGCTGAACTGGTCCCGGCGCTTTGCTTCGCCATCATCTTTATTTTTGCCCGCTTCCGTTCACAAACGGCAGCCAACTGAATATTTATCCGAATAACGTGAGGAATCTGTGATGAAAAAAATCAGCTTACCAAAAATTGGTATTCGCCCGGTTATTGACGGACGTCGTATGGGTGTACGTGAGTCGCTCGAAGAGCAAACCATGAATATGGCTAAAGCTACCGCAGCGCTTATCACTGAAAAACTTCGTCATGCCTGCGGCGCACAAATTGAATGTGTGATTGCCGATACCTGTATCGCCGGCATGGCGGAATCCGCAGCCTGTGAAGAAAAATTCAGCAGCCAGAATGTTGGCGTGACGATTACCGTTACCCCATGTTGGTGCTACGGCAGTGAAACCATCGACATGGATCCGATGCGCCCGAAAGCGATCTGGGGCTTCAACGGCACGGAACGTCCGGGGGCGGTTTACCTGGCCGCCGCACTGGCAGCTCACAGCCAAAAAGGCCTTCCTGCCTTCTCCATCTATGGTCATGACGTACAGGATGCAGACGACACATCTATCCCTGCCGATGTTGAAGAAAAACTGCTGCGCTTTGCCCGTGCCGGCTTAGCGGTCGCCAGTATGAAAGGGAAAAGCTACCTGTCTGTCGGTGGTGTATCAATGGGCATCGCCGGTTCTATCGTCGACCATAACTTCTTTGAATCCTGGCTGGGTATGAAGGTGCAGGCGGTTGATATGACCGAGCTGCGTCGTCGCATTGACCAGAAAATCTATGATGAAACCGAGCTGGAAATGGCGCTGGCGTGGGCGGACAAAAACTTCCGCTACGGCGAAGATCAGAACGCGCAGCAATATAAGCGTAACGCTGAACAAAGCCGCGCAGTGCTGAAAGAAAGCCTGCTGATGGCTATGTGCATTCGCGACATGATGCAGGGTAACAAAAAGCTGGCAGACAAAGGTCTGGTCGAAGAATCCCTGGGCTATAACGCGATCGCCGCGGGCTTCCAGGGGCAACGTCACTGGACCGATCAATACCCAAATGGCGATACCGCCGAAGCGTTGCTCAACAGTTCCTTTGACTGGAATGGCGTTCGTGAACCGTTCGTTGTCGCAACCGAAAACGACAGCCTGAACGGCGTAGCGATGCTGTTCGGCCATCAACTCACCGGCACGGCCCAGGTCTTTGCCGATGTGCGCACCTACTGGTCGCCAGAGGCGGTTGAACGCGTGACGGGTAAACCGCTGACCGGCCTTGCTGAGCACGGCATCATTCACTTGATTAACTCCGGTTCTGCGGCACTGGACGGTTCCTGCAAACAGCGCGACAGCGAAGGTAAACCGACCATGAAACCACACTGGGAAATCTCGCAGAAAGAGGCGGATGAATGCCTGGCGGCAACCGAATGGTGCCCGGCTATTCACGAATACTTCCGCGGGGGCGGTTACTCATCTCGCTTCCTGACTGAAGGCGGTGTGCCGTTCACCATGAGCCGTATCAACATCATCAAAGGGTTGGGACCGGTGCTGCAAATCGCGGAAGGCTGGAGCGTGGAATTGCCGAAAGATATGCACGACCAGCTTGATGCGCGTACCAACTCCACATGGCCAACCACCTGGTTTGCTCCGCGCTTAACCGGCAAGGGCCCGTTCAGCGACGTCTATTCCGTCATGGCTAACTGGGGCGCTAACCACGGGGTGCTGACGATTGGTCACGTAGGTGCGGACTTTATCACTCTGGCCGCCATGCTACGTATCCCGGTGTGCATGCACAACGTGGAAGACGAGAAAATTTATCGTCCTTCCTCCTGGGCCGCCCACGGTATGGATACGGAAGGTCAGGATTACCGCGCTTGTCAGAACTACGGTCCGCTGTATAAGCGTTAAACATCGAGCGATTGCCTGATGGCGGCGCGGCCTACGAAGCACACGGTTTTGTAGGCCGGATAAGGCGAAGCCGCCATCCGGCAATAGGTAATCTCCCAGGAGCAATTATGAAACAAGAGGTTATTCTGGTTCTCGACTGTGGCGCGACCAACGTACGGGCCATTGCCGTTGACCGACAGGGAAAGATTGTCGCCCGCGCAGCGACCCCGAACGCCAGTGACATCGCCGCAGAAAACAGTGCCTGGCACCAATGGTCGCTGGAGGCCATTCTGCAGCGCTTTGCCGACTGCTGTCAGCGGCTTTCCTCACAATTGGCCGCCTGCCAAATTCGCGGGATCGCCGTCACCACCTTCGGCGTGGATGGCGCGCTGGTGGATAAGAACGGCAAACAACTGTACCCGGTGATCAGCTGGAAATGCCCACGTACCGCAGCGGTAATGGAGAATATCCATCGCTACATGTCACCGCAGCAACTGCAGGAAATCTCCGGCGTTGGGGCGTTTAGCTTCAATACGCTGTACAAACTGGTGTGGCTGAAAGAGAACCACCCGCAATTACTGGAACAGGCGCACGCCTGGCTGTTTATCTCGTCGCTTATCAACCAACGTTTAACCGGCGAGTTCACAACTGACATCACCATGGCGGGAACCAGCCAGATGCTGGATATCCAGCAACGTGATTTCAGCCAGGACATTTTGCAGGCAACAGGCATACCGCGTCGCCTGTTTCCGCGCCTGGTTGAAGCAGGCGAACAAATTGGGGTACTGCAACGCGAGGCCGCCAGCCAGCTCGGACTTCCAGAGGGTATTCCAGTCATCTCTGCCGGACACGACACACAGTTTGCGCTATTTGGCGCAGGAGCCCAACAGGATGAACCGGTACTCTCTTCCGGCACATGGGAAATTCTGATGGTACGCAGTGCGCAGGTAAATACCTCCCTGCTCAGTCATTATGCGGGCTCCACCTGTGAGCTGGATAGTCAGGCTGGGCTTAACAATCCCGGTATGCAGTGGCTGGCCTCCGGTGTGCTTGAATGGGTTCGTAAGCTGTTATGGACCGCGGACACGCCCTGGCAAACGTTGATTGATGAAGCTCGGGATATTCCCGCTGGTGCCGAAGGGGTGAAGATGCACTGCGACCTGCTGGCCTGTCAGAATGCGGGCTGGCAAGGGGTTACCCTCAATACTACCCGTGGACACTTTTATCGCGCCGCGCTGGAAGGACTGACAGAACAGCTGCAGCGGAATCTGCAAACGCTGGAAAAAATCGGCCATTTCCAGGCCACTGAACTGCTATTAGTTGGCGGGGGCAGCCGCAACATCTTGTGGAACCAAATCAAAGCGAACGTTCTCGGGATCCCTGTCAAAGTGCTGGATGATGCCGAAACCACCGTGGCAGGCGCCGCAATGTTTGCCTGGTCAGGCATCGGGGAATTTACCTCCCCGGAGCAGGCGCGCGAACAGGTGCGCTATCAGTACCGTTACTTCTATCCGCAAACCGAATCCGAACTCACAGGAGTCGAGTAACATGCTTAAAACGATATCTCCCTTAATTTCCCCCGACTTACTGAAAGTGCTGGCCGAAATGGGACACGGCGATGAGATTATCTTTTCCGATGCCCACTTCCCGGCCAACAGCATGGGGCCGCAGGTCATCCGCGCTGACGGTCTGCTGGTCAGCGATCTACTGCGGGCGCTTATTCCGCTATTTGAACTGGACAGCTACGCCCCACCGCTGGTGATGATGGCTGCGGTTGAAGGCGACACTCTCGATCCTGATGTTGAGGCTCGCTATCGTCAGGCACTTTCATTACAGACCCCCTGCCCGGATATCACGCGTATTGACCGCTTTGCCTTTTACGAACGAGCACAAAAGGCGTTTGCGATCGTTATCACAGGAGAGCGGGCAAAGTACGGGAATATTCTTTTAAAAAAAGGGGTAACGCCGTAATCTCTGGTCAGAATGCCCGTCAGGTACGGGCATTCATCATTAGATGAGGATCAGAACATGAAAGCGGCGCGCCAGCAGGCAATCGTAGATCTGCTTACTAACCACAAAAGCCTGACAACCGAAGCCCTGGCTTTGCAGCTTAACGTCAGCAAAGAGACCATCCGCCGCGATCTCAGCGAGTTACAGACCCAGGGAAAAGTGTTACGCAACCACGGTCGGGCCAAAGTTATTCACCGGGAAAATCAGGACAGCGGTGACCCATTTCATATTCGACTCAAAAGCCACTATGCGCACAAAGCGGATATCGCCCGTGAAGCGTTGGCATGGATCGAAGAAGGTATGGTGATTGCCTTAGACGCCAGCTCTACCTGCTGGTATCTTGCGCGACAGTTACCGGACATCAACATTCACGTTTTTACCAACAGCCAGCCCATCTGCCAGGAATTGGCTAAACGTGAACATATTCAGCTTATCAGCTCCGGCGGTCGCCTTGAGCGCAAATACGGTTGCTACGTTAATCCCTCGCTTATCTCGCAGCTAAAACCACTCGAGATTGACCTGTTTATTTTTTCCTGCGAAGGGATCGACAGCGACGGTGCGCTCTGGGACTCAAATGCAACCAACGCAGACTTCAAATCCATTCTGCTTAAGCGTGCATCGCAGTCTTTATTACTGATCGATAAAAGTAAATTTAATCGTTCGGGAGAGGCCAGAATTGGGCATCTGGATGATGTGACGCATATTGTTTCAGATACACAGCTGATTGAAGCAATCCAGGCCGAATAGGGCGATTACGCCGCCATCCGGCCTGGGTCGTAGCCTTATCGCTCGTCGCGACGACCGCCGACGGCAGCCCACAGACGACGTACGTGAACGGTTACTTCTTCACGGTCATGATACAGCTGACGCGCCTGAATCTGGGCATTTACACCATGTTCATCAAGCTGGGCCTGAATGTAAGCCAGGTTCTGTGATACCTCTTCGTAGCGTTTTTTCATCGGCAGCTTGAGGTTGAAGATCGTCTCACGACACCAGCCGTTGACCAGCCATTGTGCCATCAGCGCGGCAACCTTCGCCGGCTTCTCCACCATGTCACAGACCATCCACGAAATGTTATTGCGATTCGGCCGGTACTTAAATCCGTCTTCACGTAGCCAGGTGACCTGCCCGGTATCCATCAGGCTTTGCGCCATCGGACCGTTATCCACGGAGTAAACCCACATATTGCGTTTAACCAGCTGATAGGTCCATCCGCCCGGGCAGGCGCCTAAATCCACCGCATACATTCCGTTCGCCAGACGCTCATCCCATTCATCGGCAGGGATAAACACGTGCAGCGCTTCTTCCAGCTTGAGCGTTGAACGGCTCGGCGCATCGGCTGGAAACTTCAGACGCGGAATCCCCATGTAAAACGGTGAGTTATTGTCAGGCCAGGAATAGCCGGTATAACAACAGCCAGGGGCGATAAAGAAGACGTGAACCACCGGACGCTTTGGCGTTTCATACTTTGCCAGTACGCCCGCTTCGCGCAGCGCTGCACGCAACGGTACGGTAAATTTACGGCAAAATTTAACCAGCTCTTTGCTTTCATTGGTGTCGGCAACTTCTACTCGCAGATCGCCACCCTTTTCCACCACTCCCTGCAACATGCCAACGATCGGTGTAATACGATCTTCCGGCGGTAAGTATTGCAGCAGCTCGCCCACCACAAACATTTGACGAGCAAAAATCAGCGAACTAAACGGCAGCTCTTTCACTAACTTTTCAGCATCGTCCTGCTGATAGCATTCGAAGATGACGTAACCCGCATTGTCTTTCACGCGGGCAAAACCGAAGATTTCCCGGCGTCCTGCTTTATCCGTAATTTCTGCGGCGCACTCTTTTTCAAAACCTGGGCGACACAACAATACAACCTTATTCATGGCTAACGCCCTTACGTTTCAATCGAATAGCGCCCACTAACATCAGCGCCCAGCCTACGAGGAAGCTGAAGCCGCCGACAGGGGTAACAAACGCCCACAGGCGTAAATGAGAGAGCGCGAGACAATACAGGCTGCCGCTAAACAGCACTGTACCTAATGCCAGAAACACGCTACTCCAGTAAAACCAAATACTAATGCGCCGTTGCATGGCGACGGCCAGGCCAAAGATAGCCAGCGTATGAAACGCCTGATACTCAAGGCCGGTCTGAATCCACCCCATTTCAACAACACCGAGGGTTTTGCTCAGAACATGTGCCCCAAAGGCGCCCAACGCCACAAAGATAAAGCCACTTACGGCGGCAAAAATCAGCATAAAACGGCTGGTCATTTGAATACCCTACGTAAATTATTGTTCATAACGAAAGCGGAATTTTTCTTGTTCCGTGGCCGCTTTCGCCAGAATCCACTGACGGAAGGCGGCTATTTTACCCAGTTCTGCCTGACTGTCATGACAAACCAGATAAAATGCGTTTTTGCTGACCAGAACATCGTTAAACGGACAGACCAGACGTCCGGCTTCAATTTCGGACTGCGCCATGACGTTGTTAGCCAGCGCGATCCCCTGTCCATGGATTGCAGCCTGTAGCACCATGGCGCTATGGCTGAAGATAGGTCCCTGCTGCACGTTGATATGATTCAGGCCAAGCTGGCGCGTATAGGCTTGCCAGTCTCGCCGCGACGCATCATGCAATAAAGTGTGTTTTGCCAGGTCGTCCGGTGTCTTTAGCGGTTTATCACCGGTAAGCAACAGCGGAGAGCAGACCGGCAATAAATATTCTGCGTACAATT
The DNA here is from genome assembly GCF_030332445.1 of Citrobacter sp. Cpo126. Taxonomy (NCBI): domain Bacteria; kingdom Pseudomonadati; phylum Pseudomonadota; class Gammaproteobacteria; order Enterobacterales; family Enterobacteriaceae; genus Citrobacter; species Citrobacter sp. Cpo126. Next base: position 73,119 of record NZ_JAOWHT010000029.1, read on the forward strand.
TTTCAACGCGCAGACCCGGCCAGTTACCGCGTCCGTAGAAAATCGCCACATCAACATCATCAGCCAGTTTGTCTTCCTGACGGTCCACCGCCTGGATCCTGACATCGATTCCCGGATAAGCTGAGTTAAAGCTAGAGAGTCTGGGCACCAGCCATTGGATCGCAAAACTGGGCAATAAACTAACGGTAAGCGCACCTTTTGCACTGCGTGCCTGAAGTTTACGCGTCGCGTCGGTTAATTGCGAAAAAATCTCTTTAATGTCGAGAAAGTAGCTTTGACCTTCTTCCGTTAACAGCAAAGATCGATTGCGTCGACGAAACAGTTTTAGCCCCAAAAAATCCTCAAGTGACTTGATTTGGTGACTTACTGCGGCCTGCGTCACAAAAAGCTCTTCTGCTGCGCGAGTAAAGCTTAAATGACGCGCTGCAGCATCAAAAACACGTAACGCATTTAAGGGTGGTAATCGTTTTGACATGACTTTTAGGCTTTGATGTTAAATGAATTTAACAATTAGCTAACAGGCTGTAACCTATTAGTTTTTTTTATCTGAGCCATTATAAATTGTCCGTTGAGGTTCTACCAGCAAATACCTATAGTGGCGGCACTTCCTGAAGCCGGAACGAAAAGTTTTATCGGAATGCGTGTTCTGGTGGGCTTTTGGCTTACGGTTGTGATGTTGTGTTGTTGTGTTTGCAATTGGTCTGCGATTCAGACCATGGTAGCAAAGCTACCCTTTTTCACTTCCTGTACATTTACCCTGTCTGTCCATAGTGATTAATGTAGCACCGCCAAATTGCGGTGCTTTTTTTTGTCCACGTTTCGTCGATGGCCGACCGGCTATTATTGCTCCAGTTCTACCATCTCTTTCACGTCAGTGCGGTTAATCTGCTGTTTGTTGCCGTTAGCGTCTTTATACGAAATCATCCCCGTCTCATTATCGGTCTGTGGTTTACCATCAGCTACGATTGATCGACCATCATTGGTGTGCATCACGTAATTCGAACCAGAACAGGCGCTCAGGGCAAAAGTCAGCATACAGGCAGAAATAATGGCGGCAGTCTTTTTCATCTTCTTCTCCTTAAAGCGATTTATGCTATTAAAAACATACTCCGTAACAGGCAAAATTGTTCGCCTAACGCTATTTAGCATAAGACACTGAACGGGCTTTGCCAGGATATCCAGAGTATTCCGATGGTTAGCACAACCCTTGTATCAATGCCCTTTTTGCGCCACGATCGGTTTACTGAACTGAGGAATACCATGAACGCTTTTAACCCCGCGCAGTTTCGCGCACAATTTCCCGCACTCAACGATGCTGGCGTCTATCTCGACAGTGCTGCTACGGCGCTGAAGCCACAGGCGGTCATTGAAGCTACCCATCAGTTTTATAGCCTGAGTGCCGGGAACGTCCATCGCAGCCAGTTTGCTGAAGCCCAGCGCCTGACCGCACGCTATGAAGCCGCGCGGGAAAAAGTCGCACACCTGATTAATGCGTCGGATGACAAAACCATCGTCTGGACCCGCGGCACAACGGAAGCGATCAACATGGTTGCCCAAAGCTATGCGCGTCCACGCCTTCAACCGGGTGATGAGATTATCGTTAGCGCAGCGGAACATCACGCCAACCTCGTTCCCTGGCTGATGGTCGCGGAGCAAACGGGGGCTAAGGTCGTCAAACTCCCACTCAACCCCCATTTGTTGCCAGACGTTGAGATCCTCACGCAGCTCATCACCCCGCGCAGCCGCATTCTGGCGCTCGGGCAAATGTCGAACGTCACCGGTGGCTGCCCGGATCTGGCCCGCGCCATTACGCTCGCCCATGCGGCTGGCATGGTGGTGATGGTTGATGGTGCCCAGGGGATTGTGCATTACCCTGCCGATGTACAGCAGTTGGATATTGATTTCTATGCGTTTTCAGGCCACAAGCTATATGGCCCCACCGGTATTGGCGTGCTGTACGGTAAGCCGGAACTGCTGGAAGCCATGTCTCCCTGGCTTGGGGGCGGTAAGATGATTAGCGAAGTCAGTTTTGACGGTTTCACCACTCAGCCCGCACCATGGAAGCTGGAAGCCGGTACGCCTAACGTTGCAGGCGTTATCGGGCTAAGCGCGGCGCTCGAATGGCTGGCGGACGTCGACGTTGCGCAGGCCGAAAACTGGAGCCGGGGTCTGGCGACGCTGGCAGAAGATGCCCTGGCGAAACGCCCTGGCTTTCGTTCCTTCCGCTGCCAGGACTCCAGTCTGTTAGCCTTTGATTTCGCGGGTGTTCATCACAGCGATATGGTCACTCTATTGGCCGAATATGGCATTGCGCTGCGCGCGGGGCAACACTGCGCACAACCGCTGCTGGCGGAACTTGGCGTATCCGGAACACTACGCGCCTCATTTGCCCCTTATAATACCCAAAGCGATGTGGATGCGTTGGTCGCAGCCGTCGACCGCGCGCTGGAAATATTGGTGGATTAATGACAAGCCCTCAGTTCGCCGGACACCCGTTTGGCACAACCGTAACCGAAGAGACGTTACGCAATACCTTTATCCCGCTTACTCAGTGGGAAGATAAATATCGCCAGCTGATTCTGCTGGGTAAGCAGTTGCCGGCGCTCCCGGATGCGCTAAAGGCGCAGGCCAAAGAAATTGCGGGCTGCGAAAACCGCGTCTGGCTGGGGCATACTCTTCATGAGAATGGCACTCTGCATTTCTTCGGCGACAGCGAAGGTCGAATAGTACGCGGGCTGTTGGCGGTATTACTCACCGCGGTCGAAGGTAAAACGGCAGCCGAATTACTGGCGCGTGCGCCGATGGCGTTATTTGACGAACTGGGTTTACGCGCTCAGCTCAGCGCCTCGCGTAGCCAGGGACTACATGCTCTGAACGAGGCGATTCTCGAGGCGGCCCAGAAAGCCGGATGACGACGCTGATACGTCTTATCCGGCCTACAACACTGCACGAACCGTAGGTCGGATAAGCGTAGCGACATCCGACACAATCAGGCCTGACGCGCGGCCTTCGCCATCATCTTCTTCAGCGCATGGGAGACAGCAACAAAGCCAAATGTGGCTGTCACCATGGTGGCCGCGCCAAACCCGGACGCGCAATCCATACGCTTCGGCCCTTCCGCCGTCGCTTTCATCGCACATACCGAGCCATCCGCCTGCGGGTAAACCAGCGCTTCGGTCGAGAACACGCAGTCCACGCCCAGCTTGCCTTTGCTGTTTTTCACCACGCCAAAATCGCTTTTCAGCCGCTCACGTAGCTTGGCCGCCAGCGGATCCTGGATGGTTTTTGCCAAATCAACGACCTGAATCTGCGTAGGATCGATCTGTCCGCCCGCACCACCGGTGGTCACCAGCGGAATGTTGTTACGCCGACAGTACGCGATCAGTGCCGCTTTTGGGCGCACGCTATCAATCGCATCGATGACGTACGAAAATCCCGCATTCATATATTCAGCAACGTTATCTGGCGTAACAAAATCATCGACCACGTTCACCCGGCACTCCGGGTTAATCTGTCGGATACGCTCCGCCATCACTTCAGCTTTTGCCAGACCGACGTTATCACGCAGCGCATGGATCTGGCGGTTTGTATTGGTGACGCACACATCATCCATATCGATGAGTGTGATAGCGCCAATACCGGTTCGCGCCAGCGCTTCCGCCGCCCATGACCCTACTCCACCAATCCCAACAACGCAAACGTGTGATTGGGCAAACAGCTGCAACGCATTTTCGCCATACAGACGTGCCGTACCGCCAAAACGTTGGCGCCAGGCATCGCTAATAACCACAGACATAGAACCTCAAATTCATTAATACCGAGCAGTCTGACTGCCTGATGTCGGCTACGCCTTATCAGGCCTACTCAATAATGTAGGCTTGATAAGCGAAGTGCCATCCCGCCATTAACCGCTGAACACGTTACCCGTACCCGGCGCTGTTTTTAGTACCCATACGCGACCGTAGTGATTATACCACCCGGCACGGTGTCCGGCGTCAGCGCCAATACCCTGATAGATGTCGAAGTGTTGCCCTTTAATAGCCCCACCCACATCTAACGCCACCATCAGGCGCAGTTCGTACTGGCCGGTAAACTTGCCGTTATTGTCCAGTAACGGGACTTCCGCCAGTAACGTTGTGCCCGCAGGAATGATACTACGGTCAGAAGCTACGGACGCGCGGCCAATCAGCGGCACCGCGCTGGCCCCTTTCACCGGAGCAAAAGATTGCGGTTTAAAGAAGACAAACGATGGGTTCTGCTCCAGCAGCTCACGCACTTCGGCTTCGCTGTGCGTTTCACCCCAGTGGCGAATAGCCTGCATCGACATATCTTCTTTTTTCACTTCGCCACGGTCGATAAGCACTTTACCGATACTGCGATAGGCGTGGCCGTTTTTCCCGGCATAGCTAAAGAAGTTGAGCGGGCTGCCATCGCCAAAATCGATGTAACCACTGCCCTGAACATCCATAATGAAGTTATCCATCAGGGAGTTGCTGTATGCCAGAATATAATTGTCGCTTAGCGCGCCCGCGTAGATCTCGGCACGAGAGGGTAAGCGCCCACGTTTTGGCGGCATGCGATAGATAGGATACTGAAACTCGCCCTGGCGCGTATGGCGCGCCTGGATAACCGGTGTGTAGTAACCGGTAAACTGGACGTTACCGTAGTTGTCCGCCCCTTCCATTTGCCAGGCATCAATACCAAACTGGCGCATACTGCGCGTATCACCGCCCGCACGTAACCATTGCTGGATAGCGTTGTAGACGTCGCTCTGGTTGCCGTACAAACGTGGCGAAGCGCTGCGAATTTGATTAACCTGCTCGGCGAAATCACCGGCATTGATTGGCGCGCCAACCGCATCAGGCTGGTTCACCAGTGAGAAAGGCTGGGTAAATTTCCCGTCTTTATACTGCTGCCCACGATCGGTGGGTTTTGAGGAACACGCGGCGAGCATCGCGACTACAGCTCCCGCCAGAAGATATTTTGCCCAACGTCCTTTCATTGTTCTCGTCTTATGTTGCCTGAATGCGAGACGAAGATAACAAACCCCCGAACCTAATGAAATGCGTATACATACCCGAACGCAAATTTTGAGCAAAAAATAATCCAGAATGCGTTGTTTTTGTTCATTTTCACCCTAAAAACGTGATCAAGGTGAAAAAAGGGTTGCATGAAAATGCGAGCAGAGTATAGTGCGCATCCACGGACGCGGGGTGGAGCAGCCTGGTAGCTCGTCGGGCTCATAACCCGAAGGTCGTCAGTTCAAATCTGGCCCCCGCAACCAATTAAAATTTGATGTAAGATTTTTGCAAAGTAGTTCGAATCACAGCAAGGCGGCGACGCAGTGAATCCTTAGGAGCTTACTCCAGTAAGTGACTGAGGTGAACGAGGAAAGCCAACGCTGATGTAGTTTGAAATACGAAGCAAAAAGACGGACGCGGGGTGGAGCAGCCTGGTAGCTCGTCGGGCTCATAACCCGAAGGTCGTCAGTTCAAATCTGGCCCCCGCAACCAATCAAATTTGATAAAATATAAGCAGTACGGTGACGCGGGGTGGAGCAGCCTGGTAGCTCGTCGGGCTCATAACCCGAAGGTCGTCGGTTCAAATCCGGCCCCCGCAACCAACACATTAAACACCTTAACGGGTGTTTTTTTGTTTCTGCCGCCCATAAAAAAAGCGCTTTTCAGCGCTTTTTTGTTATCCCCTTCTCGCCAGCGTCGCCCCATCGGCGAAGTAGGCTTTAATCCCTGCCAGAATAGACTCTGCAACTTCCTGCTGGAAGGTCGCCGTTTTGAGTTTGCGCTCTTCCTCAACGTTACTGATAAATGCCGTTTCGACCAGAATAGACGGGATATCCGGCGCTTTTAGTACCGCAAACCCGGCCTGTTCAACCTGGTTCTTGTGCAGATTGTTGATTTTGCCAAGCTTACTCAATACCGCTTTACCAAACTTCAGACTGTCGGCGATGGTCAGCGACTGCACCATGTCGAACATGGTGTGGTCGACATAGCGGTCACCGCTCTTACTGACGCCACCAATGAGATCCGAGGCGTTCTGGGTCTGCGCCAGATATTTCGCGGCGGTACTTGTCGCACCTTTGGTCGAGAGCGCAAACACCGACGAACCGCTGGGTTGTCGACTGGTAAAGGCATCGGCGTGAATAGAGACAAACAGGTCAGCACGCTGCTTCTGCGCTTTCGCCACGCGGACTTTAAGCGGAATGAAGATATCTTCATTTCGTGTCATAAAGACCTTCATGTTGCCCTCTTTCTCTATGAGGGCTCGCAGGCGGCGGGCAATCTGCAGCACCACATCCTTTTCACGCGTCTTGTATTTCCCCACCGCACCGGAGTCTTCTCCGCCGTGGCCTGGATCCAGCATAATGACAATGGGACGATCGCGCCCCGCTTTACCCGGCTGCGGGCCACTTTGTGCAGGTGGCACCTGTTTATCCAGATCGCCCTTGTTGTAATCTTCCAGCAATGCCAGCAGCGGATCCTGAACGTCCTGGGCATTCGCGGGATAGAGATCCATCACCAGACGTTCTTTAAAGCCTGCCACCGGAGCCAGCGCAAAAAGTTGCGGCTTCACATTCTGTTTCAGCTCGAACACCATCCGCACGGTCTTTGGATCAAACTGGCCAACGCGCGCCGACTTAATATACGGATCGTCAGGACGAATCTGCGTACCAATACCCTTGAGCACCGAGTTCAAATTAACGTCTTCAATATCCACAACCACACGCTCAGGATTACTCAGGGCAAACTGTTTGTATTTCAGCAGACGGTTAGATTCTACCGTGACGCGAGTGTAGCTGGACGCAGGCCAGATACGTACGGCAACGACCTGACTCACGGCCGCCAGACCCACCTGGCTGACGCTCAAAAGCCACATAGCACCCGCACCTTTCAATAAACGGCGGCGACTGATTGCTGAATTGGATCCCGACATGCTTCTCCCGAGCAAAAGAAATCTTTTTTAGAGGTAATACGTAAAACGTCCGAATTGACCGGAAACTTTAGCGAATGACGCATAATCTGTCATCTATAAAAGGGTAAACATTCTTTTTATATTCACGGCATTACTGAGAAAAATCTTCGGCATGGGTAAAAATTACGCTTGCGCACAGCGCAAAAACAGAATAAAAATACACAAATTACGAATAATCATGCAATGAGGGTGTGCCGTGGTGAAGGAGCGTAGAACCGAACTGGTACAGGGATTCCGCCATTCTGTTCCCTATATCAATACCCATCGGGGAAAAACGTTTGTCATTATGCTGGGCGGCGAAGCCATCGAGCATGAAAACTTTTCCAGTATCGTCAATGACATTGGTCTTCTTCATAGCCTCGGCATCCGCCTGGTCGTGGTCTATGGCGCACGACCGCAGATTGATGCCAATCTTGCGGCGCATCATCATGAGCCGGTGTACCACAAAAATACGCGCGTTACCGACGCTAAAACGCTGGAGCTGGTCAAGCAGGCTGCGGGATTACTTCAGCTTGATATTACCGCCCGCCTGTCGATGAGCCTGAATAATACGCCATTGCAGGGTGCTCACATCAATGTGGTTAGCGGTAATTTTATTATCTCTCAGCCGCTGGGCGTTGATGACGGCGTAGATTACTGCCATAGCGGGCGTATTCGTCGTATTGATGAAGATGCCATTCACCGCCAGTTAGACAGCGGCGCAATTGTGCTGATGGGCCCGGTTGCCGTTTCTGTCACCGGTGAGAGCTTTAACCTGACGTCAGAGGAGGTCGCCACGCAGTTGGCTATCAAACTGAAGGCCGAGAAAATGATCGGCTTTTGCTCCTCTCAGGGTGTAACCAACGATGACGGCGATATTATTTCCGAGCTGTTTCCTAACGAAGCTCAGGCTCGTGTTGAGTTGCAGGAAGAGAAAGGCGATTACAGCTCCGGCACGGTGCGCTTCCTGCGTGGGGCAGTGAAGGCCTGTCGCAGTGGCGTACGCCGTTGCCATCTGATCAGTTATCAGGAAGATGGTGCATTGCTGCAGGAACTGTTCTCCCGCGACGGGATCGGTACGCAGATCGTAATGGAAAGTGCCGAGCAGATCCGTCGCGCTACCATTAACGATATCGGCGGGATTCTGGAGCTTATCCGCCCGCTGGAGCAGCAAGGTATTCTGGTGCGCCGCTCGCGCGAGCAGTTGGAAATGGAGATCGACAAATTCACCATTATTCAGCGTGATAACCTGACCATCGCCTGTGCCGCTCTGTACCCTTTCCCGGAAGAGAGAATTGGCGAAATGGCGTGTGTAGCAGTGCATCCGGACTACCGTAGCTCGTCACGCGGGGAAGTGTTGCTGGAACGAATCGCCGCGCAGGCCCGGCAAATGGGGTTGAGCAAGCTGTTTGTGTTAACCACACGCAGCATCCACTGGTTCCAGGAACGCGGCTTCACGCCGGTGGATATCGACCTGCTGCCGGAAAGCAAGAAAGAGATGTACAACTATCAGCGGCGGTCAAAAGTGCTGATGGCGGATTTGGCATAGGAGTGGTTGCCGGATGCGGCATAACTGCCTTATTCGGCCTACATCGCTGGCACATCTTTTTTAGGCCGGATGTCGCTGACGCTTATCCGGCCTACATCTACATCATGCCGTCATTAAATAATGCTGACAGTCCGCTGCGGCGTTCAGTGCGGGTAGCAATGGCGCGGCTCAATATCCGCTCATCGGCATACAGCGACAGGCGGCGGCGCGCGCGGGTAACGGCGGTATAGACCAGCTCGCGGGTAACCACGGGTGAATGCTGGCTGGGTAAAATCAACGCCGCGTGGTCAAACTCAGATCCCTGCGATTTGTGCACCGTCATCGCCCAGGTGGTTTCATGTTCAGGCAAGCGGCTGGGCTGCACCGATTTGATAGAACCATCCGGCAACGCAAACCACACCCTCAGGCCCTGTCCACGGTCAAGGGCAATGCCGATATCACCGTTAAATAATCCCAGCGAACTGTCATTGCGCGCGATCATCACCGGCCTTCCCTCATACCAGCGGCTATGCGTCGAACGATGAATTTTACGTTTTTGCGCCATCACCTGCTCAATGCGTTCATTCAAACCACTAACGCCAAACGGACCTTCCCGCAGGGCGCATAGCAGTTGATACTCATTGAAGGCCTGAATGACAGCCCCCGGCTCCGCACCCTCGTGCAACAAATCCAGGTAGTGCCCATATCCCGCCAGCGCCTCATCCAGCATCGCGGCATAATCCTCGCTGCTGTGTAGCGTGCGTTTTTCGATGTCGCTAAATCCCTGCTGGAACACCGTTTTTATCGCAGTTTTGTCGCCGCGATTAATCGCCGCGGCCAACTGACCGATTCCGGAATCGCTGCCGAAACGGTAGCTTTTTTGCAGCAGGCACAGACTGTCGCGCAACGCTGCTGCCTGAATTCCCGACCCGGCAGGAATAGCGCTCCCGGTCAGGCGACTGAGCTGGCGGGCGCGTTCCGGGGTAAACCCGTCACCGACGAAAGCACAGATATCCCCCAGCACGGCCCCCGCTTCGACGGAAGCGAGCTGGTCGCGATCGCCCAGAAAAATCACCCGTCCGTGCGGCGGCAGCGCATCGATAAGTCGCGACATCATCGGTAAATCAATCATCGAGGCTTCATCCACCACCAGCACATCCAAATGCAGCGGGTTTCCCGCATGATGACGCAGGCGCTGACTGCCAGGCTGAGCGCCTAATAATCGATGCAGCGTACTGGCGTCATCGGGGATGCGTTTCTTTTGCTCATCGGTTAGCGGTAGCTCTCGTAGCGCCGCTCCCAGTGAGGCGGTCAGGCGCGCAGCCGCTTTTCCCGTTGGCGCCGCCAGTCGAATACGACAGCGCTCACCGTCCGCCATTTGAATCAACGCCGCCAGCAGCCTTGCGACCGTTGTCGTTTTTCCCGTCCCCGGTCCGCCTGAGATCACCGATATCCGGCGGGTGAGCGCAACAGCAGCGGCTACTTTTTGCCAGTTAACCCCCTCCGATGGCGGAAACAGCGCCGCCAGCGTGTGGGTCAGCCGTTGTTCATCCACTTCAATGGCGTGGTTCACTTCACTGAAAAAGCGAGCCACCGTACGTTCGTTGTGCCACATCCGGTTCAGATACAAGCGATCGCCGTACAGCACCAGCGGCGTGGGTTGCTCGCCACGGCTTACCGCACTGGAAGCCAGCAGACATTCCGCCCAGTCTTCTGGCTCGCCCGTTTCAGCGAGCCAGGCGCTTAACAGAGGATGCGCGTCCTCGCTCAGAGATAACCGTGAAAGCGGTAAGCAGACGTGCCCTTCTCCCGCTTCACGACTGAGCAACGCCGCAGCCAGCGCAACGGCAGGGTTGTCACTTCCGGCAACCGCCAGCGCGAACTGAGCATCCAGAGGCCGGAGCTGTTTTTGCTCAACAGCCTCCAGAAATCGTTTCTGGATTGTCATAGCATCGTCTCCTGCACCGCACCGGCAAACATCTCGTCCATCAACGCAATCAACTCTCCGTCAGGTCGGGTCGCGTAAATTCCCTGCTGCGGATTTTCACTGTCAACGCCGCGCAGGAAGAGATAGATAACGCCGCCAAAATGGCGTTCATAATCGTAATCAGCAATGCGATGGCGTAAGTAGCGATGCAGCGCGAGGGTATAAAGTTGGTATTGAAGGTCGTAGCGATGCGCCTGCATGGCAGAGGCCATTGCCTGCTGCGTATAGGCGGAGCTGTCTTCACCCAGCCAGTTCGATTTGTAATCGAGCAGGTAATAACGCCCCTGGTGGCGAAATACCAGGTCAATAAAGCCTTTCAGCATGCCGCGAACCTGCATAAAGTCCAACGCAGGGCACCCCGCCGAGAGCGGATCGTATTGGCGAATTAACGCATCAAGCTGGTTGGCCATCAACGGCTGCGAAATCGGCAGATAAAACTCCATCTCCACCTGTTTTTCACGCGCGGATAGCTGGCTCAAACTCACGCCAGTCTCGTTGAGAGGCGCCTGCAAAATGGCGTCCAGCCATTCGGTCAAAATCGGCGTCCAGTGTGCGTCATAACCGCCCAACGCCAGTTGCTCCTCGACCCAATGCGGATCCACCGATTGCGTAAAATCGAGGTCTTCAAACAGGCTATGCAAGAACGTACCCGGCGAAGCGCCGCGCGGGAACTGATGCGGTGTAAGTCCTGACTCTTCAATAACCTCGCCGACGCCTGTGGCATCGATATCCAGTCGTGGGATCAGATCCTGCGCGATACCCTGTCCACGCTGTTGCAGACCGGAATAACTGGTCACGCGCCAGCTATCGCCGGGCTTACGCTGCAGTATTTTAGCACTCAGTTCGCTGCTAACGGCCTGCGCAACCTGCCAGGGTTCACCGTCAGGCTGCGCGGGAGTCTGGCAAGCAATATCGTTGCTACAAAGCGCTTCAATCGCGCTACGCAGACCCACGGCATCCATCGGCTCACCTTTTTGCAACAGGCGACCAAGTGCACTCTGATGCACATCGGTATCCCCTTTTTTATCGCCCCGACGTCGCACCAACGGCGCAACGCCAAGGCTGCAATGCCATACCGAACGGGTTAGCGCGACATACAGCAAACGCAGGTCTTCCGCCAGACGCTCTGCTTCGGCTAGCTCAACGCTCTCCTCAGCATCGCTGAGATCCAGCACGGCTTCAAAAGAGCTACGATCGTGGTAGAAAGCCTGATCCTGAACGCGGAAATTGGTAATAAACGGCAGCCAGACCAGCGGATACTCCAGCCCTTTCGATTTATGGATGGTGACGATTTTGACCAGATGCTTGTCGCTTTCCAGCCTGAGCTGCTGGCTGGACGCGTTGCTGTCGGGTTCAAGAATATGCTGGGACAACCAGCGCACCAGCGCATGCTCGCTTTCCAGCTGCGAGCCCGCTTCCTGCAACAGTTCGCTGATATGTAAAATGTCGGTCAGTCGACGTTCGCCTCCCGCCGTCGCCAGCAGGTTCTCTGCAATCTGGCGAGCCGTCATCAGCGCACGTAGCATCGGCATCACGCCGCGTTTATGCCAGATCTGACGATAGCCGTCGAATTCTTCGACCACCGCATCCCAGGCATTCTCGTCGGTATTTAACGCTTCAATATCCTGCGCATTCAGACCCATCATTGAGGTCGCCAGCGCGCTACGCAACGTGTTCTCACGTTCCGGCGTCATCACCGCCTGCAGCACCCATAGCAACTCCTGCGCTTCCAGCGTTTCAAATACGCTGTCACGGTTGGAGAGGTAGACAGAGGGAATGGCCAGTTGCGTCAATGCATCACGGACCAGCGCCGCCTCCTGGCGGCTACGCACCAGTACGCTGATGTCCGACGCGCGTACCGGGCTGGATACTTTGCCACTGACCAGTTGCGCAGCGCCAGAATGCCCGGCCTTAAGCCAGTCGCGAATTTGTGTGGCGCACACCTGGGCCATGTAGCTCTGATAATCGCCTACGCCGCAACTTTCTCCTTCCATCAGCCACATACTCATTGCTGGCTGCGTTTCGCCGTGCAAAACAAACCGTAACGCCTGGTTTTTTTCTGCGGATTTTACCGGGCTGAAAGGGATTTCGCGGAACATAAAGGCGTCGTCCATCTGGCTGAAAAGCGTATTCACGCTATTGACCATGCCGGGGGCCGAACGCCAGTTGGTATCAAGCGTATAGTGTGCGCTGACTTCGCTGCGCGCTTTCATATAGGTGAAGATATCCGCGCCGCGAAACGCGTAAATTGCCTGTTTCGGATCACCAATTAGCAGCAGTGCGGTATCCGGCTGATGCTGCCAGATCCGACGAAAAATACGGTACTGCTGCGGATCGGTATCCTGGAATTCATCGATCATGGCGACCGGGAAACGAGTACGAATAGCCGTCGCCAGCGCATCGCCGCTTTCACTGCGCAACGCCGCATCCAGACGGCTGAGCATATCGTCAAAACCCAGCTCGCCGCGGCGACGTTTTTCCTCGGCAACTGCCGAGCGGATCTCCGCCAGCGCCCGGGTGATCACCAGATCGCGGAGAGTTAACGGTTCGCTAAGCAGTTCATCAATAGCGACAAACAGCGGGTGCTGAGGGGTTATCCCGCCCGCTTTGGTTCGCTCTTCCAGAAAACGCTGTGAGAATTTCTCCAGCGCGTCAGGAAGCTGGTAACTTTGTGTTTCTTCCTGCGCCCACGCGCTGATCTTTTCGATCCACTTGCCCTGATTACCGCGATTAAATTTACGCCGGTCAATTCCGGAGGCTTCCATCAGGCCATCCAGCTCATCAACAGAATCACACCATTGCTGCTTGATCTGGTTAATGCGTGCGAGAATTTGTTCATGCCGGGAGGCCAGCGTTTCGTCATCAGACGGTGGCGCCTTGATAACCGGCGCTTCCCCCTGCAGATAGCGATCGATATCTCTCAGCAGCGCTTGCGGTCCTTTCCACGTTTCAAAAACCACCTGCGCAATGTCGCGGGGCAGCGGGTAGCAGTGCCGACGCCAGAAGTCCGCGCAGGCCTGATAGCGCAGCAGCGATTCATCTTCTATCAGCTGCTGTTCGAACAGCATGCCTGACTCAAAGGCATTAAGACTGAGCATACGCTGACAAAAGCCGTGGATGGTAAACACCGCCGCTTCATCCATCTGTCTTTCAGCCAATAGCAGCCACTGCGCGGCCTGTTTTTTATCGGCAATTTCATCTAACAAACGGGCATATAGCGGGTTGTCGGTGGTTTCACGCAGGCAGGCAATTCGCAGTTCATGAATATTGCTACGAATTCGACCGCGCAGCTCTTCGGTAGCCGCCTCGGTGAAGGTGACCACCAGCAGTTCTTCGACGGTCAGAGGACGAGGAAAGGCGGCAGAGCCGCCCAGTCCAAGCAGTAAACGTAAATATAGGGCGGCGATGGTAAAGGTTTTACCGGTGCCCGCAGAGGCTTCAATCAGGCGCTCGCCCGTCAGAGGCAAGCGCAGTGGATCAAGGGACTCAGCGGCATCATTCATTCTTATCACTCATCAGGGGTAAGGTTTGCTGCAACGCGCTGACGGTCTGCCACACTTTCCAGCCTTCCGGGTGCACATATTCTGCTTTCCCATTCTGACTGCCGGAAACCTGTGACAATATCGCCATGCCTTGCGGCTCAACCACCGCCTGATGGAAGAAGTCGGCAAGTTTTTGCGGCGTCAGCAGTTTAATCTGAGCCACTATTTTATCACGTGAATCGAAGCGCATATTGCCGCGATCAAAATCTTTGCTTAACTGTGAGGCTTCTGCCCCCAGCGTTTGCGGCGCCTGCAGCATTTGCGCAATAATCGCCTGCTGAATTTGCGCGAACTCTTCAGGTTTCATCGCCCGCAGCTTCGCTTCCGCCGTCGGGAAGAACGCTTTATAACGCTCCCAGAGGTAAGACGGCTGCTTATCACTGCTTTGCAGCAGGAACCCCATTCCCCACTGACGGCCAACACTCATCGGGAAAGCAAATACGGCGTAGCCTAACTGTTCTTCAGTACGCAGCTGATTGTAGAACCACGGCTGAACAATCTGACCTAACATAGCGCTGTAGGCTGAACTGGCGTATTCATCGTATCCGGTTGGCACAAATACCGCCGCCAGCGCTGAATCCGTGCTGCTGCCTGCTTTTTCAAAGATGACGGACTGCTTCTTGTCCACAACCACATCTTTGTTGCGACACCACTGTGACCCGTTCGCACCAAGCTGTTTTTGGATATCCCGCGCCATGCTCGTTGTCTGAGCTTCGCTCATATTGCCAATGACCAGGAATTCAGGTCGCGCACCGGTTTTTAAAGCGTCGCGGTAGGTCATCACCTCTTTCAGGGTGATGGAAGGCAGCAGCTTACGGCGCTCGTCGCGGGAGAAGTACGGCACCTGAGAAAGCATCTGCACCGGCATAATAGCCTGATCGTAAGCTTTACCCTTTTCTGCGGAATCCATCATCTGGGCATACCAGGATTTCGCCTGTTCCAGCTGTTCGTCCGTTGAGGTATAGCTGAAATAGCCGCTCAGCAGCGCCTGAAAAAGCTGCGGCAAACGTTGGGTGTAGCCGTTGGCGTTAAGCATCAACCCATTGTTAGCGTTGGTAGAGAAACCAATTCCACCTACCGATGCCTGGTTACTTAACTGATCGAGCGCAATCCCTGCCAGGTAATCGTTAAGTGCGAATAAGACCTGGTTGCGGGCGCTGTCCATGGCTTTCGGGTTACGCAGGATCACGCTGACGTCAGCCTTCGGCTCGCTGGCAAAATACTGGCTCGGGGCATACACCACACGTAAATCCGGCTCATCAACGATCAGCTCTGGGTGAGCGTATTTTTTATCCGTCTTAATCAGCGTGAAATCATCCGGAATGTAGGGGTTCAACTCCGGTAACGACAGCGCAATGCCCTGCGCTTTTTGCTGCCAGTCGGCAAAGGTTTTGTCGCTGATTTTATCCACCTGGTAAGGCGCATCGACAAAATAAGCGGTTTTATTATGCGGCTCTTTCGCGCTGATATACCAGATACGCGCATTCTGCGGCGTCATCATTGCCAGACGTTGCTCAACGGCTTTCGCATCGTACTGATCAGCAATATTCACCGCATCCAGCGTATGCTCGACGGGAACGCGGATCATGGTATCAGCCAGCCATTCCACGTAGTCCATATCACGGGTGATGGAGGGATAACGGAAATCGAGATCCAGCACGTGCGCCAGCTCGTCAAAATAGCGTTTATCGACACCTTTCTCGCGTAACAAATTGAGGTAGCTAAAGATTGCCGCGACAACTTCATCGCGGTTCGCCAGCCCCTTGTCGGTTAACGTCGCGGAAATGGCTAATACGCCGCTGTTCCCGTTGACCACCGGATCGGAGTCTGCGCGAATACCTTCAACCAGGCCCTGCTTTTGCAGCCAGTCAGACAACGTGCCCGGGCTACGATTGCCAATCAGGTAGGTCACCAGTTCATCGGTTTTACTGCGGAACTGCGCGCTGTTGTTATCGATACGAAACTCGACGCGCAATACTTTACGCGGCATTGCCGGAACATAGTGGATGATGATGCCCTTTTGCGCATCAGTGACGACCGGGACGGTAATCTCAGGCTTTGCGATATTCCTGTTCGGTACGCGCCCAAAGGTGTCAGCCGCTATCCGCGCCAGCTCTGGCAGCGGTTTATTGCTATAAATCACCGCCTTCATCAGGTTCGCAGAGTAGTACTTTTCATGAAATTTTTGTAATGCCTGCAGCACCGGGTTGCCCGGTTTATCGCTTAATGTCTCAAGATTCCCGCCAGAGAAACGCGAACCTGGGTGCGCCGGGTTGATCGTCTCAGCGCTCACCTGCGCCATACGCATCCCGTCTCGGGTACGCGCCAGTGTCAGCTCGGAGTTAACCGCGTTACGCTCGCGGTCGGCATATTTTTTATCCAGCAATGGATCGGCAATAGCATCCGCCAGGCGATCCACCGCCCCCACCAGCGCGTCGTTTTCGACTTCAAGATAGAAGGCCGTACGATAAGGCGCAGTGCTGGCATTGTGGCTACCGCCGTGCATTTTCAGGAATTCAGCCAGGCTGTCCGGCTGTGGGTATTTTTTCGAGCCCATCAGACACATGTGTTCGAGATAGTGCGCCAGCCCCTGATGATCGTCCGGATCTTCCAGCGAGCCCACGGGGACTACCAGTGCAGAAAGGGATTTCACGGCCTGAGGATCGGATACCAGCAGCACAACCATGCCGTTATCAAGGCGCACGGCCTGATACTGACGGGTGTCTTTATCGCTTTTACGGATGGTTTCAGCTAAAGGCTGCCAACCGGTATCTGCCTGACTTACGGGAACCCAAAGGGCGACGAACAACAGTAATGCGCTGAACCAGGTGCTGCGGGGCATTCACAAACCTCATCATTAACGTATTCACCTGTTCACTACAAACCACGCATAAATACATGATCTGAACAGGGCAAGACTATGTGCTGAACGAGCCAGCATCATCTCTTTGTAAGAATCAGTCCGTGACAGAATGCGCATCATAGTGGAAGCCATCGGATTGCGCAATTTTTATACAATCATCATGACTGATTAAAGCGAAAAATCGGTAACAGGTAGCGCTGAGACTGTAAAACAATAGCCTCCTGCGTATCAGCATCCAGTTGACGCCAAAGACGCTGATACCAGATATCATCACCTTCGCCACGTACCATCATGTTGCCTTCATAAGCTTGCAGAAACTTACTGCGCGCTTTTTGCAACGTTGCATCGTCATCTAACATGGCATCATTTGCGGCGTCATAACAGGTTTTTATCCATGCACCACCGCTTTCGGGTAATACCAGCAACGGTGACGACATGCCTTCCCGATACCCCTCAATGAGTTGCGACAGGTACAGCAGCGCCTGTTCTGCATCCAGCGGCGGAAAACGCCATTCTCCGTCTTTACGCAGGAACAATCGGCTCTCTCCCCTACCGCCACTGGCACAATAGACAAGATGTTCCAGCCAAAGTTGCACACCCTGCGCAATGCTTATCAAAGATGGGCGCCAGCGCAACAAACCGTCCTCTTGCACCTGCGGCAGCCAACCGGTGATTTGCACGCCGTGACAGTTAAGATCGATTTCCATGCTCTGACAGGGCTGACGACAGGCGATAATGCGTTCAGCCAGCGACTGCATTTCCTGACGCTGCGTATCCCACAGAATTTCGCCAAACGGCCCATAGGGTAGCGCGCCCGCCGCACGAAAACGGTGGAACAGTCGTTCAGCATCGTTCTCTTCAACCAGCGTATTAAGCAATTGCTGATTAAGCTGGTAGCGGGTCAACCCTTCAAGAGTGAAAGGTTCCGTATCCGGGATCTCACTCTCTTCAGAGCGGAAGTTGACCCTTAAACGCATCTGGAAAAAAGCGCGTACCGGATGTGCCCAAAATCGCTGCAGCGTTTCCAGCGTTAGCGTTTCTGGCATTTCAAAGGGAAGAGGCTGCACAAAATCCGTGTGCGCTTTTCCTGACAGACTCGCCGCAGGCAGCCATTCCCGGGCATAGCTTTGCTGTTCGCCCGGCAAATAGTTTTGTGCATCAAAGGGCATACGGGTATGCAAACGGGTTATGTGCGCTTTTACCCTTTCCTCGCTTTGATCGCAGGTCAACGATTCATCGCCCGGCAGATAATGGCTTTGTCCAATGTAGTCCATCAGTTCTTGCACCAGCACCGACGGGAAGCGCTCGCTGTTATCCTGAATAGAGCGGCCAATGTAGCTGATGTAGAGCGTCTGCTGTGCCGAGATTAATGCCTCGAGGAACAAATAGCGGTCATCATCGCGACGACTGCGGTCACCCCGCATCGGTTTTTGGCTCATTAAATCAAAGCCCAGCGGCGCAAGCTGACGCGGATAAACCCCATCGTTCATACCCAGCAGGCACACCACTTTGAACGGAATGGAGCGCATCGGCATCAGCGTACAAATGTTAACGGGCCCCGCCAGGAAGCGCTGGCTGATGCGTTCCTGGTCAAGGCGCTGGGCTAGCTCATCACGCAACAGAGAGAGCGGTATAGCATCGCCGTACTCGGCCCCTAAACCTTCGGTAATAATGGCCTGCCACTGCTGTTCAATCAGCGTCATTGCAGCTTCGGTGTCCGCGTCCGGTATGAAGAAATCATTAAGCATTTCCCGACAAACGGGTAGCCACTCTTCCAGCGGTCGTTCCTGCGCTAACCCTCTACGCCAGAGATTAAGCTGCATCAGCAACGAGGCCAGATGCCCTACCAGCTCGGCAATCAGGCCGCTGGACTCATCGTAAGGCAATACCGATTGCCACTCGCCCTGCGAGCTTTCCATCGCGTAGCCGAGCAGCATACGCGTTAAACCAAATTGCCAGGTATGCTGACCTGTAGGTGGAAGTTCCAGTTCACGCACGTTATCGTCGTCAATTCCCCAACGAATCCCGGATTCATTGACCCATAAACGAAGATAGCGCAACCCTTCTTCATCAATGTTGAAACGCGCCGCCAGCACGGGAACATCCAGTAACGCCAGGACATCCTCTGAGACAAAACGGCTATCCGGCAGCGACAGCAGGCTGATAAAGGCCTGTAAGACGGGATGAGACTGGCGTGCCCGACGGTCAGATATTGCATAAGGTAAGTAACGCTCGGCTGGCGCGCTACCAAAGACCGACTGAATGAATGGGCTGTAGCTGTCGATGTCCGCCACCATCACGATAATATCGCGCGGCGTCAGCGTTGGGTCCGCTTCCAGCATGGCCAAAAGCCGGTCATGAAGAATTTCCACCTCGCGCTGTGGGCTATGGCAGACATGGAAAGTCACGCTGGTGTCGTTCAGCTCAAGCCGGCGTTTATTGTCGCTACGGGAATATTCTTCCAGCGTAACGCCCGCCACGGCATGACTTTCAAGTTCCAGAATATCCGATTGAATATTATGCAAAAGGTTGTCAGGCGTAATGTCGACAAACGCATCCATTTCCTGACTGTTTTCCAGCTCCGAAAGCAAATAAATGTAATCACGCCCCAGCTTGCCCCACGAGGCCAGCATCGGGTTGCCCACATCCTGTTCGCCATCGCTGTTAAATAATCCTTCGGCTTTCTGGTTATCACGAAACAGCGGCAGATGCCGTTCTTCAAAGCTGTGCCGACGCTGACGAGCCATCAGCTTCGCCAGCCAGGCAGGATCTTTAATGTCGCCCCAATAGTAGCGACAAGGGTTGGTAAATAGCAGATGAATATCAATGTGCTTACCCAACGCCTGCAAGGCCTGCAGGTAAACCGGCGGTAGCGCCGAAATTCCGCAAATAAAGACGCGAGAAGGCAGCCCCTGCGGACATTCAGACGCATTTTCCAGGGTCTGAATAAATCGTTGGTATAAATTGGCACGATGCCAGCGCGGCTGGCCCAATTCCGCGGTGTATTCCACCAGCGCTTTCCACAACGGTGCCTGCCAGGCCTGAGACTCGCCGAGCCCCTCAACCAGTCGCCCCGATTCCCACTGGGTCAACCAATCAGGGCGGTAGACTAAATACTGGTCGAAAAGGTCAGCCGCGCGCGAGGAAAGCTGAAAAAGCTTACGTTTATCAGTATCGTCCGTCAGATAGTGGCGTAGCAATGCGAAGTCATCGCTATCCAGCAATTGTGGCAACAGCGTCATCAACTTCCAGCTCATACTCTGTTTGCTGAACGCACTCTCTTTCGGGATATCCGGCAGCACGCGCACAAACATATCCCAGATAAAACTCGCGGGCAGCGGAAAATCGATATTGGCGGCAATACTAAACTTCTGTGCAAGAGTCATTTGTAGCCACTGCGCCATACCGGTACTTTGAACCAGGATCATCTCAGGTTCAAAGGGGTCGTCCAGCCGCTCGCGCTCAACGATAAATTCCATTAACGCTTCCAGCACATCCAGACGGTTGGAGTGGTAGACCCTTAACATAGCGACTCCTGACTACTTACGATTCGGGCAATGCAGACGCGTCATCTGACCCTGCCTGCCGAGGGGTGAAGAAATTATAACGTTGATGCTGACACATCCCGCTCTCGTTGTCTGCATTCGGTTAACCTGCCAGTTCACAGGCGATGAAAACGGGTACAGCTGGGTTTGCTGCCAGGCGTGGCGCCAGAGTTGCTGATATTGGTTTCTGATGATAAAGCTGTTCATTAGTACCCGCTGGTATCCTGACAACGCGGTCACAATCATGATCATCAGTACCATTGCCAGCATCACTTCCGGCAGACTAAAGCCACGCTGTCTGTTCAGGGGATCTGGCATAACGTCTGCTCCTTTAGCGGACAAAAATCGCTCCAGCCACGCGCCGAAAATTCTATGTTGCCATCAATAACCGCCCCCTGACGCCATAACGATATCCCTTCATAGTGGGCAATAAGCAGAACAAAATTATTGGTAAGCCGACGCAGACAAACCGCGGCATCCTGCGTGGGATCGCGCCGACACTGTACGGGGGGTTGTAAGCGCCAGGGCTGCGTACGCCCCCATTCCATCGCGGATTGCACTACCGCCTGACGCTGCAGCGCCTGACTTTGTGTGGCCACACGCGCAGCAAAACTGGCCTCCTGTCTGCTAACGCCTTGCAGCAGCAGACTACCGAGCACCAGCAGCAACAGGACCATTGCCAGAGAAGATACGCCTCGCTCACGGTTCACAGGTTGAATCCCGTAACGCTGTAGACCGCTTCAACAACTTTTTGTGGTTCGTCATTGCTCACTCCACGCAAACGCAGCGTAAGAAGCGGGGAATATCCGCTGAAATTCAGCCTTTCAACCTGGAATGCCTCAATCTGCATCGTGGCCGGATCGGTCATTTTGTCCCATCCTTTGCCAGTGCAGCCGGTGGCTCCACGCATGGTTTCCAACACCTTGTCCTGTAAACGAAACCCTATAGAATCATCCTCTTTCACGGGACCGCTTTCCCAAACGCCATTGCTGTTGGCATCCCAGCGGGCAATAACACAGTCTCCCTTAGCCGATATCACCAGTCCCTCTCCGACACAGTTTCCCCGGCAATACCCCGCCCGCTGAAGATGCTTCGCCACGGTGTAGACCCGCTGCCATATTTCATCTTCCAGTACTAACTGGCGCGTGTTACGCAGAATCTCTCGCTGTAGCGCCGGTAAAAATCGTGCTGAGCTAAGCAATAAAATACTGCTAATCGCCATGGCAATGAGCATCTCCAGCAGTGAAAATCCCCGTTCATTTACTGACATAATCTGGCCTCATCGCGCTCGCAAAGCCTGATTCGTCCCCAGCCAGACACCACCACGCGCCATTCCCCTGCCGTATTTTTCAGGCGTATATGTCCGGCCCATGCCGTATTTCGCAGTCCAAAAAAGGCCAGTGAAGGTGTTATCTCTGCCATTTCGACGTCGTTCCAGGGCGATGTAAAAACCAAAGACGAAGCGGGTCGACACGTGGTTTGCGAAGCCGCAGAGCTGACAAAACACCATGATGTGCCATCCCGAATCACGCTTATCACATGATCGCGGTTACGCCAGTTAGCATCTTCACGCAGTTGCAGCAGGTAGTCCCGCACCTGGCAGGCGGTCTGCCACAGCCGCTGTTGCTGCTGCCAGCGCTGCCAACCATACAGTCCAGATGCACCAAGCGCCGCGACAATCAGCATCGCAATCAGGGTTTCGAGAAGCGTGTAACCTTGTTGTTTTTTCATGTCGCCAGTATGGCGTGAGGAAAATGAATAACGAGCGGGAAATTCGGTTTCTACGGCGAGCTATGGGGAATATTTAGCACGTTACAGGCCGTTGCAATATTTCAGGAATCCACGCCGAAGAACGCGATTTGAGACAAAAAAAACCGACGCACATGGGCGTCGGTTGTGACGGCATGAAACAGGTTAGATAGCTACCGGTGCTTTAATACCCGGGTGCGGATCGTAGCCTTCAATTTCGAAGTCTTCGAAGCGATAGTCAAAGATTGATTCAGGCTTACGTTTGATAACCAGTTTCGGCAGCGCGCGCGGTTCACGGCTAAGCTGCAGATGCGTTTGATCCATATGGTTGCTGTACAGGTGCGTGTCGCCGCCGGTCCAGACAAAATCACCCACTTCCAGATCGCACTGCTGCGCCATCATGTGTACCAGCAAAGCGTAGCTGGCAATGTTAAACGGCAGGCCGAGGAACACATCGCACGAACGCTGATACAGCTGGCAGGAGAGCTTGCCATCCGCCACGTAGAACTGGAAGAACGCATGGCACGGTGCCAGCGCCATTTTATCCAGCTCACCGACGTTCCATGCGGAAACGATGATGCGGCGAGAGTCCGGATCATTTTTCAGCTGGTTTAGCACGGTGGTGATCTGGTCGATATGGCGACCATCTGGCGTAGGCCACGCGCGCCATTGTTTGCCGTAAACCGGGCCTAAATTACCGTTTTCATCCGCCCATTCGTCCCAGATTGAGACGTTGTTTTCATGCAGGTAGGCAACGTTAGTATCGCCCTGCAAGAACCACAGCAGCTCATGAATGATCGAGCGTAAATGGCAGCGTTTAGTCGTAACCAGCGGGAACCCTTCCTGCAGATTAAAACGCATCTGATGACCAAAAATGGAAAGCGTTCCGGTTCCGGTACGGTCGTTTTTCTGTGTGCCTTCATCCAGCACTTTTTGCATCAGTTCTAAATACTGTTTCATGGTTCCTCAGGAAACGTGTTGCTGTGGGCTGCGGCGGTACGCCCAAACCATCATAATAATGCCTGCGACAATCATCGGGATAGAGAGGATCTGCCCCATGCTGATGTACTGTACCCAGGTGCCGGTAAACTGCGCATCCGGCTGGCGGAAGAATTCAACAATAATACGAAACGCGCCATAACCAATCAGGAACAGACCGGATACCGAACCCATCGGGCGCGGTTTGCGAATGTACAAGTTCAGAATGATAAACAGCACAACGCCTTCCAACGCCATCTCATAAAGCTGTGAGGCGTGGCGTGGCAGCGAGCCGTAGGTATCAAAAATAGACTGCCATTGCGGGTTAGTTTGCAGCAGTAAAATATCTTCGGTACGGGAGCCCGGGAACAGCATGGCGTACTTGAAGTTCGGGTCAACGCGTCCCCACAGCTCACCGTTGATAAAGTTGCCCAGACGCCCTGCACCAAGGCCAAAGGGAATCAGCGGGGCAATGAAATCAGAAACCTGGAAGAACGAACGCTTAGTGCGTTTGGCGAAGATAATCATTACCAGGATCACACCGATAAGTCCACCGTGGAAGGACATACCGCCGTCCCAGACGCGGAACAGATACAGGGGATTATCGAGGAATAACGGGAAGTTATAGAACAGTACGTAACCAATACGCCCACCGAGGAAAACCCCGAGGAAGCCCGCATACAGTAAGTTTTCTACTTCATTTTTGGTCCAGCCACTGCCCGGACGATTCGCGCGGCGCGTCGCCAGCCACATCGCGAAAATAAACCCCACCAAATACATTAAGCCGTACCAGTGAAGCGCGACGGGTCCGATTGAGAAAATGACCGGATCGAAATCCGGAAAATGCAGATAGCTACTGGTCATCTGTCACCACAAGTTCTTGTTATTTCGCTGAAGTCAGACAGCAATTGATAAGCGCGCCTGCATAATGCAGGCGCTCCAAAGGTGCGAATGATAGCACAAGGGGTTAGAAGCGGATGCCGGGAAGATGTAAAAGATCTGTATAGGTAATCTCTATCCCCCGTAATACCTGATAGCGCTACGCTTGTCAGACCTACAATCCCCCGCGAATCAAGCCCCCCATGCCACGACGCTCCATGAAGGCCGCTACCTGATGGCGTACTTCTGTTGCCATCTGTGCCTCCAGGCTGCGCTGCGCCAGCGTTTGCGCCTCATCAAAATCGATATGACGCAGCAGATATTTTACGCGAGCGACAGAACGACCGTTCATCGACAAATGACGGAAACCGAGACCGATCAGAATAGCCACACACATCGGGTCGCCCGCCATTTCACCACACAGGCGCAAATCGATACCGCTTCTTTCGGCTTCCTGCGCAATCATCGCCAGCGCACGCAACATCCCCGGATGCAGGCTGTCATAAATGCTGGCTACCCGTGTGTTGTTACGATCGACGGCCAGTATGTACTGGGTAAGGTCGTTGGTTCCAACCGAGATAAAGTCTATCCGGTTTGTCAGATGCGGCAGCATGAACACCATCGACGGAACTTCCAGCATGATGCCAATGCGCGGTTTCGGGATCTCGTAACCGATCATCTCCTCCACTTCGCGTCCGGCGCGTTCAATCAAACGTCGCGCTTCGTCCACTTCATCGATGCTGGTTACCATCGGCAGCAAAATGCTCAGGTTTCCGGTTGCCGCATTCGCACGCAGCATAGCGCGAACCTGGATCAAAAAGATCTCCGGCTGATCGAGCGTTATGCGGATCCCTCGCCAGCCAAGGCAGGGGTTCTCTTCACTGATCGGCATATAGGGCAGCTGTTTATCGGCGCCGACATCCAGCGTACGCAGGGTCACCGGCTTGTCGTTAAACATTTGCAGCATACCCTGGTACTGCGCAACCTGTTCTTCTTCCGAAGGAAAACCGCTTTGCAGCATGAACGGAATTTCGGTGCGATACAGGCCAATGCCGTCGATTCGGCTACCCAGCTTTTCTTCATGTTCCGGGCTGAGGCCCGCATTGAGCATCACCTTCACGCGCTCGCCGCTTTTCAGCTGTGCTGGCTGGTTGACGTCGTCTTCCGCCAGGCGGCTCAGCTCAATTTCTTCACTGATAAGACGCTGGTATTCCTGGATCAATACCGGTTCCGGATCGACCAGCAGTTCACCGCGATAACCGTCCACCACCAGCGTACGGCGATGCAGCACCGACGGCTGGATATCGGCCCCCATAACGGTAGGGATACCCAGCGCACGCACCATAATTGCCGCATGAGAGTTGGCTGCGCCGTCCCGGACAACCACGCCAACTAACCGGTCCTGAGGAAGCTCCGCCAGCGTGGTCGCCGAAAGTTCGTCCGCCACCAGCACAAAGCGTTCCGGCCAGGCATTTGGCCCCTGGATAGAGTCATCAAGGTGGAACAGCAGGCGCTGGCCCAGCGCGCGTAAATCTCCGGCCCGCTCTTTGAGGTAGTTATCGCTCAGCGCAGCGAACTGTTCGGCAAACTTTTCGATGATCGTTTTAACCGCCCACTCGGCCACCGAACCGTTATCCACTTCCGCAAACAGCTCGCGGCGCAGACGGGTATCGGAAAGCAAGTGCGAGTAAAGATCAAAGATCGCCGCCGTTTCTTTCTGCGCCCCAGCGGTAAAACGCTTGCTGTAGCGGCGGAATTCGTTCGCCGCCTCTTCCAGCGCACCGGTCAGTCGCTCGCGTTCAAGCACAGGATCCAGCGTTGAAGCCTGGTAGACCTGTTCCATCAACGGCAGCGTCGCATCCTGCCAACCTTCGGCTATCGCCACACCGGGAGCGGCAGGCAGCGCACGGATGCGCGTTTGACGGTACTGGCCGAACAGCGCGTTTAGCTGCGACTGCGAAAGTATGGCCGCCATTTGCGTGGCGAGCGTGACGAGGAAAGACTCTTCACTTTCATCGTACTGACGCAGTTCACGCTGCTGCACCACCAGCACACCTAAAAGCTGTCGACGCTGAATGATCGGTACGCCTAAGAATGCACGAAAACGCTCTTCTTTTACCGAAGGAATGTATTTGAAGCTGGGATGTTTTTGCGCATCGGCGAGGTTGATAGGTTCCGCCAGCCTGCCAACCAGGCCAACGATACCTTCATCAAACGCGAGTGCGACAGTGCGACCACGTGGTTTTTTTAGTCCCCGGGTCGCCATGAGGTAATAACAACGTCGATCGTGATCGGCCAGATAAACCGAACAGACCTCTGTATCCATCGCAAGACAGATGTCGGTAACCAGTATATTCAGCGCTTCGTTCAGACGCGGAGCACTGGCCACCTTTTCGACTATTTCGCGCAGGCGGGTGAGCATAATTTGCGTAGCTTAACCTCTTTTACGTCTGTACGCAGGTGCGCTTTGCGGTTTAGGAGTGCTCTCCTGAAGCGCCATGACAACACTTGCGAATTCTTTCATCACCCTGCGATAGACATCGCGTTTAAATGACACCACCTGTCGAACCGGATACCAGTAACTCACCCAGCGCCAGCCGTCGAACTCAGGTGTACTGCTGGTTTGCATATTGATTTCAGCATCGCTGCTGACCAATTGCAGAAGAAACCATTTTTGTTTCTGGCCGATACAAACCGGCTTTGTGTCCCAACGCACCAAACGTTTCGGTAACTTGTAACGCAACCAGTTACGAGTAGAAGCAAGGATCCGTACATCTTTACGACTGAGACCCACTTCTTCAAAGAGTTCCCGGTACATCGCCTGCTCTGCTGTCTCTCCTGCATTGATCCCACCTTGTGGGAATTGCCAGGAGTGCTGACCAAATCGCCGGGCCCACATGACCTGCCCCTGGCGGTTACAAATTACTATCCCTACATTCGGGCGGTAGCCATCGTCATCAATCACCGGACTACCTCAACATAAACCTTATATACAAACGATTGTTTCACACTCCTGAGGGGCGGTAAACCACTCTGTTAAGGGTGCGATATTCTAATAACAATTGAATAACTCACAGTTAAAGGCCGAGTTATAAACAGAAGAAGGGCAAGCAAGGCGATTTTATTCACCTTTTCTGTGGATATAGTTGTGAAGAAGTACGGAATTACTATGGGAAAACCCAGAACAGTCCGAATAAGACATTCGTCACATATCAAAAATACTCTTATACATTCATAAAGTTAAAACCGATCAACGCAGATTAACACACAGAAATGTGATGTGCATCACGCATACGATCTTCACGCTGATGAAAGATCGACCAGCGTTGGTTTTATCCACAGATTATGCCAATAAGTTAGGCACAATTTGTGTGAAAATTCGATTTTCGTCGCACGTCAAGGCTGTAAATTGAAACAGTAGTGGGGGTTTTTCACAGTTATCCCATCTTTCTGTGGATAACATGGTGTAAGATCCTGTTCATTGTCAGTGACCAGAATTGGAAAACCCGCTTCGCTGTTGCGCAACTCTGCGAACGTGAATCTAAAAACCAATATAAATCATAGAATTGAATAAAGCATGTGGAAAAAGATAAACTCTGTCCACACGGTATAAAATCATTGCTCATTTTTTCACCTAAGGGTTAACCGATGCCAGAACTCCGTCCGTTGCTTTCTCCCCCTGAATCTGAAGCCCAGTTGCTGAGCCAGGCACGGCAGCTTTCGGGCTACGCGTTAGGAGAATTAGCGGCAATGGCGGGAATCGTTACGCCGAAGGATCTTAAGCGCGATAAAGGCTGGATTGGCGTCCTGCTGGAAATCTGGCTCGGTGCCAGCGCGGGCAGTAAACCAGAGCAGGATTTTGCGGCGCTGGGCGTGGAGCTGAAAACGATCCCTGTGGACAGTCTTGGCAGACCGCTGGAAACCACCTTTGTGTGTGTGGCGCCGTTAACCGGCAATACCGGCGTCACCTGGGAAACCAGCCATGTACGGCACAAACTCAAACGTGTTCTGTGGATCCCGGTAGAAGGCGAACGCAGCATCCCTCTGGCTGAGCGCCGCGTCGGCTCTCCCCTGCTGTGGAGCCCGAATGAAGAAGAAGACCGGCAATTGCGTCTGGACTGGGAAGAGTTAATGGACATGATTGTGTTAGGACATGTCGAACGCATCACCGCTCGCCATGGGGAAGTACTGCAACTGCGTCCTAAAGCCGCCAACGCCCGCGCGCTTACCGAGGCCATTGGCGCCAACGGCGAACCCATCCTGACCCTGCCACGCGGCTTTTACCTGAAAAAGAACTTCACCCGCGCATTGCTTGAGCGACATTTCTTGTTCCAGGCGCAATAGGCACCGTCCGGCCTTTCACCCGCCGCGTTACGGGCCTATAATTACCGCTTCTTTTTTTTGGCAGGACTTTGTTCGATGTTATTTGCATGGATAACCGATCCTAACGCCTGGCTTGCGCTCGGTACGCTGACGCTGCTGGAGATCGTTCTTGGGATCGACAATATTATTTTCCTTTCTCTGGTTGTAGCCAAACTCCCGACAGCGCAACGCAATCATGCCCGACGTATTGGGCTGGCGGCGGCGATGATCATGCGTCTGGCACTGCTGGCTTCTATCGCCTGGGTAACGCGGCTGACAAACCCGTTATTCGAGCTGTTTGGCGAGGCGATATCAGCACGCGACCTGATCCTTCTGCTGGGGGGATTGTTTCTGATCTGGAAAGCCAGTAAAGAGATCCACGAATCCATTGAAGGTGAGGAAGAGGGGTTAAAAACCCGTGTATCTTCTTTCCTGGGCGCGATTGTACAGATCATGTTGTTAGACATTATCTTCAGTCTGGATTCCGTGATTACTGCGGTTGGTTTGTCCGATCATCTGTTTATCATGATGGCGGCGGTGGTGATTGCCGTAGGCGTGATGATGTTTGCTGCTCGCCCGATTGGTGAGTTTGTCGATCGCCACCCTTCGGTAAAAATGCTGGCGCTCTCGTTTCTGATTCTGGTCGGTTTTACGCTGATTCTGGAAAGTTTCGACGTCCACGTTCCAAAAGGATATATCTATTTCGCCATGTTCTTCTCTATCGCGGTAGAGACCCTGAACCTGTGGCGTAATAAAAAAAATCCGCTCTGATGAAATCCATCGCTCCCCGCAAGGGGAGCGAATGCCAGCCACACCTACCCCTTCTCACAGTTTAAGATTTTACTGCTTTCACCCTGCACAACTTCGCGTTATTACTAAACTATTGTCAGACGCAGGCCATGTGAGGATAAGCAGATGAAAAAATGGGCAGTTTTGATTTCCGCCGTAGGACTGGCTTTTGCCGTTTCCGGATGCAGCAGCGATTATGTTATGGCGACAAAAGATGGTCGAATGATCCTGACCGATGGAAAACCAGAAATTGACGATGATACTGGTCTGGTGAGCTATCACGACCAGCAGGGCAATGCGATGCAGATTAACCGCGATGATGTGTCTCAAATCATTGAACGCTGATGGTTGAGGTCAGCAGCGCGCTGGCCTTAACAATTTTACTTCCCTTTTTCTCTTCCCTCAGCCATTTTTATAATCCTTATGTCGTGATTATAAAAAGGAAACGGCTATGCAATATCACCGTATACCCCACAGCTCGCTGGAAGTCAGTACACTGGGGCTGGGCACAATGACGTTTGGTGAACAAAACAGCGAAGCCGACGCACATGCACAGCTCGATTATGCCGTAGCACAGGGCATTAATTTGATCGACGTTGCCGAGATGTATCCGGTACCGCCGCGTCCTGAAACCCAGGGTCTCACCGAAACCTACGTAGGTAACTGGCTCGCCAAACACGGCAGCCGCGAAAAGCTGATCGTTGCGTCTAAGGTCAGCGGACCATCACGTAACAACGACAGCGGCATTCGACCGAATCAGGCGCTGGACCGTAAAAATATCCGTGAAGCGCTGCACGACAGCCTGAAAAGACTGAAAACTGATTATCTGGATCTGTATCAGGTTCACTGGCCGCAGCGCCCGACCAACTGTTTTGGTAAGTTAGGCTACAGCTGGACAGACTCCGCGCCGGTCATTTCCCTTCTCGATACGCTGGACGCACTGGCCGAGTTTCAGCGCGCTGGGAAAATTCGCTACATCGGCGTTTCTAATGAAACCGCGTTTGGCGTGATGCGCTATCTACACCTGGCGGACAAACACGATCTGCCACGCATCGCCACCATCCAGAACCCCTACAGCCTGCTGAACCGCAGCTTTGAGGTTGGACTGGCTGAAGTGAGCCAGTATGAAGGCGTTGAGCTGCTGGCTTACTCTTGCCTGGGCTTCGGTACGTTAACCGGGAAATACCTGAACGGCGCGAAACCTGCCGGTGCACGCAATACGTTGTTTAGTCGTTTCACGCGCTACAGCGGCGAGCAGACGCAGAAAGCCGTTGCGGCCTATGTGGATATCGCGAAACGCCATAATCTGGATCCTGCGCAAATGGCGCTGGCATTCGTGCATCGTCAGCCGTTTGTCGCCAGCACTTTGCTGGGCGCCACGACGATGGAGCAGCTAAAAACCAACGTTGAAAGTCTGCATCTGGAGTTGAGCGAAGAAGTACTGGCGGAGATTGAAGCGGTGCATCAGGTGTATACCTATCCTGCACCGTAACAGTTAGCGCCTGATGGCGCTACGCTTATCAGGCCTACAAAGTGAGCATCCTGTAGGCCGGATAAAGCAACGCCGCCATCCGGCATCAGCATACAACAGACTAATGGCGGCGCTGCCAAATCCACAGCGCCGCAATCGCCAGCGCAAACAGCGCACCAAATCCAATACCAATCGCAACTGCCGGGATCCCCACCAGCACCGCCAGTGAGTAAATCCCCAGCATCAACAGCATCGCGCTGTTTTCACCCAGGTTTTGCACCGCTATCGCATTACCCGCGCCGACGCTTTTCTTACCCCGTTCCTGCAGCAACGCATTCAGCGGCACCACAAAGAAGCCACCCGACACGCCGATAAGCATCAGCAATGCGTAGGCCGGAAGCAGCGAATGTTGAAGAGAGAAAATCAGCACCACGACGCCAATCAGGATCCCCGCAGGCATACAGCGCGAAACGGTTTCCAGCGTTACCAGCTTCGCTGCCGCACCCGCACCGACCACAATCCCGATCGCTACCATGGCATTGAGGTAGGTCGGCGTGGCGTTATCGGTGATGCCGAGCGCCACCGGGACCCACAGCACCAGCAGAAAACGCAGCGTAACGCCCGCGCCCCAAAAAAGGCTGGTTCCCACCAGCGAGAAACGCGTCTCGCCATTACGCCACAACGATGAAGCCGCACAGAAGAAACTGCGCGTCATTTTCCCCAGATGCCAGGACTGGCCAGGACGAGCCGCGGCCAGTTTCGGGATATACAGGTTAGCCACCACCGCGCCAGCATAGGCCAGGGCACAGGCAGAAAGCGCGGCAATCACGTGCCAGTCGGCCAGAACGCCGCCGGCGACAGAACCGAGCAAAATCGCGGCAATGGTGGAGGCTTCCATCAGGCCGTTAGCCTTCACCAGTTTGTCGCCGGTAGTCAGTTCACCGAGAATGCCGTACTTGGCCGGTGAATATGCCGCCGCGCCGATCCCCACCAGCGTATACCCAAGAAACGGATTAATGCCGAAGCAAATACTCGCCGCGCCCAGCAGTTTCAGAGCGTTCGCGAACATCATCACTCTGCCTTTGGCAAAGCTATCCGCCACCTGTCCCACAAAGGGAGCAAACAGAATGTAAGCGCCCACAAACACCATTTGCAGGATTGGCTGACTCCAGTCCGGATAGAATTGTTCTTTCAGCAACGCCAGCGTAGCAAACAGCAACGCATTATCGCCAAACGCCGACAGAAACTGCGCGGCGATAACGGACATCATCCCTTTGGACCAGATTGAAGTGTTAGTGTGCACTGACTCACTCATGTTGTTTTTCCGGCTCATCGACCCAGCTTTTCAGCGTAACAAAATCCGGCTTACCGCTGCCGAGTATGGGGAGTTGCTTCAGATGGCGAATATCACGCGGTACGGCGAGTTCAGGTACACCGTGCGCCCGCGCATACTGCTGTAGTTTTTCACGTGTCAGCTCGCTGTCGGTAGTGAACAGCACCAGCGCCTCACCTTTGCTGGCATCACTCTTGATCGCCGTAGCGTGCATTTTGTCTGCGGATACCGCCAACGCCAGTTGCTCAACCATTTCCAGCGAAACCATCTCTCCGGCAATTTTAGCGAAACGCTTAGCGCGCCCCTGAATCTGTACAAAGCCGTTTTCATCAAAGCGCACGATGTCTCCGGTGTCATACCAGCCGCGCTCAATCTCACCTTGCGCATTCTCTGCTGTCGGCACTTCCAGCACGCCAGGTTTTTCGACGCGCAAATAGCCGCTCATAATATTAGGACCTTTCAGCTGTAAACGCCCACCGTCCTCAATTCCCGGAACGGCCAACAGTCGAGCATCCATACCAGGCAAGATGCGCCCTACCGTTCCCGATTTTGCCGCCATTGGTACGTTAATCGACACAACCGGCGCACATTCCGTCACGCCATAGCCTTCAAGAACGCGCAGGCCAAATTTCTCCTGCCACAGCTGCTTTGTGCTGTCCTGAAGTTTTTCCGCTCCCGCCACCACATAGCGCAGGCGGTGGAAATCGTACGGATGCGCAAAACGCGCGTAGTTGCCGAGGAACGTTGAAGTACCAAACAACACGGTGCAGTTCCGGTCGTATACCAGCTCTGGCACAATGCGGTAATGCAGCGGGCTGGGATAAAGAAACACTTCTGCGCCAGTCAGTAGCGGCGTGAATAATCCCACCGTCAGGCCAAAGGAGTGGAACAGCGGCAGCGCCGACATAAAACGGTCATCGGCGGTGAAATCGGCAATCGTTTTGATCTGCTCAACGTTCGCCAGAATGCTTTTATGACTGTGAACCACACCTTTCGGATGGCCTTCTGAACCAGAAGTAAAGAGGATCACCGCAGCGTCTTCCGGCTGCTGCTTCACCTGCGCCAGATGCGGTGCCAGCAGATGTGAGAAAATCCACAGCTTATCGCTAAAGGTCACATCAGCTTTTAAGTCTTCCAGATAAACCCAACGCACCTGGGTGAGCTGTTCCGGTAAATGCCAGAGTTTGCCTTTATCGAGAAACTGTCGGGATGTGAAGATCGTTTTAATTTCAGACGCAGTAATGGCACTGGTTAATCCTTTCACGCCCGCGGTGTAGTTCATCATGGCCGGAATGCGTCGGCGCGCAATGGCGCCAAAAATGACCGCTGCGCTGATCCCCGCGTTTGGCAGCATCAGGCCGATTTTTTCACCTTCGACACTGTATTTTTCCAGAATACGGGCCACAAAGAGCGTCTTTGTCAGCAGCTTGCGGTAGCTGTCCGGGGTAAAGTTAACATCTTCAATGCAGTTTTTGCCTGCGCCAAAACGGTATTTCGCCGCCAGCAGCGACTCGTATAGCGTTTCACGCGGACGAACCGCCATGCGTGCTTCCATCATAATTTGATGCAGCATCTCTCCGGCAATTTTGCGGCGATCGCGAGCACGCGGAGCTTCCGGCATCGGCAGTTGTGTGGGCGGTAGGATGTGTAAGCGGATGCGCGGGAAGAATCGCTGTTTAACCAAACCTTTCAGGCGGCTAAAGCGGGAAAGCTCCGCGCCTTCAATGCGCACAGGGACCACCGTCGCCCCCGACTTAGCGGCAACAAACCCCGCACCGTCATAAATTTTCATTAACGAGCCGGAGGTCGAAATACGTCCTTCCGGGAAAATAACCACCGGACGGCCCTGTTCGACCAGACGAACCAGATGTTTAATCGACATCGGTTTGGTTGGATCTAACGGTACGAAATCAATCAGCGGGGTTAGCCAGCGCATATACCATTGCTGGCTGATCGAGGTGTAAACAGCGAAGACGGGACGAATCGGTAAAAAGAGCGCCAACAGGATGCCGTCTATAAATGAGACATGGTTGGGAGTGATTAGAACGCGTTCTCCCTGTAGCGCGCTGACATCGCCCGTGACGCGAACGCGGAAAAGCACGCGAAACAGATTACGAAAAAAGCCAAATAGCATCTCAACTCCCTGTGCCATTAATTATATGAACATCAATGGTGGGAGAGTATACGAGTTGGGGAATGGGCGCGACAGGTAACTGGTAAATACAATCCGAAAAAAAACCTGCGCATCCGCGCAGGTTGGTGCAAGAGACAGGTACGAAGTGCGTACCGAATAATCTCACCAATCAATACCTCTGGGATCTTGATTGTGGTCGTCAGCAGCCAGATACGCCAGTGCGAAAACGCAAAGGAATGAACCCAAATGCAACGAGTTGTGTAAATTATCGGTTACTGTTACAGATAGGCTGAAGGTAAAAAAAAACCTGCGCATCTGCGCAGGCTGGTGTAATTCTAGTGATCAACCCGAAAGTTGATTTCACCTATCAATACCTCTGGGATCTCAACTCTAGCAATCTGCTCAGTTCCCTCACCAGCGAACAATCGCAACAGCACATCGCAAAGTGTAAGCAAAAATTAGCATTTTCTATTTTCTGTCTTACTTCGCTCGTGTGCGCTCACATTTGCGACGTTCTGACGGGCAATCTGCTTGAACAGCCAGCCATTTTCCGTAACACTGACGGAATGTAAGCGTTTACCCACAACAGGTACTATCATGGCGACCATAAAGGATGTAGCCCGACTAGCTGGTGTATCAGTCGCCACCGTTTCTCGAGTGATTAATGATTCCCCTAAAGCCAGCGAAGCATCGCGCCTGGCCGTAACGAGTGCAATGGAATCACTCAGCTACCACCCCAACGCCAATGCGCGTGCGCTGGCACAACAATCCACTGAAACCATCGGTCTGGTGGTAGGTGATGTGTCCGATCCATTTTTTGGGGCAATGGTTAAAGCTGTCGAGCAGGTGGCGTATAACACCGGTAATTTTTTACTGATTGGTAACGGCTACCATAACGAACAGAAGGAACGACTGGCGATTGAACAGCTCATTCGCCACCGCTGCGCAGCCCTTGTTGTCCACGCAAAAATTATCCCGGATGCTGAGCTGGCATCGCTCATGAAGCAAATCCCCGGCATGGTATTGATTAACCGAATTCTGCCGGGATTCGAACAACGTTGCGTTGCCCTTGATGACCGTTTCGGCGCCTGGCTCGCGACCCGACACCTCATTCAGCAGGGCCATACGCGCATTGGCTATCTGTGCTCCAATCACACGATTTCAGATGCTGAAGATCGTCTGCAAGGCTATTACGACGCGCTGGCAGAGAGCAATATTCCTGTCAGCGATCGACTGGTAACGTTTGGTGAACCGGATGAAAGTGGCGGTGAGCAGGCCATGACCGAGTTACTTGGCCGTGGCAAAAACTTCACTGCGGTAGCCTGCTACAACGACTCAATGGCGGCTGGTGCCATGGGCGTATTGAATGATAACGGCATTGATGTGCCGGGAGAAATCTCGCTGATTGGTTTTGATGATGTGCTGGTTTCCCGCTACGTGCGCCCGCGTCTGACCACGGTGCGCTACCCGATCGTGACGATGGCAACCCAGGCTGCCGAACTGGCGCTCGCGCTGGCGGAGAAGCGTCCCGTGCCTGAAATTACCCACGTTTTTAACCCAACTCTGGTGCGTCGCCATTCCGTTTCGACGCTGACAGAGCCGGGGAATTCATCGTCAAACGATTAACCAGGATAGCGTTATGACTACGATGTTGGACGTTTCACGACACGCAGGCGTCTCAAAAGCAACCGTTTCGCGCGTACTGAATGGCACGGGTCAGGTAAAAGAGAGCACGCGCCAGAAAGTGTTTAAGGCCATGCAGGCACTTGATTATCGGCCTAATTTTTTAGCGCGCTCTTTGGCAAACCGCACCAGCAACAGCATTGGTCTGGTAGTTTCCACATTTGATGGATTCTACTTTGGCCGCCTGCTGCAACAGGCTTCACGCCAGACGGAATCTCACGGCAAGCAGTTGATCGTCACCGACGGACACGACACACCAGAGCGTGAGCAGGAAGCCGTGCAAATGCTGGCGGACAGGCAGTGCGACGCCATTATTCTCTATACCCGCTATATGAGTGAAAAGGCGATTATGTCGTTGATGAACAGCATTGCTATGCCCTTGCTGGTCATCAACCGTGATGTCAGCCAGGCCCGCGATCGCGCAATTTTCTTTGAACAGGAAGACGCGGCCTATCAGGCGGTCAATTATCTGATCTCGCAGGGACATAGCGATATTGCTTGTATCACTGTGCCAGGCCATACGCCTACCGGTAAATCCCGCCTGATGGGGTATCGTAAGGCGCTGGAAAAAAACGGTATTCCCTGGGATCCCGATAAGGTCAAATACGGCGACTCCACGATGACGCGAGGCTATGAGGCCTGCCGTGAACTGCTGGAGGAAGGGGTGAGATTCAGCGCCCTGTTCGCCTGTAACGATGACATGGCATTAGGCGCATCAAAAGCGTTACATCAGGCCGGGCTGAGGATCCCAACGGACGTCTCACTGTTTGGTTTTGATGATGCGCCCAGCGCCAAATGGCTGGAGCCGGGGCTGTCTACCGTTTATCTGCCGATTGATACCATGATAACCACGGCAATCGACCAGGCTATCCGGCTGGCCAACGGCGAGAGCGTCGAGCCAATCCCACCGTTTACCGGCAAACTGGTACTACGTGACTCAGTAACGCTCGGGCCATACTTTAAGTAATCAAATGCCGGATGGCGGCGCAGTTAATCTCGTAGGCCGAATAAGCGTAGCGCCATCCGGCATTTCACAACGCTGTAATCAGATTAATTCCAGCGCTAACAGCTCATCAATGGTCTGGCGACGGCGAATTAGCCGCGCCACACCGTTATCGAACAAAACCTCCGGCAGCAGCGGACGGCTATTGTAGTTTGACGACATTGACGCGCCGTACGCCCCAGTATCATGCAGCACCAGATAATCGCCCGGCACCACCGCAGGCAACAGACGGGTTTCCACATTTCCGCCCTCCTGCTGGGTAAACACGTCGCCAGATTCACACAGCGGCCCGGCTACCACGGTTTCCCGTTGCGGGGTGTGTTCCAGAGAACGACCATCCCCTGCCAGCGCGGAGATATGGTGATAGCTACCGTACATGGCCGGGCGCATTAGATCGTTGAAGCCCGCATCGATCAGCACAAAGTGGCGGCTACCCATCTCTTTTACGCTACGCACCTGCGCCACTAACACGCCAGCTTCCGCGACCAGAAAACGCCCCGGCTCTATCTCAAGCGCGATCGGGTGACCCAGGTGTTTAGCAATCTGTTCACGCGCAGCGTTCCACAATCCAAAGTAGTGATCGGTATCGATCGCCTCTTCGCCTTCGCGATACGGGATTGATAAACCGCCACCCGCGGAGATCGCCTCCAGATCCTGGCCAAATTCAACCACCTGGCGCACCATCGCACCGCACACCTGCTCCAGATGCGCATAGTCCACGCCGGAGCCGATATGCATATGAATCCCCACCAGCTTCAGCTTATAGCGCTGAATCACCTCCAGCGCCGCGGGAAGATCGCTATACCAGATCCCGTGCTTGCTGTTTTCGCCGCCGGTATTGGTTTTCTGACTGTGCCCATGCCCAAAGCCAGGGTTTACGCGTAGCCACACGCGATGGCCCGGCGAGACCTGGCCCAGTTGTTCCAGCATATCCACCGACCCGGCATTTACCGGAATGCTCAATTCATGCACCCGCGCGAGCGTCGCTTCATCAATCATATCGGCGGTAAAGACGATTTCATCTTTCCCCGGTACGAAGCCTGCCGCCAACGCACGTTCAATTTCGCCAAGCGAGACGGAATCAACCTTCACGCCCTGCTCGCGCATCAGGCGCAAAATATGAATATTCGAACATGCCTTCTGGGCGAAACGCACCACGTCAAACTGACTCAATTTGGCAATCTGCCCGCGGATAATCTGCGCATCATAGACCCACACCGGGCAGCCGAATTCGGCAGGCAGGCGCAGCAGGTTGTCGGCGGTCAGGTCAGTGTCAGTACTATTGAGTGGGCGTGGCATGGTGTGCTCCGGTATTGGCTTTTTTATGATTACGCCACAGCCCGAAAAGAATAAAAAATATCGTTTTATCGTGAGTCTATGCAAAAATGATATGGATTGATTCATTTGAGGATTGCCCATGCCCGCCGTTAACCTGCGACACATCGAAATTTTTCACGCCATCATGACGGCAGGCAATCTGACAGAAGCCGCGCGCATGCTACATACCTCGCAGCCCACCGTCAGCCGGGAACTGGCCCGATTCGAGAAAGTGCTGGGATTAACGCTGTTTGAACGTACGCGTGGCCGACTGCACCCAACCGTGCAAGGGTTACGTCTGTTTGAAGAGGTGCAACGTTCGTGGTATGGCCTGGACAGAATTGTGAGCGCCGCCGAAAGCCTGCGCGAGTTTCGCCAGGGCGAATTGTCGATTGTTTGCCTGCCGGTATTCTCACAGTCTTTTTTACCGCCGCTGCTGCAGCCATTCCTCGCACGCTATCCACAAGTCAATATTCAGATAGTGCCGCAGGAGTCACCGCTGCTGGAAGAGTGGCTGTCGGCGCAGCGCCACGATCTGGGGTTAACGGAAACGCTGCATACGCCTGCCGGAACGAAACGCACCGAATTGCTGGCGCTGGATGAAGTGTGCGTGCTGCCGCTGGGCCATCCGCTGACTAAGAAAGCGGTGTTAACGCCGCAGGATTTTCAGGGAGAAAACTACATCAGCCTGTCGCGTACCGACAGCTACCGTCAGCTACTGGATACCCTGTTTAATGAGCACCAGGTGAAGCGCCGCATGGTGATTGAAACCCATAGCGCCGCTTCAATTTGTGCAATGGTGCGGGCAGGCGTGGGGATCTCGGTGGTGAACCCACTGACCGCGCTGGATTACGCCAGCAGCGGAGTCGTTATCCGCCGCTTCAGTATTTCGGTACCCTTTACAGTCAGCCTGATTCACCCGCTTCATCGCCCCGCCTCGGCGCTGGTTGATGCTTTTACGGCGCATCTGCAAGCCCATCTACCGAGGCTTATTGACCCGCTGGAGGCTATTTTGCATCCGCAGCCGAAAGCATAAACGCCACCGCATCTTGCGCATGGATTGCCGCAGTGTCGAAAACCGGTAGTGGGCTTAGCTCGGTGGGAACCAGCAGACCAATCTCGGTACAGCCAAAGATCACCCCTTGCGCCCCCTGTTTCGCCAGTTGGTCGATGACGCCCAGGTAATAATCGCGGGAAGCCTCGCTGAATTCACCGAGACACAGCTCATCGAAAATAATCTGGTTTATTTTCTGACGATCATCAGCTTCAGGGATCAACGTGCTAATGCCGAATTCAGTCTGTAAACGCCCGCGGTAAAAATCCTGCTCCATGGTGTAACGCGTACCCAGTAGCGCCACGTTGTTCATCTGCTGCTTTTGTATCACCCGCCCCGTCGCGTCAGCAATATGCAGAAACGGCACATCACAGGCGCTTTCAATCGCCTCTGCAACTTTGTGCATGGTATTGGTACACAAAACAATTCCTTGCGCCCCGGCTTGCTGTAGCCCTGTGGCGGCCTGCGCGAGGATCTCACCAGCTCGCTGCCAGTCACCGCTTGACTGGCAGACTTCAATCTCGTGAAAATCCACGCTGTGCAACAGAATCTGTGCCGAATGCAGACCACCCAGACGCTGTTTTACCCCTTCATTAATGAGTCGATAATAAGGAATGGTAGATTCCCAGCTCATACCGCCTAACAGACCGATCGTTTTCATCATTTCCCCTGACTCGTTGTTGTCTCTCCAGTGAACCAAAGATGTGATCAACTTTCCACATCTGTTGGCGTGCATTTCTTTTTTTAATTTTCTGATATAGCTTTAATGAAACATTGTTTTAATTAATTACAGGAAGGCCGGATGTTTATTTTTCATAAAGAGACCACGCTTGACGATCTGGGCAATGGCGTTACCCGGCGTATTCTTGCTCACGACGGTAACATGATGGCGGTTGAGGTGAACTTCGAGCAAGGCGCAATCGGCCCGATGCACAATCATCCGCACGAGCAGCTGACTTACGTGTTGTCCGGTGAGTTTGAATTTACCATCGGCGAAGAGAAACATATCGTTAGGGCGGGCGATACCCTGTATAAACAGCCCAACATTATGCATGGCTGCGTCTGCTTAAAACCGGGAACGCTGTTGGATACCTTTACCCCAATTCGCGAAGATTTTCTGCACGGGTAAGGTGCTAAATAAAAAAGCCGGGTCGCGTTGACGCTTTCCCGGCCTGTAAGAGACTCCACTCGCAGGCCGGACAAGGCTGAATCGCTATCCGGCATGCTTGTCTGACTTACACCCCAATATCTCTTAACTTTTCGCCTGCCATCAGCTTACGTTCGATATGCTCCAGCGTGACGTTTTTGGTTTCTGGAATCAGCCAGAACGTGATGCCAA
This sequence comes from Citrobacter sp. Cpo126, assembly GCF_030332445.1. Lineage (NCBI taxonomy): Bacteria > Pseudomonadati > Pseudomonadota > Gammaproteobacteria > Enterobacterales > Enterobacteriaceae > Citrobacter > Citrobacter sp. Cpo126. Next base: position 113,644 of record NZ_JAOWHT010000029.1, read on the forward strand.
TAAACACGACGTTCAGCGCAGTATAGAGCCAGAACGTACCGGCGGCACCAATGCTGTCGAGCAGCGTCAGGAACGTTGCGCCAATGATCATGTTCGACACCCAGTTGGTGGTGGTGGAGCAGGTAATACCAAAATCACGGCATTTCAGTGGCTGAATTTCCGAACACAGGATCCACACCACCGGCGCGGCGCTCATTGCATAGCCTGCAATACACATCATCGTCATGCCAACTGACAGCCAGGATAGCCCACTGGAAGCCGTGCCGTTATCAAACTGCATCAGACAATAACCAAGCACCAGCGTCCCGATAGCCATTACGCTGAAACCAATTTTCAGCGCCGGTTTACGTCCTGCTTTGTCGACCGTGAAGACGGCAATAAAGGTGGCGAACATAAACGTTAAGCCAACTACCAGCGTGGCAATCATCTGCTGCTCTGTGGTGGTAAAACCCGCCATTTTAAAAATGCGCGGCGCGTAATACATGATGATGTTCATCCCGGTGAACTGCTGCATCGCCTGCAGTAACATTCCGAGGAAAACCGCACGACGCACGTTACGGTTAATTTTAAACAGCGCCCAACCACCCTGCTTCAGCTTCAGGCTTTCACGGATTTCGTTCAGCTCATCGCGGGCTTTTTCTGACGTATCGCGCAACATGCGCAGTACTTCTTCAGCTTCGATGTGGCGACCTTTCTCCGCCAGCCAGCGCGGGCTGTTGGGCAAGAAAACAACCAGAATAATCAGCAATACAGCCGGAAGCGCCAGCACGCCCAGCATAGCGCGCCAGTTACCGCTGTAGCTGAACGCGGTATCGGACAAAAAGGCCAGAACGATGCCCAGCGTCACCATCAGCTGATACATACTGATCATCTTGCCACGCACGTTTTCGCTGGCCATTTCAGAGAGATAGAGCGGTGCGGTGTAAGACGCGATCCCCACCGCTACGCCCAGCACCACGCGAGCAAAAATGAGCATTTCTACGCTGGAGGCAAACGCCGAGCCCAGAGATCCGACGACGAAAAGGATCGCGCCCGCCATCAGGCTGTATTTGCGCCCCAGGCGGAATGACAACCAACCGTTAAACAGCGCACCAATTGCCGCACCCAGCATCATGCTACTTACCACCCACTCCTGCAGGCGGCTGGTCAACACAAAGTGATCGGTGATAAAAGGCAACGCGCCAGCAATCACGCCAATATCCAGGCCGAATAACAACCCTGCGACAGCCGCAGAGATAGAAACAAACATATTCATACGTCGCGTATCGCGCACTAGGCGCGGCGCTAAAGCAGCATCATTATTTATTGAGACCATTTTTTCCTGCCAGATACAGAGTAACCATGCCATTGAAAGTAAGGGATCCCTTGCAGGAAGCGTCAGGCGGGAAACGGCAAAAACATGGATTAAATAGCTACACCACATGGTTATGTGATGGATATTCCAATTTTAAAATTTACCGACAATCACTCAATTAAATTTAATTCGTTGATATTAAAGAATATTAAAAACAATAAATTTATACGTATGAAATTTAATATGGAATAATTTATAACCACAATATGGATTTTATTAATCCGAATATAAAAAAACCCTGCCAGAGGGCAGGGTTTAACGGTTCTGGAAAGTGAATTAACGTGCCAGCCAGCCGCCATCTACTGCAACGGTATAGCCGTTGATATAGTCAGATGCGCTGGACGCCAGGAACACGACAGGCCCCATCAGGTCGCTCGGTAAACCCCAACGACCCGCCGGGATACGATCGAGGATCTCTGCGCTACGCTGCTCATCAGCACGCAGCTGTTGAGTGTTATTCGTCGCCATGTAACCCGGTGCAATCGCGTTGACGTTGATGTTATGTTTTGCCCACTCGTTCGCCATCAGACGGGTAACACCCATTACGCCGCTTTTAGATGCGGTGTAAGACGGCACGCGGATCCCGCCCTGGAAGGAAAGCATAGAGGCGATATTGATAATTTTGCCGCCGTTACCCTGAGCGATAAAATGCTTCGCCGCAGCCTGAGACATAAAGAACACGCTCTTAATGTTCAGGTTCATCACGTCGTCCCAGTCTTTTTCGCTGAAATCGATCGCATCGTCACGACGGATAAGACCCGCGTTGTTGACCAGAATATCGATATGGCCGAATTCTGCCACTGCGCGCTCCAGCAGCGCCGGAATACCATCGATTTGACGCAGATCGGCGGTCAGGCTTAAAAAACGGCGGCCCAGTGCGGTCACGCGTTCGATGGTTTCTGTCGGTTCAACAATATTGATACCGACGATATCGCAGCCCGCTTCAGCCAGGCCCAGCGCCATACCCTGACCCAAACCTGTGTCACAACCGGTCACAACGGCGACTTTACCTTCAAGAGAGAATGCATTCAAAATCATTGTAAATCCTTAATTTTTTATAATGCCCGCCGCAGCAGGCACGGCTGTCGCCCGCAACTAGCGCAGATCTTTTACTGCAACATGGTCCATATCATCAAAGACCTGGTTTTCGCCGACCATGCCCCAAATGAACGTATAAGCTTTTGTGCCGACACCGGAGTGAATAGACCAGCTTGGAGAAATCACCGCCTGCTCGTTGTGCATCACAATATGACGCGTTTCCTGAGGCTGACCCATCATGTGGAAGACGCAGGTGTCTTCTTCCATATTGAAATAGAAATAGACTTCCATACGACGTTCATGGGTATGACACGGCATGGTGTTCCACAGGTTACCCGGAGCCAGTTCAGTCAGACCCATGCTCAACTGGCAGGTTTCCAGAACATCCGGCACAAAGTATTTGTTGATGGTACGACGGTTACTGGTGAGGTCATCACCCAGCGTCACTGGCGCAACGTCTGCAGGCGTGACTTTCTTAGTTGGGTAAGTCGTGTGTGCCGGCGCGCAGTTGTAGTAAAACTTCGCCGGTTTCGCCGTATCAATACTGGCGAATACCACTTCTTTTGCCCCTTTTCCGACGTACAGCGCGTCGCGATGACCAATTTCATAGCACTGGCCGTCAACGGTAATCGTGCCCGGGCCGCCGATATTGATCACACCCAGCTCACGACGTTCGAGGAAATAGGTTACGCCCAGCTGTTTGCCGACTTCGCCACCCACAGAGACGGTTTTGGCCACTGGCATAATGCCGCCAACAATGATGCGGTCGATGTGGCTGTAGACCATGGTGTATTCATCTGCGACAAACACTTCTTCGACCAAAAACTCATTACGCAGCCCCTGAGTGTCCAGGGTTTTCGCATGCGCACTATGGATGCTTTGTCTTACGTCCACATTTACCTCCAGTGATAAATTGACCGTGAATGCTTAAACGAATAGCAAAACGCTGTTCCGTTTTATCTTATGCGCTCATGATATCCCTCCCTGAATGTGTTTTCAATTATAAATAAAACGATGTTTCACTTTTTCCGCATCTTATTATCAAAAGTGTAAGTGCGATCACGCTAGCGCATATAAATCGCAAAAATGGTTTCAATAAAATCATTTAAAACAATTAGATAGATAAAAACACAAAAGAGTAGATCATTAGTGGCAGGGATAAGATATTGAAAATACAGCCAGGCTCATACGTCATTCACACACCTTTTCTAACAAAGTGCGCTATCAATCACATGAAATGAAACAACGTTTTGATATGTTGGCAGGGTTTAGAGTGTATGTTTCTGTAACTGGCCTTGCCCTCCTGCTGGAGGGCTTTTTTATAGAGGAAGAGATAACACGGCAGAAAACTGTTCGAGAAGAAAAATATATACCCTAAATAATTCGAGTTGCAGGACAAAACTTCCCGGCCGTTTTGAACAGCGCTTGCGCTGGCCCCGAAGGGGTGAGGCCGTAAGGCCGAATCACGCGGCGACGCAGCGAATTCCCCGGAGCGTACATAAGTACGTGACTGGGGTGAGCGAGTAAAGCCAACGCACATGCAGCTTGAAGTATGACGGAGATTAGTCTCGTTCGATAGCGAGCGCCACCCCCTGACCACCACCAATACACAGTGTTGCCAGGCCCTTGTGCGCCCGACGTTTCACCATTTCATGTACCAGCGAAACCAGAATACGACAGCCAGAAGCGCCAATCGGATGGCCGAGCGCAATGGCCCCGCCGTTCACATTCACCCGCCGTTCATCCCACTCCAGCATTTTCCCAACGGATAATGCCTGCGCGGCGAAGGCTTCATTAGCTTCGATAAGATCAACATCAGCCAGTTGCCAGCCCACGCGCTCAAGGCAGCGGCGTGTTGCATACACTGGCGCAATCCCCATGAGCGCAGGGTCGACTCCGACGCTGGCAAAGGCGCGAATACGGGCCAACACAGGTAAGTTAAGTTCCTGCGCCTTGGCCTCGCTCATCATCATCACCGCAGCGGCACCGTCGTTGATGGATGACGCGTTACCCGCCGTTACCGAACCGAGTCTGTCAAAGGTAGGATCCAGACGCGCCAGCCCTTCGGCGCTGGCATCGGTACGCGGTTGTTCGTCGGTGTCCACCACGAACGATTGCCCGTTACGCTGTGTTACCACCGGCACGATTTCATCTTTAAAGCGTCCGGCATCAATTGCCATCCGCGCTTTGTGCTGCGAGTGCAGCGCGTAGGCATCCTGCAATTCGCGGCTGATTCCGTATTCTCGCGCCAGGTTTTCCGCGGTAACGCCCATGTGATAATCGTTGAAGGCATCCCACAGACCGTCATGTACCAGGCTGTCGACCAGTTGGCTGTTCCCCAGCTGTGCGCCAGTGCGGCTATCGGTAAGGACATGCGGTGCACGGCTCATATTCTCTTGCCCGCCCGCAATCACAATGTCGGCTTCGCCACACTGGATAGCCTGGGTCGCCAGATGCAGCGCTTTCAGACCCGAGCCACAGACATCGTTAATGGTGATGGCGGAAACGGTATTGGGTAGCCCACCATTGATGGCAGACTGACGCGCAGGGTTCTGCCCGGCACCTGCGGTAAGCACCTGTCCGAGGATCACTTCATCCACAGCGTGAACGTCCACGCCCGTGCGTTCCAGTAACGCCTTGACCACCATGCTGCCTAACTCAACGGCAGAGTGGCGCGCCAGCGTCCCCTGGAAGCAGCCAATCGGTGTCCTTAATGCCCCGACGATCACAACCTCTTTCATCACTACCTCAGCGCAAAATAACACCGCAATAGTAGATGATTGTTAAAAATAGTTATCAAGGTTGTTTAAAAACGGTGATTTTTATCACAAAGGAAATTCGTATCACTTATTGGTCATATGAACGCCACTCTGCTGTAAATGGTCACGCAGCCAACTTCCTGCCACACCAGGCGGTGATTTCTTATTCCACAACAGATCGATAGAGATAGCCTTTGGCCAGCCAGGCATCTTTAATTGCACCAGTGGTTTTTCTGCCGCAAACTCCTCCACCAGCGCACAAGGGAGCGCGCACCAGCCGAATCCCTGAACAGCCATACTTAGCAATAACAGATAGTTAGGAGCAGACCAGACGGGGCCGCGCGCCACGTTGGTGCCGCTTTCCAGATAGGTATTCAAGCGCAGCTCGCGCCAGGTGTGTAGCTGCTCCCACTGCAGTTTTTCTTGAGCCGCGAGCGGATGCGACGCTGCAACGTATAATCCCATCCAGGTTTGCATCGGCAGACGCGTAACGCCCATGTCGGTCGGGTAATCTTCCCGCGCCTCGATCAACCCCACCTGAGCACGTCCTTTTTGCAGCAGATCGATCACGTCTTCATCTTCGCCAATCAGGCATTCAAACTCGGTATGGGGAAACTTGCGATCAAACTGCACCATCAACTCTTCCAGCACATCCGGATGCAGCGTGTCAGACAGCACAAAGGTCAGACGCGCCTCAGTTTCACCCGACAGCGAGATCGCCGCCTCATCGAGACGTTCGCTGGCCGTCAGAATAGCCTGCACATAGCCCAACACCCGCTTACCTTCCTCGGTCAGCGTTGGCTGGCGGGATGAGCGGTCAAACAGCGCAAAACCAAGATCGGCTTCCAGATGCGCAATGGCCGTACTGATAGTGGACTGGCTTTTACGCAACCGCCGGCCCGCCGCAGAAAATGAACCGCAGGAAACGGTCTCCACAAATGCCGTTAATGCTTCAGGAGAATAACGCATGAACTATCTACTTTATCGATGGATACTATCTTTTAGATATCACATAAAACGATAAAATTGCCACCATTCCGTTATCCGGGCATCAAAGAAGGTTTTAGGTTATGCAACACGATACTGTCCAACGCCGCTCGTTAGTTGAGCGTATTTTTCATGCCGTCTGCTTTGAAGGCATTGCCACCGCGATCCTCGCACCAACCACCGCATGGTTGATGCAGCGCTCGGTACTGGAAATGGGCGGACTGACCATTCTTCTCGCCACCACAGCGATGATCTGGAATATCATTTATAACGCCCTGTTTGACCGTTTGTGGCCGTCGCACCTGGTAAAACGTACGGCGAAAGTGCGAGCATTTCACGCGTTAGGCTTCGAGAGCGGTTTTATTGTGATCGGGGTGAGCATCGTGGCGTATGTGCTGAACGTCAGCCTGGTTCAGGCATTCACGCTGGAAATAGGTTTCTTCCTGTTCTTCCTGCCGTACACCATGTTCTATAACTGGGCTTATGACACGTTACGCGAGCGCGTTATGAAGCGCCGCCAGCAGCGCGTTACTGCCTGATAATTAAAATAATAGTCGGAATCTTCTCGGTTCCGGCTATTGTCCCATTCACTCGCCCTCTTGTTCACACCTCCCCCAGCCTCTGCCATTTGTGGTAAATTGCGCTTCTTTTTGTTTATTTTATAGTTGATACGTTCAAATAATGTCGAAATTTTGGTCAAAAGAAGAGACTCTCTGGAGCTTCGCACTATATGGGACTGCCGTCGGCGCAGGAACCCTATTCCTACCCATACAGCTGGGTTCTGCAGGCGCGGTGGTATTGTTTATCACCGCACTCGTCGCCTGGCCTTTAACCTACTGGCCGCACAAGGCGCTATGCCAGTTTATCCTGTCCTCAAAAACGTCGGCTGGTGAAGGGATCACTGGCGCGGTTACCCACTACTACGGTAAGAAGATTGGCAGCCTGATCACCACCCTCTATTTTATTGCCTTCTTTGTGGTGGTGCTGATCTACGCCGTAGCGATAACCAATTCACTCACTGAACAGCTGGCAAAACATATCACTATCGATCTGCGGATCCGCATGTTGGTCAGCCTTGGCGTGGTGCTGGTGCTGAACCTGATTTTTCTGATGGGCCGGCAAGCCACTATTCGGGTCATGGGCTTTTTGGTGTTCCCCCTCATCGCGTACTTTTTGTTCCTTTCGCTCTACCTGACCGGAAGCTGGCAGCCAACGCTACTCACCGGCCAGATGTCTTTCGATCAGCACACGCTTCATCAGGTTTGGATATCTATTCCCGTGATGGTTTTCGCTTTTAGCCATACGCCAATTATCTCTACGTTCGCCATCGACAGACGAGAGAAATACGGCGAGCAGGCCATGGGTAAATGCAAAAAAATCATGAAGGTAGCCTACGTTATCATCTGCCTGAGCGTACTGTTTTTCGTCTTCAGCTGCTTGCTTTCGATTCCGACAAACTATATCGAAGACGCGAAAAATGAAGGCGTGACGATTCTTTCCGCGCTGTCGATGATGCCAAACGCGCCGGCATGGCTGTCGATTTCCGGGATCATCGTTGCCGTCGTAGCGATGTCAAAATCGTTCCTCGGCACCTACTTTGGCGTGATTGAAGGGGCAACGGAGGTAGTAAAAACGTCGTTGCATCAGGTGGGTGTGAAGAAAAGCCGGGCCTTTAACCGCGCTCTGTCCATCATGCTTGTCTCGGCTATCACGTTTATCATCTGCTGCATTAATCCTAATGCTATTTCAATGATTTACGCGATAAGCGGCCCGCTGATTGCCATGATTTTGTTTATCATGCCGACATTGTCTACCTATCTGATCCCGGCGCTGAAGCCGTACCGTTCAGTGGGTAATCTGATCACCCTGATTGTCGGTCTGCTGTGCGTATCTGTGATGTTTTTTGGCTAGAATGTGTTGTTTAACGGCTCATTCCAGTAAGCGGATGAGCCGTTAAACTGACTTATTTGATGTACGAATCCAGCACTTTCAGGACCACATCCAAATCCTCTTCGCGCTTAATTTCATCGCCCTGATGCACAATGTGCTCGGTCAGATGACCTTTAATCACTTCACGCATTAATCCGTTTACTGCCCCGCGGATCGCCGCTATTTGCTGCAATACTGCCGCGCATTCATGCGGTTCATCCAGCATGGTTTTCAACGCCGCTACCTGCCCCTGAATCTTGCTGGTTCGGGTTTTCAGCTTTTGTTTGTCGCGGATCGTATGTGACATAACTTTACCTTTTTAACGTCTGGCTGTAGGGACAATACCATCGACATTCTACTGGGGGGTAGTATTTGATACTGGGGGGGAGTAGAATCAGGCGAAATTAAACAACTAAGAATCATTCTCATGGGTGAGTTTTCTACGCTTCTTCAGCAAGGTAACGCCTGGTTTTTCATTCCCAGCGCGATTCTATTGGGTGTGTTGCACGGTCTGGAACCGGGGCATTCCAAGACGATGATGGCGGCCTTTATTATTGCCATTAAGGGGACCATCAAACAGGCGGTGATGCTGGGGCTGGCAGCAACGCTGTCGCATACCGCCGTGGTATGGCTGATTGCGCTCGGTGGGATGTATATCAGCAAAGCGTTTACTGCCCAGGCCGTTGAGCCCTGGCTGCAGTTTGTCTCGGCGATTATTATTCTCGGGACCGCATTCTGGATGTTCTGGCGAACCTGGCAGGGAGAGCAGAACTGGCTGGCCCTGACGCATCACGACCACGATCACGGGCATCACCACCACCATGATCATGACGACCATCATCATGACCACGATGACGATCATCACCATCATCATCACGAACACGAGCATAATCACGACCATGCCGCACTGGCAGGACTCACCGAAGGCTCGAAAGAGTATCAGGATGCCCACGAACGGGCGCATGCCACCGATATTCAGCGCCGCTTTGCGGGCAAAGAGGTCACCAACGGCCAAATATTACTGTTCGGTCTGACCGGCGGGCTTATCCCGTGCCCAGCCGCCATTACGGTGCTGCTGATTTGCATCCAGCTCAAAGCCTTCACGCTGGGTGCGACCATGGTGCTGTGCTTCAGCCTCGGGCTGGCGCTGACGCTCGTAACGGTGGGCGTGGGAGCGGCAATCAGCGTGCAGCAGGCGGCCAAACGCTGGAGCGGATTTAACACGATGGCACGCAAAGCCCCCTATTTTTCCAGTGTGCTCATTGCGATGGTCGGTTTATATATGGGGATTCACGGCTATATGGGGATCGTCGGTTAACACCAAGAGAGCGCAGCAGCGCTTGCCGCTGCGCGTAAAACCAGGCTAGCTTTCGACACTCCCCCACACCAGTTGCCCTTTATGGAAGGTCGCGGTGCGTGGGGAAATTCGCGCGACCGCTTCCGCCGAACAGGAGGCATCCACCAGCACAAAGCTGGCTTCATCCTGCGCTTTTGGCCAGACGCGCTCACCTTTATCGTTTAGCGGCAGCACATCGCCGGTGGCAAGAAACAGCGCACGCGACAGGTTAAGCTCATTGGGGCGAATATAGAGCTGGGCGTACAGATTTGCCTTTTCCAGCATGTCGCCCAGCCCATACGGCGACCAGTGATCAATTACGCTGTCGGTTCCGGTAATCACTTCCACGCCTTTATCGCGCAACTGCTTGAGCGGCATGTGCAAGGTACCGATCGGCACCGTCGAGGCAATGGTAATCTGCTGTGCCGCCATGCGGCCCGCCAGCGCATCCACCTGCTGTTCGTTCAACGTTGCCAGCGCAAACGCGTGGCTGATGGTCAGTTTGCCCTTTAACTGCGGCGTTTTCTCCACCGTCTCCACCATGTAATTCACTGCCGCCACGCCCGCCGGGCTGGTTTCATGCAAATGGATATCCACGCCTTTATCGTAATCCAGCGCAATCTGGAACATGGTGTCGAGGGATTTTTCCATCGCTCCATCGACGCTGGTGGGGTCCAGACCGCCGACATAATGCGCTCCCGCCTGCATCGCTTCGCGCATCAGCGGTTCAGATTTTGATAACAGCAGGCCATGCTGCGGAAACGCCACGATTTCACAGGCAAAACCCGGCTGACGACGCGCCAGTACCGCCTGCAGGTTTTCGAGATTTTTCAGCCCGGAAACCGGTTCTATGTTGCAGTGGCTGCGGGCGATCGAGGTGCCTTTTGATTGCAGCAGATCGATCAGCTTTTCTGCGCGCTCCTGCGTATAAGGCTGGAGTTCAGGCAGCAGCTTTTGTTCCAAGCGGATCATATCCTGAATAGTGGTGCCCGCCGGACGGTTCAGCGAACGCCAGGGACCGCCGTAAAAGGTTTTATCCAGATGGATGTGCATGTCGCGCATGGCGGGCAGCATCAGCTTTCCACCCGCATCATAGTGGGGCAGCGTCGCATCCGGATGCTGCTTATTCTCGCGCAGCGCAACGATTTTTCCGTCCTGGATTTCAACGGTTTGCAGCGCGGTACGGGTGTGCACCACCACCGAGTTTTCGTAATCAAAGCCCGCTTCCAGCAGGACGTTATCCAGGTAATAGTGTTTATCGTTAATCGTCATTGTGCTCTTCGACCCGCAGGTGTTCCCGACAGGATTAGCAGCATACGCGACCGGAGCGACCGCGCCAAACAGCGCGGCAGCGGTCACCATTTTTCCGCTCTGGCTTAAAAATTCACGGCGGCTGTTACTTTCCTTCATTCACGTCTCCTCTCAGGAATGGACAATATGGGTGCCCGTTTCGCCGCGCAGTGCGGCAGGCAGGCATTCCGGCGTGGTGATGATCACTCGTTTACCGCCACGCTCCAGAAACGCCAGGCTGGCAACGATCTTGGGTAACATGCTGCCAGGCGGGAAATGTCCCTCCTGCATGTAACGGGTCATCGTTGCGACATCCACCGTATCCAGCGCCTGCTGGTTGGGTTTGCCAAAATGAATACAGACCTGCTCGACGCCGGTGGTGATCACCAAAATGTCGGCGCGGATCTCCTGCGCCAGTAGCGCCGTGGAGAGATCTTTATCAATCACCGCGTCCACGCTCTGGTAATCCCCTTGATCGCTACGCACCACCGGGATCCCGCCGCCACCCGCGCCAATAACCACAAAGCCTTGCTGGGTCAGCGTTTTGATCGCCTCCGCCTCGACAATGCGCTTCGGTTGTGGAGAGGCGACTACCCGACGGTAGCCGCGCCCCGAATCCTCAACAAAGCGCCAGCCCGGATTGACCCGCTGCAGTTCATCACGCTGCACTTCGCTAAAGAACGCGCCAATGGGCTTGGTCGGATTAGCGAAGCCCGGATCGTTTTTGTCGACCTCCACCTGCGTGACCACCGTAACTGCCCTCTGCTCACCGCGCCGCGCCAGACGGTTATTCAGCGCCTGTTGGATCAGGTAACCGATACCGCCCTGCGTATCGGCAACGCAGTTTGCCAGCGGGGTAAGCGGCAGCCCTTCACGCTCGTGCGCGATTTCCGCACGCCGCAGATCCAGCCCTACCTGTGGCCCGTTACCGTGCGTCAGCACAATGTTGTAGTCCGATGCCAGCATCTCCAGCACCGTATCCGCTACCGCTTTCACCGCTTCAGCCTGGTGTTCAATCGACTGGCTGGCGTTATCTTTGATAATGCTGTTGCCGCCAATGGCAACGACCACAAGTTCTTTCATAGTGTTATCTTCCGCTTGCAGGCAATTCAGGTCGTTTTCGTTGGTTCCTGCTCAGGCGCAGTCACCGCTTCACGGCTATCAAGAACATGCTTGAGGACAAACATGCCACTCATCATCAGGTAGGCCACAACAAACATCATCGAGCTGCCTTCCGCAAAGCCAACCGCCGGGGAGTGAATCACGCCAAACAGCGATAACAGCGCGCCAAAGGCTGCGGCAATCGCGCCGCGTAACGGCTTGTTCATAATGGCGAAGATAGCGACGCAGCCCCACAGCATGCTGGCCAGCGGTGCGCCGCTTCCCAGATGCACCAGTCCGTCGTAATAGACACCTTTGCTGTGCAGCAAGTCACTACCCAGTTTCCCCGCGGATGTTCCGGCGGCACCCATCACGCTGTTGACGATGGTCAATGCCCAGTTGGCGATCCACGGGAACAGACAGATGAAGATAACGGGAACCTCGACTTTGGGCGTTTCTCGCACCACCTGGTTGGCGGTCACCACGCCGATAAACACCAGAATCGGCACTATCGCGGTCATCGGAATAATGGCGAGCATAAACGCGCCCAACCCAAACAGCGGCACCAGGAACATGGTGATGCCTGAAGCGAGGGTATAGCCGATGCTGGCGCCCATCGCTTTCCAGCCCGCATGCCCAACATATACGGTCACCGGGAACGGGTTACCCAGCATGCAGCCGAGCATGGAGGCAAAGCCGTTCGCCATCATGACCTTACGGGTGTTGTACTCATCGCCCGCCGCGTGCGCACTTTCAATGTTCTCCAGGTCAAAAATATAGTTCGCCAGGCCCAAAGGAACTGCAGAAGCCAGATACGGCAGTGCGTGCGGTAAACCTTGCAGGAAGCTGTCGACATGAATTTCCGGCGGGTTGAAGCCAAAGGAAGACATCGAAGCTTTAATGGCTTCCGGGCTTTGTAAACCGGAGATCCACGCCAGGGCCGTACCGGCAATCAGCAGCAGTAAACCGGTAGGAATACGGGCAAAAATCGGCTTCTTACCGAACCAGTTAATGAAGATCAGCAACAGGACGATGAAAGAAACCGTCGGCGCTTCGAATGCCTGCAGCATCGGGTTCATCGCCAGCAGCAACAGCCCCAGGCCGGACAGACAAGAAAGCAGTACCGTACGCGGGATCATCTTGCGGATGGTCTCGCCCAGGAAGGAGCCGCCGACCAGGATCAACGCTTCGACAAAGCACCACACCAGGGCTATCTGGATAGCGAAGTTGGCATCTTTGGTTTGCTGATAAACCGGCATCAGCACCAGGAAGGTCACGGTGAAGATTGACGGTGCACTCGGTCCGGACGGCAGCGCCGTTACGTCGTTACGCCCGGTGTGCTTTGCCATCTGCAGGCCAAACCAGGCGTAGCAGACGCTGGCCACCAGCACCGCCAGACCAAAGGCAGGCGCAATGCGACCATAGACAATTTCGGTAGGGATCCCGACGACAAAAATGAGTAGTCCCATCATTGTCAGCAGGTTAGTCAGGTTGTTGGTCATCAGCCCAAAGTAAGCCGCCCAGTCACCACGTTTCCATTCTAGTTTTATGCTGTTCATGGAATATCCTTAACAGGTTAAGCATCGTTTGCGATCGCGGAGATCGCCCAGCCCTGCAGGTAAGCAACGTTTTTCGCTTCGCTACTGTGGGGCTAATCGCGTTAGCCCCGGTTATTGTTATTGGCAGTAGTGGTCGCGCCAGTTGAGGATCGCCTTTTCAAAACAGGCGAACGGCGGGTGAACTATTCCGGCGCCGATCATGCCGATCCCCGCATCTTTGTGCGCAATGGCGGTGTTGATCACTGGCAAAATGCCGGTGCTGCCCACGCGCGTAATGTCGATAGCGGTCGGTACGCCCATAAAACCAAGCAGCGGAATGGTGACGTTGGGGTTTTCGCCGAGAGTGATTTCTCGCATCTGGCGAGAGAAATCAACGGCCTCTTCGACCGTACCGCCCACCAGCGCTACGATGGCCGGTGCCGTCGCCATCGCGAAACCGCCAATGCCGTAGGTTTCGGTGATCGCGCTATCGCCGATATCACGTCCGGAATCTTCCGGCTTATAGCCCGCAAACATCGGCCCAATCACCTGCTGCGCCGGACCGGTAAACCACTGGCCCGGTAAGCCGCTAATGCGCAGACCGAACTCAACGCCGTTGCGCGCCATCGTCGTCACCACGGTGCTGTATTCAATACCGTGTGCAGCGTCCATTGCGGCTTTACACATCGCCATCCAGGTCGGTCCGGAGAAGTAATCACTACTAAGGACGAACTCGAACACCTCACGTTGCTGCTCAACCGGATAGCCGGTCTGAATAATCCACGGCGTCAGCGCCTGAATCAGCAGCGCCGTCCCGGCGTTGTTGCGGTTATGGCACTCATCACCCATGTGCAATGCCTGCGCCAGCATCAGGCGCAGATCGATTTCGCCCGCCAGCTTCATAGCATCGCGCAGCATCGGTCCCAGCACATCGCGCATCCAGTTCAAACGATCGATAACGCTCTGATCGTTCGCGCCCATACGCAGGATCTTCGCCATCTGCTCGCTCATATTGGTATATGCGCGGTTGCCATAGGTTTTGTTCTCGACGATGTGCATAAACATCGATGCCGACGTCACGCCCGCCATCGAGCCGACACAGTCATGCTCGTGGCACGGAGAGAAGATGATTTCACCCGAGGCGGCCAGTTCCGCGGCTTCATCCAGATCTTTCGCCAGCCCTTCAAAGACCAGCGCCCCGGTTACCGCCCCCTTCATTGCGCCGCACATTTTTTCCCAGCGGATTGGCGGCCCGGCGTGCAGGATGGTGTTACGGGTCATGCCCGGCACGACGTTGATCGCCTGGTCATAGCCAATCAGCACCGGATGCGACTGGATAATGCGTTCCAGCGCCTGCTGGTTAGCGGCCGCGATTTTGTCTGCCAGCGGTGAATCGGCAATGTCGTCCAGTGCCGCTACCACCTGCATGTTGCCCTGGCCCGGCGGCGTCCAGTCGAGCTGGGTCACCGGTACGTTCTGCTTTTTCAGGTCATCGCTGAACATTGCGATACCAACGTTAATCACGTTCAGCGGCTGGTTAAACAGTGTCTGGCTCATCAGGCTTCCTCCCCTTTACAGATAAATTCACGCGCCAGCAATCCGGTGTTGGTGCTACTGCTCGCCCAGATAACCCCGGCGTCGGTCAGCATCTGACACTGTTTTTCCAGCGACGGCGTATCAAGATCGGTTCCCAGCACATAGCCGAGGATCTCAAGCGGACGACCGTCTGCGGCGGCGATCGCTTTGGCTTCAACGATCGCATCGAGCATCACGCCAACCGGATCTTCATGCGATCCAAATCCAAGGACGAAGTCCATCACGATCACGCCAACTTCAGGATCGCGCGCTTCCTGTAACAGACGACTAATGCGGTTGGTGGGATCGATCATCGGGTGCGGTTTGCCATTGGTAAAATCGTCATCACCGAAATCGAGGAAGGTATGCGCCACGCTGCGGTTGAGATCTTTCAGGCGGAATGCCGGATCCGGATGAATGTTGCTGTAAACTTCGGCATGTTTTTCCATGGCAGCAAACATCGCCTCATCGCACAACGTGCCGCCACAGAACAAGCCACGGATGTACTTTTGCTGTGGAGTCAGACGGGCGCGAACCTCTTCAATCAGCGGCCAGTTGAGCGGATGCAGATCCAGACTCTCTTTTTTCACGCCGGTCAGCAGTACCGCTTTCAACGCCGCCTCTTTAGTACCGCGGGCAAACTGCAGGCCTTTTTCATCCGCAGGCGCGGCTTCACGTCCGAGGAAACACACCACCACGGGCTTATGACAGGCGCGCGCACGTTCCAGCACCTTGCGCGCCACCGCTGACGCAGGCGGTTTGGAGATAAGTGCGATGATCTCAGTTTGTGGATCGGCCTCCAGCATGCCAATCGCGTCAAGCATCATCAGGCCGCCAATCTTTTCGCTAAGATCGCGTCCACCTGTGCCAATCAACTGGGAAATTCCGCCGCCAAATTCGTGAATGCGTACGCTCAGCTCCTGGCTGCCGGTACCGGAGGCACCAATAATTCCGATGTTGCCGCGACGCACCGCGTTGCCAAAACACAGCGCCGCGCCGTTAATGATGGCGGTTCCGCAATCTGGCCCCATCATCAACAGTCCTTTTTCATGCGCCAGCTGCTTAAGCGCCAGCTCGTCCTCAAGAGAGACGTTGTCAGAGAACAGCATCACATTGAGGTTATTTTGCAGCGCCTGGCGCGCTTCACGCGCGGCAAACAGGCCATTGACCGAGATCACCGCCAGATTGCTCTCAGGAACATGCTTCTTCGCGCTGGCAAGCGTGGCATAGCGCGATTCATGCTGGCCACCCTGCTCTTTATGCGTAAACAGATCGTCAATCGCCATCAGCGTCTGGTCGTTCGCCGCCTCGCTGGCGCCTTTAATGACAATCATCAGATCGCCACTTTTCGCCTCTTCCAGCTCAGGCGTCAGCAGGCCGAGATTCTTCAGCACGCCCTTATTCATCTCTGTCGCCATAGCCACAAACGCCTGCTCAACGCCATCGAGCTTATTTGCGCGCGTGGAGATAGACATCAGTGAGACAGAATCAAAATACGTGTTCTTTTTAACAACTATCCTGATCGACATAATTCCCTCCGGACCTGTGGCTCAGGGCGCAGGCATCCGCCATGCCATACAGCATGTCGCAGCCAGAACTTGAACCGATATTTTTAATGTCAGTAATATATTGCGTAGAAACGAGTTGTTGCTCAGTAATAAATTGGTTCAGCAGCCGTCCGATGCTTTCCCGATAACGCTGATTAAATGCTTCCTCTAGCGTTATTTTGCTAAGTAGCGTTGTATTATTTCCTGCACGTTGCAATGCCGCTAAAAAATCGTCTCTATATTTCCTCAGCGGATGTCCGGGAATAAATAAAATGGTGCTTAAGCCTACTAAATAATCATCCGATGAGGGCGTCAGCCCTATCCCCAAACCAATTAAATGGCTGACCGCCGTAGTAATATTTTCTCCTGTACGCAACGCCGTCAGTAATGTTTGTCGGCGGTTGAGTAATTGACGGGTGATTTCCTGATAAAACGGATTGTCACCCCGGTACAGAAATAATGTGTCGTCGCTTTTTAGCTGTTGGCGGATAACCTCTTCCCAGTGCTGCCAGCCGACTGCGGCAAGGCTTGCTGCATCAGATGTCCACCGTGGTATTCGCCACAGCTGGCAACCGGCGGTTTCTATCCATTTATCATTGCCAACAACTATTCCCGACCCGCTAAAATTGACCCGCTCACCGGGGTGAAACAGGTCTTCACAATGCGTCAGCGCCAACCGACAGCTGTTAGGTGCGTTATCACAATCTTCACTCAGTAACGTCAGCAGCCGCTGCTGTTCGGGTATCAACAGGTTTACCGCGTGGGAAAAAACCTGTTCAACCCGTCCCGTTCCCCGGAAAGTGAGAAACGCGCTGTCTGCGGTTAGCGCCCGTACGCATCGCCGTGATGGCGTAGCGATAATGGCGCTCCTGTGTCAGGCTCCGGCCGCAATCAGCAGCTCGGCAATTTCGTGGTACCCTTTCTCTCGCGCCAGTTCCAGCGGGGTTTTACCGTATTTATCCGTCATGTGTGGGTTTGCGCCATGGTCGAGCAGCAGCTTAACGATCTCCTGCTGCTTCGCACCGCCGTCATTTAGCACGATGGCTTCCAGGAGCGGCGTCCAGCCAACAAAATTAGTATGGTTGACATTGATATCGGTACGCAGCAGTAGTTCGCGCACGATCTCGACATGACCTTTTTCGCTGGCAGGTGTAATACCAACGCCGCCAAAACGGCTCAGGCAATTGAGGTCAGGGTCAGCCGGTAATACCGTACGCAACAGCGTTAAATCATTAGTCAGGCAGCTAATCAGGAAGGGGTTAAAACAAGTTTGATCTTGTTTATTAATATCGGCACCCGCAGCAATCAATAAAGAAACACAGTCATAATGTTTATTCAGGCTGGCAATAATAATGGCAGTACGCCCCTGGCGGTTGGTGGCGTTAATATCCACATTTTTTGCCAGACAGGATTTTAATCCATCGGCATTGCCCTGCTCTGCCGCCAGCAGAAATTCAGTAATGAGTTCTTTCTCTGACATAATTGCTCTCCTGCAGTTTTTTAGACTTTTTAAATATCCGATAACCTGAGAATAGCAATAGAGTGCAGAGAATAACATCCGCTTAAATTTCATTCATCGTTAGCGCATCGATTATTGAATCAATTTTAACAATGAGAACAAAACGTGCTGTAGTGCAATCTTTCCCTTATGGCTGGGGCCCTTTTAGCCACTAATCAGTAGTCCGGGAAATCAGGCGGTATGCTGCACGGATAGCGGCCTGCAATTAAAATACAGAAGTGTGATTGCCTTCAAATCAAATGTAAAACTAGTGTTAAATTCTGTTCAAAACTGATTGCTCTGTATAAGGATTACAAATACATTCAACAATCATCGTGTTGCGGATGCGCATTGTCGCCGGAGGGGAGAAAGATGAATTCAATATTTACCGAGGAAAACCTACTGGCATTTACGATGGCTGCCCGCTATAGCAGTTTCAGCAAGGCGGCGGAGGAGCTTGGCTTAACCACATCGGCAATTAGTTACACCATTAAGCGCATGGAAATGGGTCTCGACGTGGTGCTGTTTACCCGCAGTACTCGCAGCATTGAGCTGACCGAGTCCGGGCGTTACCTGTTTCGCAAGGCGACCGACCTGCTCAACGATTTCCACGCCATCAAGCGCAGCATTGATACCATCGCTCAGGGAATTGAGGCTCGGGTGCGCATCTGCATTAACCAGCTGTTGTATACCCCTCAACATACGGCGAGGCTGCTGCAGGTACTCAAGAAACAGTTTCCAACCTGCCAGATAACCGTCACTACAGAGGTGTATAACGGCGTCTGGGATTCGATCATCAATAACCTGGCCAATATCGCCATTGGCGCGCCCGATACATTACTGGACGGCGGCGGAATTGATTACACCGAGATCGGCGCGATCCGTTGGTCGTTCGCGATTGCCCCGGATCATCCGCTGGCGTTTATGCCTGAACCCATCTCTGAGAGCCAACTACGCCTGTACCCGAACATCATGGTGGAAGACACCGCGCACACCATCAACAAAAAAGTCGGTTGGCTGTTACACGGTCAAGAGTCGATTCTGGTTCCCGATTTTAATACCAAGTGCCAGTGCCAGATCCTGGGGGAGGGCATCGGTTTTCTGCCAGACTATATGGTGCGCGAGGCGATGGAAAAGTCGTTGCTGGTGACACGGCAGATCCACAACCCACGTCAGGATTCACGAATGCTTTTGGCAACCCAGCATTCGGCAACCGGTCGTGTCACTCAGTGGATTAAAAAAGAGTTTGGCCCGCAAGGGATACTGACGGGGATTTATCAGGATTTACTGCATCGAGCGTGATGCACCGGATGGCTGTTATACCTTCCAGTGCATATAAGATAATCAGGCGCGGATATCGTCGTACTCGCGGGTTTTATCAAATTCATGTTTGGCAAACGGGCACAGCGGAATAACTTTGCGGTTTTCAGCGCGCATCTTCTCTACCACTTTCGCCACCAGCAGTTTGCCGACGCCCTGACCTTTCAGACTGGGATCGACATCGGTATGTTCAATGATGCTCAGATGCTCGCCCGTCGGCACGAAAACAATCTCGGCAACCTGGTTGCCCTCAGCATCATTGACATAAAACTTGTTATGGCCTGCAAGAATTTCCATGCTTCCCTCACTCATTTTTGGCGATATTTCAGCGCACCGCTCGGACAGGTATCGATGACCTTGATGACCGTGGCAACGTCCACTTCATCCGGAATAATCCACGGTTTACGTTTCAGGTTAAACAGCTTCGAGCTTCCCCGCACGCAATTGCCCGAATGCTGACACATCGCCGTGTTGAAGTAGACGTCAATCTTCTCGCCAGTATAGGCCCGGTAACCTGCATCCAGTAGTTCCTTATCCACGACATTGCCTCGCATTTTTTTATTGTCTGGGTCTAATCATAGACCTATGCGAGGCTGAAGGAAGCGGCTGAAAGCAGAAATATCATTCAGGCTTTTTCTGTATCGACGGCTGCGGCTCTGGCGGCAAATACTCCAACATCGCTGGCGTCGGCGGCGGGAGGCGGTTATCGGCAATATCCCTGTCCACATCGATATGACTGATTTCGCCATTCTCATGATGGTGGACCGTCAGCACCCTCGCCTTGTTCAGTTCCGTAACCAGCTCCCGAGTAATACGCAAACTTTCTGCCAGCTCATGGTCTTCAAGCCCGGGTCTGCGACTGCGGCGTTCGACCCGAAAACGAAACTGGTTGTACTTCGCCCAGCCAATCAGCACCAGGCCGTTGACCAGGGCGACAAGGATATAAAACGTGACCGTATCCAGCGTGGTGAAAAAGGGTCGCACCCCCATATACGGTGAATGCGCCAGGGCTGTGATCAGCCCTTTATAGATCAAATAGATAAATCCAACCCATGCGATGGCCGTCAACAACACATCGATGATGCGCGGCAGCAAACGCCGCTCCGTGAAGATCAGTGGCTGGTTCATGATTCGATCCTCCCAATTCCACGGTCAGGACTCACCCAGCGCGCCCTGCCGCGTTTGCGTTTAAGCATCACTTTCGGGAAAGCCACCAGCGTAGTGAACAGGCTTAGCATCCAGTACACCACCGGGAACCAGATAATCCAGAACAACGAGGCGCCAATGCCTTTTTCATAGCGTCGTTCAATCATCAGACTCACCGCAAACTGTATTAAGCAGACCACACCGAGAATAAGCCCGGTAAAGGCTGGCGGGAACAGATGCTGTACATACAGCGAGTCCGGCATCGGGATCATCAGCCCTAACAGGAACAGCACGATACTGATCGCATAGGCAAACGACCAGGCGGTAGAAAAACAGAACTCAAGAAACAGCGGCCACATGCGGCGGAACTCCCACGACCACAGACGACGCATGTTAACGATAAACACCTCTGCACCACCCTGCGCCCAGCGCAAACGCTGCTTCCATAGCCCTTTTAATGTTTCAGGCATCAGGATCCAGCACAGTGCGCGCGGCTCAAAGAATACCGACCAGTGGCGCAATTGCAGCTTCCAGCTGATATCGATATCTTCGGTGATCATGTCCGGGCTCCAGTAACCGACCTCGGCCAACGCGCGACGACGAAACGCCGCAACTACGCCGGAAACGGTAAAGATCTGCCCATAGACTCGCTGAGTACGCTTAATTAAGCCGATAATGGAAGAGAACTCACCGACCTGCACACGACCGATTAACGTAGAGCGGGTTCGAATACGCGGGTTCCCCGTCACTGCACCAACGCGCGGGAACTGGATCAGCGGGGCCACAATATAGGCAACGGCATCACGATCCAGTAACGCATCGCCATCAATGCACACCAGGTAATCACTGCGCGCAGCGGCTGCACCGGTCTTGAGCGCCAGCGCTTTACCCTGGTTTTCAGCCAGATGAATCACCCGCAGGCTGGGGTATTCCACTGCCAGTTGTTCCAGCACGTCGTGAGTGTCATCCGTCGAGCCATCGTTGATGGCGATCACTTCGATATTCTTATATCGCTGTGCCAGTGCTGCCTCAATGGTTTCACGCGCGTTGATCCCTTCGTTAAAACAGGGGATCAGAATGGAAACCAGTGGATTCCCCGGCAGGGTCGGTGGTGGCGTGTCATCTCCCCATTTCCAGTGACGTTCACGGTAAAACCAGAAATAGACCCCGCCGCTTATCCACAAAGCAGACATGAACAATGGCCAGAAGAAGACGAAGTTCAACATCACTTCACCCGTAAAGATGACAGCCACGCCAAACGGCAGGCTGAACATCAGGCAAAGTATCAGGAAAGCAATAATGCGATCGGTCATTTTTGCGGATACCAGTATGAGGAGAACGTCGAGCGAATCTCTGACATCTCAGGTTTGTCGCTGATGAAATCATCCGGGTAATAGCCGTAGTTACCTGCACCGCTTAATTTCAGCTGGCGCATCCATTCGGCTATTTGTTTTCCGCTGATTTCAGCCTGATCCCCGGATTTACGCCAGTCTCGTGCCTGCAGTTCAAACACGGTTTTATCCAGCGCCCCAGGGGTTTGTGCAACGGCATTCACCAGTCGGTCAAGCCATGCGTTGGCATCATTGGCCGGGATCTGTTCCATGAATGGCATCGCCATCGGCGCCGTCCAGTCATAGGTATTGAGGAAATCATTCAGGTTTTGTGCAAACCAGGCTTCACTTTCAGGCTCCAGTACCGGCATGGCGTAAATATTGCGCGCAGTTTGCACCTGTGGACCGCGAATATTACGCACCGTCCGGGTCAGTTGTTTGGTGAAGTCAATCAGCATCTTACTTTTCAGGCGAGTCCAGCGCTCGAACGCCTGAGGATTATTACGTATTTGCTCGATACTGCCCGGAAGCCCTGCGGCACGGTAGGCGGCTAACGCCTCCGGTGACGCATCTTCAAAATCCGTCAGGAAAGCATCGTCATGGAACAAAATACCTTTGAAGCTGGCGTGCTTCGCCAGGTCTTCATAGATTTCAGTGATGCGTTTGCGCGCTTCGCTGTCCCAGGGCGAGAGACGAACATAGTTCTCGTGATTGATAGCAGTGCGTCCCGTTTTCGGATCCCATGCGGTTACGCGTGGAATGGACGCGTCGAGATCGAAAGCCAGAACCGGCATCCAGGCATACACCGTCACCCCTGCCCGCGTTTGTAACTGCCAGGAGATATAGTTAAAGAGATCGGCACGCATCGGCAGCCAGCGGTTGGGGAAATAGAGTTCGCGAATATTCCCGTCGCCCTGCGGATCGGCGTACGCCTGCAGGAAGACATGAGAAATACGCATGTCATAAACGCGCTGGATCAGCTTATCGATATTTCGCTTCTGCTGAGCAGGGTCTTTGTCATACACGTAATCCAGATCGACATGCATCACGCGCATCGTCTGTGGTTCACGGACCTGAGCGACCTGACTGGCAAAGCGCTTAAGGGATGGGTTATCAGAAATCAGCACGCGCGGAATATCATCGAGAAACGCGGCATTTGCCAACCCTTCATTAAGCGTAAAGGCCATCTTATAGCCATGCTCTTTGGCCAGGTTTAACGTTGTACCGTTGGCTGCGCCGTAAGGCCATACCCACGCGCGCGGCGATTTGGCGGTCACCGCTTTGATCTTGTTAGTGATCAGAGAGATATCCGTGTTTATACGTCGCGTGTACTGTTCGTCCGTTTCGTAAGTGCCGGTTTTCTTATCATACAGGCGGTTCGCCACAGCGGGCTCTTTACTCCCCTGCGGGTTGGCCTCAGCGCCAAAGTGCGAGTTCCAGGTGTGCGCACCGACTTCTACCAACGGCGACTTGCCCATTTCTTCGACCATTTTCCAGGTGGCGAATTTATCTCGCGCGGTCATTAAGCCGCCAAAATCGACTTTTTTGTTGGCTGGCGCATCAACCCAACTGCCTACTGGTGCCCAGAGTGCAGGCCAGTTGTAGGCTTTCAGCAATGGCCAGACGCGGGTATAAAAACTGCTATATCCGTCGTCAAAGGTGAGTAATACCGCTTTTTCCGGCAGTACAATTTTACCGTCATGGGCGTCCAGAATTTGCTGCACGCTGATCGGCTGATAGCCATTATCACGCAGCCAGGCCATTTGGTCGCTCAACGCGCTGGTACGCACAGAGAGGTAGCGCTGGTCGGCTGCACCATCCTCCACATCATGGTAGCCGAGCACCAGAAAGCTATTTTTCGGCCACGGATGATCCGCCGTCAGCGGTGTTCTCTCTGCGGGAGGAACATAGCGAGGCGTTGTATTGTGCGCGCTGCTGCACGCGGTAATCATCAACCAGCCAGCGATTAATGCGCTAAGCCACAGGCATCTTTTCAGCATGAACAATCCTTAAAACCTGACATTTAAATCGAAAGCGAGGGAGATATTCCGCTCACGTTTACCGTCATAGGGGCGTTTATCCCAAATCAGCATCACCCCGCCATCTACGACGTTGTTCCATTTAAGCCGTTGGCCGTATCCCACCTGGACGATAGCACCTGCATCTTCACCTTGCTGCCAGTAGCCACCTACGCCTGCCAGGCCTTGCTGCGTCCAGACGGTATCATAGTGGCGGTAAAGAACCTGCTCCGCGCTCAAGCCAGGGACAACGGAAAAATCACTCTTCGGGTTGTAATACGGCACATTCTCTTTGGTGTTGGTGCTCCCGCCGATACCCGGCGTAAAGTCCAGCGTGAAGCGCGGCGTGGTCCACATGCGCTCTTTTCCGCTGAGTCCATATTCGATGCGATCGTTACCGTCCGAGAAATGTGATGCGGCAAACGACAGTTGATATTCACGTCGTTCGTTTTGATACCAGCGAACAAACATATCGCCGCCGTTGGCATACACGCCACTACGCAGCGCGCGCAACGGGGTATTGCGAGAGAGGCGTTCGGCCGACCCACCAACGCGCCAGTTGTCATTAAAGTCATGCCAGCCGGATAGACGCCCGCCAATCTTCTGACCATCGCCATAATTTCGGCCTGACACTTCCATTTCCGCCCAGTAATCACGGGAAGTCCATTCTGCCCCCGCCGCCAGATCGCGGCTGATGCCCTTCCCTTCCTCAAATTCACCGGTAGCGAAGTTGAATCCGGTAAACAGTCGCCAGTTGTCATTAATCGGCGGACTGTAAATAGCCGTGTTGATGTTGAAGTCATTCTTACCGCTGACCGGGCTATCGGACGAGATCCCCTGCGTTCCGCTAATGCGCACTTCCGACATTTTGTGGACATCACGAATACGCGCGAGGCGTAGCGTCGCTTCATCATCCGGGCTACGGGCAATAACGTCATCCGTCAGTTCATCTGCCTGTTTCCACTCCTGAAGATCCAGTGCAACGTAAGCCTGCTGACGTTCCAGCTCCAGGTTGCTTGGCTCAATGACTTCCGCCAGCTTAAGCTCTTTCTCCGCCGCATGCGGCAATCCACGCGCTTCAAGCACAGAGGCATAAGATATGCGCAATCCCTGGTTACCAGAGCCTGTTCGTGCCAGATGCTCTGCGAGCTTTTCTGCCTCTGGCAGTTCATTGGCAGCGATATGATATTGCGTCAGTAGCGACTGTCCGAGCAGCCAGTTATCGTTAGGCTGCGGCGTTGGCGAGCCATAGATACGCCGCAGATACGGACTCTCTTTGATCAAATCATCAACTTGTTTTTTGGCAGCATCGAAGTTTTCATTATCAATGTGCGCGTAGAACAGATCTTGTTGATCCTCAGGACTGAGCGGCGTCACCGGGATAGGTCCATTCGGGTAGTAAATGCTCGCCAGCATCGCTTCGGTTTTTTCCGGCTGACGTTCGCTTAACCATGCTGATGCCACCCAGCGTTTTGCATAGTTTGGTACTTCGCCGCTTGCAGAAAGGGACTCATACTCATCAATCACTTCGGCAGTACGCTTACGCACCAACAAGGCACCCATACGGTCAATTCTCGCCCGACGGACATCATTCTGCGCAGACGGCTCATCTTTCCAGGCCGCCAGCAACTGGTCATAACGGGCCAGCGCTTTATCGGCCACGATAAACCGTTCTTCTTCATTACGTGCGGACGTATAGGAGGAGCGTACCATTTCAGCCGCCGCATCAAGCTCAAGACGGCGCTTCACTGGATCAGCAGTGGGAACGACCTCCGCAATATTTAAAGCGGGTCCGGAAACGCGGTTCGCCGACAGCGCAGATAGCAGCGTGGATTTTGCATTTTTGTTGCCTGGATCAACATCATCCGCCTGGCTGGCAACCAACAGTGCATCCCAGTTTTTCCCTTGAGAATGATATACGTAGGCAAGCAGTGCGTCGGAGTCTGCGCCCGGATGCGCCTGCGCCCATTTATTCGCTTCAGTAAGGGCTTGCTGATTGTAGCGCGCATCCGCCAACGTCATTATCCAGCCGGTGCGTACATCCACGTTATCAGGCTCTTCCTGTAAAACGCTTTCCCACACCGCCAATGAATCATTCCAGTTTTTCTGGTTACGGTACGCACGTGCAGCGGCGACTTTGCCGCGCGCAGGCACATCCATCTGCCCACGATACCGCTGCCAGATTTGAATGGTTGTTTTATCGTTGTTATCGACCCAACCAGAAACTTGCAACCAGTCGGCAACCTGATTTGGCGTTAGCGCACTTTTCTTTCCCTGATCCTCAAGGTAGCGCAATAGCGGCGCACTATTCCCTCCCCGCGCTTCAATAACCAAAGCATCATAATCTGATACCGCAGCAGAGATTTGCATAGGGAAAAGAATGCTTGCCGTAAATAAACAGCTTACAGACTTAAAACGTTTAATGAAGTTGGCATGTCGACGCATACTGAACATATCTGCCCTTATATCTTACA
Organism: Citrobacter sp. Cpo126; assembly: GCF_030332445.1. Classification (NCBI taxonomy): domain Bacteria; kingdom Pseudomonadati; phylum Pseudomonadota; class Gammaproteobacteria; order Enterobacterales; family Enterobacteriaceae; genus Citrobacter; species Citrobacter sp. Cpo126. Next base: position 139,885 of record NZ_JAOWHT010000029.1, read on the forward strand.
TCAGAGTAAAAATAAGCGTTTTCAATAAGTTACAGTCAATCCCTGACAGTTGCCGACCATGTAAGATGCACTGCCGCTTATTTCGTAATAGGGTTATGAAGCAATTAATTCTTTCGTCTTATTGACTACCCGCACCGCGTCCTCTAATCGTTGGACAGGAGGCATAAACTCGGGAATTTTATCACTCCATGTAGTTCGTGGCTACGCAATAAGAAAATTCTTAGGCAAAAAAGTATTTTAGACTAAATAATCCTAATACTCTTGGGATTGAATTCTGGATTTAAACAAAGTTTGCCCGGTGACATCATGTGACGATGCTTACTATTGCTGGTTAGCATAGCTACACCGCGCAACTGTTTGCATGGTAACTATTTTGAGAGGTGAATAGAGAAAAATCTGATAATAGGCTCTCTGCTAACAACAAAATATAACTTAATTTTTAGGGCTCAAACAGGGCCAATGAAATGAAAATAAGGGTACAGGCGCAAGAAGAATTAGATACAGTAACAATGCGTTGAAATCAAACAACTTTATTTATCATTTTTCGAAACCTACCATAATTGGTATTTGGAAACTCAATCAAATACGTGCGTGAATAATTGTGTATTACTCTACCTGTTAATATATTTACCAACCTTGCGTACTATTGACAATATCAACCACAATCAATTATTTCCCCTTACAATATGCAAGCCTATTTGCATTACAAGCAACTGATAGAAGCATAATTTTTTGCACTTACCTTCCCCTCAGTCTTTCAGGTAATCTGGGCAAAGACGCCAATGGGAGCCGGTCAATGAAAATCGTTAACGCAGAAGAAAAGCACATCCTCACCATACGCGATATCTATGCACATCATGTTCTTCACGGTACCGGCAGCTTTGAAACCGACCCGCCGGATGCACACGAGATGCTTGCTCGTCTGGAAAAAATCCGCAGCCTCGGGCTGCCGTGGGTCGTCGCTCTGCAGGAAGATAAGGTCATCGGGTATTGCTACCTCACCCGCTACCGCGAGCGCTATGCCTACCGCTATACCCTTGAGGATTCGATTTATATTGCTCCAACGGCTCAGCGTCAGGGTGTAGGAAAAGCCTTACTGCGTCATGTGATTGGCTGGGCTGAAGCACAGGGTTATCGGCAACTGATTGCCATCGTCGGCGACAGCAATAATCAGGGATCGTTAAAAGTCCATCAGCAGGCCGGATTTACGCAAATCGGCACACTGAAAAACATTGGCTTCAAACATGGGCTATGGCTCGACACGGTATTGCTACAACGTAATCTGGGTGAAGGTAACAACACGCTGCCACCGGATTCCGGTGTCGCTATCTAACGTTTTTAAGGATTAACTACAGGGAGAGAATTTTGGAGCGGGCGAAGGGAATCGAACCCTCGTATAGAGCTTGGGAAGCTCTCGTTCTACCATTGAACTACGCCCGCATCAAAGTGCGTAAGGGATTATAAACCTTACGCTCTTCTTGGCAAGGGACTTACCCACTGACTGGCGATTAATTCACCGTCAGCATTTTGGCTTACTGCCCTGCGGCGGTAAATAACGCAGCGGATCGATAGCCGTCGCCCGGTAGCGGATTTGGAAATGCAGCCGCACCGTAGTCGCATCCGAGCTGCCCATCGTCGCGATTTTCTGCCCGGCCTTCACGTTTTGACCGTTGTTCACCAGCATGGTGTCATTATGCGCATACGCAGTGATGTAGTCCTCACTGTGCTTAATCATGATGAGATTACCATAGCCCCGCAGCTGATTACCGACGTAAACCACCTTCCCGGCTCCGGCGGCATAAATCGGTGTACCGCGCGCAGCCGAGATATCAATGCCTTTATTGCCGCCGTCCGCGGTTGAATAAGGCAGGATCACCTTACCGCTGGCAGGCCACTGCCAGCAACGTTGCCCTACCGGAGGCCATGAAGACTGCGGTACGGACGAAGACGGTCTGGCCGCTGCCGTTTTGGTTGAGGATTTCTTGGTTGTTTTGCCAGAGTTAGAACTGGTTTTCGCGCCACCGCTGACCTTCAGTTTTTGCCCTACTTCAATGGTATAGGGCGGTGAAATATTATTCAGGCGGGCGATCTCTTTCACGCTGGTCCCGGTAGCGCGCGAAATACGGTATAGCGTATCCCCCCGCTTCACGGTATACACGGAGCCGGAATAACTTCCTGTATCAGACGACTTGCTCCCGGAACACCCTGCTAACAGCAGACCGACACAAAGCAACATCACGATACCCAGGCCATTTTTCTTCAGGCGTCCTGCACTCAAAACAATACCTCGCAACATTTTCAGACGCTTTATCATAGCAGCCAGACACCGGATGCCAAATCATATCGCGCAACGAATCGTCGGCCCTGGCATTTCACACCCTCTGTTAATCAATCTGACTTAATTAAGCATATAATATGGGTGCTTAAGATTGATGGTGGACGCTATGCGACAGGAACATGTCATTTTATTGAATGAGCAGGACCAACCCTGCGGAACGCTGGAAAAATATGCGGCGCATACCGCCACAACTCCCCTGCATTCCGCTTTCTCGTGCTGGATATTTAACGAGCTGGGCCAACTGCTGGTCACCCGCCGCTCGCTGCACAAAAAAGCCTGGCCTGGCGTCTGGACCAACTCTGTCTGTGGTCACCCGCAGCTGGGTGAAACCCACGAAGCAGCTATTGTTCGCCGGGCTCGCTTCGAACTGGGTGCAGACATCGACTTGCTCAGCCCCGTATACGCTGACTTTCGTTATCGCGCTACAGACCCGAGTGGAATAGTTGAAAACGAAGTGTGCCCGGTTTATGCCGCACATATCGTGAGTCCGCTACAGCTAAACCCAGATGAAGTGATGGATTGCCAGTGGAGCAGTCTTGAGGATGTCTTAAGCGGGATTGACGCGACGCCGTGGGCTTTTAGCCCGTGGATGGTAATGCAAGTTGCAGACAAAGAAGCGCGTGCGCTGTTGCGGAATTACTGCCAACAAATTATTGCCTGATGGCGCTACGCTTATCTGGCCTACATAACGAATCGTAGGTCGGATAAGGCGTCAGCCGCCATCCGGCATTTCACATCTTACTTAACCGGGCGCATCGCCGGGAACAGGATCACGTCGCGGATAGTGTGGCTGTTGGTGAACAGCATAACCATACGGTCGATACCAATGCCCAGACCCGCAGTCGGCGGCAGACCGTGTTCCAGAGCGGTAACGTAGTCTTCGTCATAGAACATTGCTTCGTCATCACCCGCATCTTTAGCGTTAACCTGATCCTGGAAACGCTGCGCCTGATCTTCCGCATCGTTCAGCTCGCTGAAACCGTTACCGATTTCACGTCCGCCGATGAAGAATTCGAAACGGTCAGTGATTTCCGGATTTTCGTCATTACGACGCGCCAGCGGAGAAACTTCTGCCGGGTACTCGGTAATGAAGGTCGGTTGAATCAGGTGCGCTTCCGCAACTTCTTCAAAGATCTCGGTCACGATACGGCCCAGACCCCAGCTCTTCTCAACTTTGATGCCGATAGATTCAGCAATCGCTTTTGCAGAGTCGAAGTTATCCAGATCGGCCATGTTGGTTTCCGGACGGTATTTCTGAATCGCTTCGCGCATGGTCAGTTTTTCGAACGGTTTACCGAAGTCGAAGACTTCTTCACCGTAAGGCACTTCAGTCGTTCCCAGAACGTTCTGCGCCAGCGTACGGAACAGCGATTCGGTCAGTTCGATCAGATCTTTGTAGTCCGCATAAGCCATGTAGAGTTCCATCATGGTGAACTCTGGGTTATGGCGAACAGAGATGCCTTCGTTACGGAAGTTACGGTTAATTTCGAATACGCGTTCGAAGCCGCCAACCACCAGACGCTTGAGGTACAGTTCCGGCGCGATACGCAGGTACATATCCAGATCCAGCGCGTTATGATGGGTGATGAACGGACGCGCAGCGGCACCGCCAGGGATCACCTGCATCATCGGGGTTTCCACTTCCATAAAGCCGCGACCCACCATGAACTGACGGATGCCAGCCATAATTTGTGAACGCACTTTAAAGGTATTGCGGGATTCATCGTTAGAGATGAGATCCAGGTAACGTTGACGATAGCGCGCTTCCTGATCCTGCAGACCGTGGAATTTGTCCGGCAGCGGGCGCAGCGCTTTGGTCAGCAGACGCAGTTCGGTGCAGTGAATAGACAACTCACCGGTCTTGGTCTTGAACAACTTACCTTTCGCGCCGAGGATATCGCCCAGATCCCATTTTTTGAACTGCTCGTTGTAGACGCCTTCAGGCAGGTCATCGCGAGCAACGTACAGCTGAATACGGCCACCAACGTCCTGCAGCGTAACGAATGATGCTTTACCCATAATACGACGGGTCATCATACGGCCAGCAACGGATACCTCAATGTTCAGCGCTTCCAGCTCTTCGTTTTCTTTCGCGTCGAAGTCAGCATGCAGTTGGTCTGAGGTATGATCGCGACGGAAATCGTTCGGGAACGGGATCCCCTGCTCACGCAGGCTCGCCAGCTTCTCACGGCGCGTTTTCAGTTCATTGTTAAGGTCGGCTACCGCGTCAGCGCCCTGTACGTGTTGTTCAGACATGTTGGTTCCTCATAACCCTGCTTTCAAACTTGCTTCGATAAATTGATCCAGGCTGCCATCCAGCACCGCCTGCGTGTTACGGGTTTCAACCCCGGTACGCAGATCTTTGATGCGGGAGTCATCAAGGACATAAGAACGAATCTGGCTACCCCAGCCGATATCTGACTTGTTGTCTTCCATCGCCTGTTTCTCGGCATTCTTCTTCTGCATTTCCAGTTCATAAAGCTTCGCTTTCATCTGCTTCATGGCCTGGTCTTTGTTCTTGTGCTGGGAACGGTCGTTCTGACACTGCGTCACAATCCCAGTCGGGATGTGGGTAATACGCACCGCAGATTCCGTACGGTTAACGTGCTGACCACCCGCACCGGAGGCACGGTAAACGTCAATACGCAGATCCGCCGGGTTGATATCGATATCAATATCATCATCAACTTCCGGATAAACAAACGCAGAACTGAACGACGTATGGCGACGTCCGCCGGAGTCGAACGGACTCTTACGAACCAGACGGTGTACGCCGGTTTCAGTACGCAGCCAACCGTACGCATATTCGCCAGCAATTCTGATGGTTACGGATTTAATACCCGCCACTTCACCTTCAGACTCTTCAATAATTTCAGTCTTGAAGCCGCGCGCTTCAGCCCAACGCAGATACATGCGCATCAGCATGCTTGCCCAGTCCTGCGCTTCCGTACCGCCAGAACCTGCCTGAATATCGAGATAGCAATCTGCGCTGTCATATTCACCGGAGAACATACGACGGAATTCCAGCTGGGCCAGCTTATCTTCCAGTGTGTCGAGTTCTGCTACGGCTTCGTTAAAGGTTTCTTCGTCGTCGGCTTCTACAGCCAGTTCCAGCAGGCCGGAGACATCTTCCAGGCCCTGGCTCATCTGATCGAGCGTATCAACGATGGCTTCAAGAGAAGAACGCTCTTTACCCAACGCCTGCGCGCGTTCGGGTTCGTTCCATACGTCCGGCTGTTCCAGCTCGGCGTTTACTTCTTCCAGACGCTCTTTCTTGGCATCATAGTCAAAGATACCCCCTAAGAACGTCAGAGCGCTCCGTGAGGTCCTGAATGCGGTTATTTACCGGATTAATTTCAAACATTGTCTGATTTCTTTTATTGGACTAGTCAAAATGCGGTGATAAGAGCGGGATTGTAACTAATCCACGCCCTTTTTTATAGCGATTAGTGACGCTAAAGTGGCCAGATATTGTCGATTATAATCTGCAAACTACGGTTGCCGCGAAACTCATTAATATCCAGTTTGTAGGCAAGCTGAACTTCGCGCACGCCGTTGTCCGGCCAGCAGGTGGTATCGACGTTAAACGCAATGCCGTCCAGCAGCGGACCACCGCCTACGGGCTCCACCATTACCTTCAGATGACGCTCACCGACCAGACGCTGCTGGAGCAAACGGAAATGCCCGTCAAACAGCGGTTCCGGGAACATTTGTCCCCACGGTCCGGCATCACGCAGCATTTGTGCGACCTCCATGGTCATCTCCGACGCGTTCAGTGGGCCATCCGACACCACTTCACCTTGCAGTAAGGAGGGATCCAACCACTCGGTTACCAGTTCGCCAAAACGCTGCTGGAAACGCTCAAACTGCGCCTCTTCAAGCGATAAGCCCGCAGCCATGGCGTGACCGCCAAACTTGATGATCATGCCCGGATGAAGGGTGTCCAGGCGCTCCAGCGCATCACGCATGTGCAGCCCCTGAATCGAACGCCCGGAGCCTTTGAGAGTACCATCACCTGCCGGGGCAAACGCTATCACCGGACGATGGAATCGCTCTTTAATGCGCGATGCCAGAATCCCCACAACGCCCTGATGCCACTCGGGATGATACATTGCCAGGCCGCCCGGAAGCGTATCGCTACTGCGTTCCAGCTTTTCACACAGGGTAAGCGCTTCGGCCTGCATACCCTGCTCAATTTCTTTGCGCGTCTGGTTGAGTGCGTCCAGCTCATTGGCCAGCACGCGCGCTTCACCAATGTTGTCGCACAGCAACAGCGCTACGCCAACGGACATATCGTCCAGACGCCCCGCCGCATTCAGCCGTGGCCCGAGGGCAAAACCTAAATCACTGGCTGCCAGCTTTAGGGGGTCGCGATTGGAAATCTCCAGCAGCGCTTTGATACCAGGGCGGCATTTTCCAGCACGGATACGGCTTAAGCCTTGCCACGTCAGAATGCGGTTATTGGCATCCAGCGGTACTACGTCCGCCACCGTGCCAAGCGCAACCAGATCGAGCAAATCCGCCAGGTTCGGCGGTGCAATGCCTCGCTCATCAAACCAGCCTTTGTCACGCAGGAAAGTGCGCAGCGCCAGCATCAGATAGAAGGCTACACCAACGCCTGCCAGCGATTTCGACGGGAACTCACAGTCGTGCAGGTTAGGATTGATGATCGCCTCCGCGCCCGGCAGCGTATCCCCTGGCAGGTGGTGATCGGTCACAACGACCGGGATCCCCAACGTTCTGGCATGTTCGACACCCGCGTGAGACGAGATGCCGTTGTCTACGGTGACAATCAGCTGAGCACCACGGGCATAGGCCTGATCAACGACTTCCGGGCTTAAACCATAACCGTCCTCAAAACGATTTGGCACCAGGTAGTCAACGTTACTGCAGCCCAACGCGCGCATCGCCAGGATGCTTAGCGCCGTGCTGGTCGCGCCATCGGCATCGAAATCGCCAACAACGATGATGCGAGTTCCCGCACGAAAGGCGTTGTAGAGGATCTCAACCGCCTTTTCGACACCGTTTAAATGCTGCCACGGCAGCATTCCTTTGACGCTACGCTCAAGCTCCTGCGCGCTACGTACACCGCGACTGGCGTATAAACGACGCAACAATGGCGGCAAGTCATCAGGCAGCTCGGCTGTCTCGTCGGCTTCACGCCGACGAAGTTGTATCTGTTGTTTCACGCGAATTATTTACCGCTGGTCTGTTTTGCATGTGCGTCGAGGAATTCTTTCATCTCTTTCGGGCCCTGATAACCAGGTACGACATAGCCATTGCTCAGCACAATCGCCGGTGTACCGCTGACGCCAAACTGTACGCCCAGCGCATAGTGGTTAGCGATATCCACATCACAGGTCGCCGCTTTCACGCCCTTGCCTGCCATCGCATCATCAAAGGCTTTGTTTTTGTCCTTAGCACACCAGATAGACTTCATGTCCTGCTCAGCCTGGCTGTCCAGCCCCTGACGTGGGAAGGCCAGATAACGAACGGTGATCCCCAACGCATTGTAATCTTTCATCTCTTCATGCAGCTTGTGGCAGTAACCACAAGTGATGTCGGTGAAAACGGTAATGACGTGTTTTTCCTGCGGCGCTTTGTAGATGATCATCTCTTTTTCCAGCGCGTTCAGATGCTTCATCAGCAGTTGGTTGGTGACATTCACCGGACTTGCGCCGCTCACGTCGTACATCGGTCCCTGAATAATATGTTTACCGTCTTCGGTAACATACAGCACGCCGCTATTGGTCAGTACGGTTTTCATGCCCGCAACCGGAGCAGGTTGAATCTCGGTGCTCTGCACACCCAGCTTTGCTAATGACTGACGAATTGCCGCGTCGTCTGCATGTACCATGCCGGAAAACGCCGTCGCCAGAAGGGTGAACATCATAAAACGTTTTTTCATAGCCTATCCTATCCTGTCAGCACTCACGCTCGCGGGTGATGCTGTTGATGTAGTTGCCGCAAGCGCTCCGTTGCGACATGAGTATAAATCTGCGTTGTCGAGAGATCGCTATGCCCCAGTAGCATCTGCACCACGCGCAGGTCTGCGCCATGGTTGAGCAAATGCGTGGCAAACGCGTGCCGCAGGACGTGCGGTGACAGCTTTTCGCTGTCGATTCCCGCCAACACAGCATAGTGTTTGATACGATGCCAGAAGGTCTGACGGGTCATCTGTTGCGCCCGCTGACTAGGAAACAGCACATCAATCGATACGCCGTTGAGCAACCATGGACGCCCATGCTCCAGGTAAGTTTCCAGCCAGTACACAGCCTCCTCACCCAACGGGACAAGGCGCTCTTTGTTACCTTTACCGATCACCCGTACCACACCCTGACGCAGGCTGACGTCACTCATCGTCAGTCCTACCAGTTCAGACACGCGCAGGCCTGTTGCATACAGCACTTCCAGCATGGCTTTGTCGCGTAGCTCCAGCGGTTGCTCAATAAGCGGCGCTTGTAGCAGCCGCTCAACCTGCGCTTCGCTGAGATCTTTAGGCAGGCGCTGCGGAAGTTTAGGTGATGCAAGCGAGGCGCTGGGGTCATCTTCGCGATATTTTTCGCGGTACAGATGCTGAAAAAAACGTCGCGTCGCACTGAGCAAACGTGCGGAACTGGTGGCTTTATACCCTCCATCCATCCGCTCAGCCAGCAAGGCTTGCAGATCATCACTTTGCGCGGTCGCAAGCGAAGCGCCGCGGTGATGTAACCATTCCACAAGCATGGTCAGATCGCGACGATACGCACTTAATGTGTTTTCCGCCAGATTTCGTTCCAGCCACAGGGCATCAAGAAACTGCTCGATGCGCGCCAGATCCTGTTCCACTCGCGCCCCTTATTCCACTCTCATTTTTGATGCATTATGCCTCATTGTGCCGAGAATGCGGCGATTCTGTTACACTACCCGCAACGCTACAGCAGAATTGAGATGTTTACGTCATGAACATGGGTCTTTTTTACGGTTCCAGCACCTGCTACACCGAAATGGCAGCAGAAAAAATCCGCGATATCCTGGGTCCCGAACTGGTGACACTGCACAACCTCAAAGACGATTCTCCGACCCTAATGGAGCAATATGACGTGCTCATTTTGGGCATCCCAACCTGGGATTTCGGTGAAATTCAGGAGGACTGGGAAGCGGTCTGGGAGCAACTGGACGACCTCAACCTGGAGGGCAAGATTGTCGCGCTTTACGGTATGGGCGATCAGTTGGGATACGGCGAATGGTTCCTGGATGCGTTGGGTATGCTGCACGATAAACTGATCACCAAAGGTGTAAAGTTTGTCGGCTACTGGCCCACAGAAGGCTACGAATTCACCAGCGATAAACCCGTCATTGCTGATGGACAGCTGTTTGTTGGCCTGGCGCTGGATGAGACGAACCAGTACGATCTCAGCGATGAACGCATTCAGGCCTGGTGCGAGCAAATTCTTGGGGAAATGGCCGAGCACTGGTCCTGATAACCGATTTGCCGGATGACGGCGTAAATGCCTTATCCGGCCTGCATGACGCACCTAACTGTTGGCCTTCAAGCTGCGCGCCATCAGGCATGTGTCATGCGTTACCCTTGCTTCGCCTTTTGCAGCATCAACCGCCGTAAATCCCGCCACTCTGCATCATCCATACTGTCTGCTGCCAGCCACAAATGTTGACGTTTTCCGGCATCAGATCGCAAGCGTAGCATCATACCTGTTTTAACCATCCAGGGGGCGCTAACGATAGACCACTCTTGCCCTTGCCAGCGCAGACGGCCATCCATCAATAGCCGAATCTCACCCTGACAGGCGTTGATTCGACGCTGACTGCGAACGCTATCGAACACCACCAGAGAGAGCAAAACCAGCCATAATGGGGTGTAGCTCAATGGCCAGGGCATCAATAAAATAAACACCGCGACCAGCCCATGAATTAGCAGTGAAAGCCACTGCGCGCGCCATGATACGCGTAAATCAGATTGCCACTGGACCACGTTCCCGATTCCGTGTCTGGATAAGTCGCACCATCTGTTCCAGCTGCTCATCAGCTGGTTTCCCATGATTCATCAACCAGTTAAATAAATCTGGATCATCACATTCTAGCAGACGGATGAAGATACGTTTTTCTTCGTCACTTAAGCTGTCATATTCATGTTCAAAAAACGGCATGATCGAGATGTCCAGCTCGCGCATACCGCGGCGGCATGCCCAATGAATACGTGCTTTGTTGTTAATATCCATGTTCTTCTCCCTGTCTCGCGAAAACGAAGTATCCCGCTATTGTAACGTGTTTTTCCCGCTCTTTTTACGGGAATATCAGTAAACTGAAGCTCGCTCGCTAAATAAAACCTTATTAAGCCAAAGGATTCACCAATTTTGGATGTCTCCTCGCAAAGCACAATATATGGCACAAATAGCCTGTTTAAACCGCTTGCAATGGCCCATAGCTCTTTTACCATTAGTCATCATCACTGCGTTAAGCAAATCAGGACATTATTATGGCTTTTACATCTTTTCCTCCTCGCCAGCCTTTTGCGTCAACGCGTTTACCTCTGACGCTAATGACGCTCGATGACTGGGCGCTCGCCACCATCACCGGTGTCGACAGTGAGAAGTATATTCAGGGTCAGGTCACGGCGGATGTCAGCCAGATGACCGAGCATCAGCACCTGTTGGCTGCACATTGTGACGCCAAAGGTAAAATGTGGAGCAACCTGCGTCTGTTCCGCCAGGGTGACGGTTTTGCATGGCTTGAGCGCCGTAGCCTGCGTGATGCGCAGCTCACTGAGCTGAAAAAATACGCGGTCTTCTCGAAGGTGGCGATCGCCCCAGACGACGAGCGCGTCTTGCTGGGCGTAGCGGGATTCCAGGCACGTGCAGCGCTGGCCAATCTCTTTAGCGAATTACCGAACAGTGATAAGCAGGTCATTACCGAAGGTGCCTCCACGGTATTGTGGTTCGAACACCCTGCCGAACGTTTTCTGCTGATCGTTGATGCCACCACAGCAGAAACCTTGGTTGAAAAGCTGCGTGGCGAAGCTGAGTTAAATAACAGCCAGCAGTGGCTGGCGCTGGATATCGAAGCGGGTATCCCCGTTATTGATACAGCCAACAGTGCACAGTTTATTCCACAGGCTACCAATCTGCAGGCTCTGGGCGGGATCAGCTTTAAAAAAGGCTGCTACACCGGTCAGGAAATGGTGGCTCGTGCAAAATTCCGCGGAGCCAACAAACGCGCCATGTGGACTTTGGCGGGTGCCGCCGGTCGAGTACCGGAAGCTGGCGAAGACCTTGAATTAAAAATGGGCGAGAACTGGCGTCGTACTGGTACCGTACTTGCCGCAGTACAACTGGCCGATGGTCAGGTACTGGTGCAGGTTGTGATGAATAACGACATGGAGGCCGACAGCGTGTTCCGCGTCCGTGACGACGCAAAAACGCTGCGTATCGTACCGCTGCCATATTCGTTAGACGAAGAGTAATTGGTCGGCCTGATAAGCGCAGCGCCATTAGGCAATTCGGCACAGGCCGCCGGATTGCGGCATTGCCTCGTCCGGCCAACAAAATACAGCCCGGGCGAGGCGTTTACGCCGCCCCCGGGGTTGCACTGAATCTATGCGTGTTGCCCCACGTACAGATAGATCGCCAGGAAGTGGCAAACGCTGCCGCCCAGCACAAAACCGTGCCAGATCGCATGGTTATAAGGAATACGCTTACAGACGTAGAAAATTACGCCCAGCGAATACACCACACCGCCAACAGCCAGCAACGTCACGCCTCCCGCCGCCAACTTCACCGCCAGTTGATACACCACAATCAGCGAAAGCCAGCCCATTGTCAGGTAAGTCACCAGCGACAGAATTTTAAACCGGTGTGCGATGGTCAGTTTGAATAAAATACCGAGCAGCGCCAGGCTCCAGATAACAATCATCAACCCACGAGCCAGCGGCGAATCAAGCCCCACCAGCAGAAATGGCGTATAGGTCCCGGCAATCAGCAGATAAATCGCACAGTGGTCGAATTTTTTCAGCCAGACTTTCGCTCTCTGATGGGGGATCGCGTGATACAAGGTTGAGGCGAGGAACAGCAGGATCATGCTGCCGCCGTACAGGCTATAGCTGGTAATCGCCATAGCGCTGGCATTGGTATCCACTGCCTGAACCAGCAACAACACCAGTCCGACAATCCCAAACACCAGCCCGATACCGTGACTGATGCTGTTGGCTATTTCCTCTGCCAGCGAATATCCCTGCACGATTAATGGCTTCTGAACCATAACTTACTCCCGAGAAACGAACCCTATCGTGATTGCTCCTCTAGCGTAACTGAGAATGGTTCCAGTGAACACCTGTTAGCTAAAATAATTACCAGATAAATATTTACCATTAAAAATCATGGTGTTAGTTTTTAAATTTCAGCTAACATGCGTACTATTAAAATCAAAGGCATTTAAAATCAATCACATAAAATTGCGTCTGATCCGGGTAAATCTCGGCAATGACACGTTTAAGTTCTTCAAGCGTCATGTTTTCCTGCTGGGCATGTTTATCCGTCAGCGTATCCAGCGTGACGGTTGAGGTGCCAACAACCTCAATCGTGCAGAAGTAACCGTCATCTTCGAAGCGCCCAACCCGTAAAATGTCCCCGGCTTTGAAGTGTGATTCAGACTCGTCACGAATAGTGATGGTCTTGCGTCCGGCCAGAATGTCATCCTGGAAACGCTGAAAAAAAGTGATGTCATTTGGCTGCATGTTATTATTCCCTGTAGATGAAGTCTGATGAGTGAGTTTTGCCATTGTGAGTATGTTCTCCCACGCTGCCATCGCCAGTCTCAACAATCTTGAGATGCTGGTCTACAACTATGTCATCAAAAACCGTGACAAAGTCATGTACATGACCATTCGCGAACTGGCCGATGCCGTGGGTGTTTCCACTACCACCGTACTGCGCTTTTGCCGCAAGCTTAAGTGTGAAGGTTACTCAGAATTTCGCGTGCGCTTCAAATTATATTTAGAGCAGAATGAACCGCAACAGGCTAATTTCGGTGCTAGCGAAATTATCAGCTTCTTTAAAGGCGTTAATAACGATGAGTTCGATAATCTGCTCGATCAGGCTGTTGATATTATATTATCTTCCGAGCGTATTATATTCGTTGGGGCGGGAACATCCGGAGCCTTAGCCAAATATGGCGCACGTTTTTTCTCAAACGTTGGAAAATTCAGTAATCACATTGATGACCCTTATTTCCCGGTAACGAATGACATGGCCAGAAACGCGCTGGCGATCGTGCTTTCCGTTTCCGGTGAAACAGAAGAGATCCTGCGTTTTGCCAGCCAGTTCAGCCTGCATAACTGTAAGGTCCTGTCTGTCACCAGTCATGAACATTCGCGGCTGGCCAAATTGGCTGACTTTAATCTCTCCTGGCACGTTCCACAGACGCGCATTGCCGGGGTATACGATATAACCACGCAGATCCCTGTTATTTATATTCTGGAATCACTCGGCCGCAAGTTGGCGAAAAGAATAGCGTAAAAAAACAATCTGTTTTTTGGATGTAACAAATCACATTAGCGCTATTTTGTTATATCGTGACATTTATCTTTCCTTTGTTAGACTCAAAATCAGATGGTATTAATTTGAGACTGAGCGCAGATGAAAAAACTTACCTTACCAAAAGATTTTTTATGGGGTGGCGCGGTTGCGGCGCACCAGGTTGAAGGCGGCTGGAACAAAGGTGGCAAAGGCCCCAGCATTTGCGATGTACTGACCGGAGGGGCACACGGCGTTCCGCGAGAAATCACTCAGGAAGTTGAGCCCGGTAAGTACTACCCCAACCACGAAGCCGTCGATTTTTACGGTCATTACAAAGAAGACATCAAGCTGTTTGCCGAGATGGGCTTCAAATGCTTCCGTACCTCAATCGCCTGGACCCGTATCTTCCCCAAAGGGGACGAAAGCCAGCCGAATGAAGAAGGGCTTAAGTTCTACGACGACATGTTCGATGAACTGCTGAAGTACAACATCGAACCGGTCATCACCCTTTCCCACTTTGAAATGCCGCTGCACCTGGTTCAACAATACGGTAGCTGGACCAATCGTAAAGTCGTCGATTTCTTTGTCCGATTTGCTGAAGTCGTTTTTGAGCGCTACAAGCACAAGGTCAAATACTGGATGACCTTTAACGAGATCAACAACCAGCGCAACTGGCGCGCACCGCTGTTTGGTTATTGCTGCTCCGGCGTGGTGTATACCGAGCATGAAAACCCGGAAGAAACCATGTACCAGGTGCTGCATCACCAGTTCGTGGCCAGCGCTCTGGCAGTGAAAGCCGCACGTCGCATCAACCCGGAAATGAAAGTCGGCTGCATGCTGGCGATGGTGCCGCTGTACCCGTTCTCCTGTAAGCCTGAAGATGTGATGTTCGCGCAGGAATCGATGCGTGAGCGCTACGTTTTCACCGACGTTCAACTGCGCGGCTACTATCCATCATATGTACTGAACGAGTGGGAACGCCGCGAATTCAACATCCGAATGGAAGCCGGAGATGAGCAAATCCTGCGTGAAGGCACCTGTGACTATCTCGGATTCAGTTACTACATGACCAACGCGGTAAAAGCGGAAGGCGGCAGCGGCGATGCCATTTCTGGTTTTGAGGGCAGCGTACCGAACCCGCACGTAAAAGCGTCCGACTGGGGCTGGCAGATTGATCCGGTCGGCCTGCGTTTCGCCTTATGTGAACTGTATGAGCGCTATCAGAAACCGCTATTTATCGTAGAAAACGGATTTGGTGCCTACGACAAAGTGGAAGAAGACGGCAGCATCAACGACGACTATCGCATCGACTATTTGCGCGCCCACGTTGAAGAGATGATGAAAGCGGTAACCTATGATGGCGTAGACCTGATGGGCTACACGCCGTGGGGCTGCATCGACTGTGTCTCGTTCACCACCGGTCAGTACAGCAAGCGCTACGGCTTTATCTACGTGAACAAACACGACGACGGCACCGGCGATATGTCGCGTTCACGCAAGAAAAGTTTTAACTGGTACAAAGCGGTGATTGCCAGCAACGGCGAGAAACTTTGATTTTTTGCCGGATGGCGGCGTAAACGCCTTATCCAGCCTACAGATTAAATTCCCGTAGGCCGGATAAGCGTAGCGCCATCCGGCGATTAAACCCTACTTCCCGCCAGCCAGTTCCAGAAAACTGCCCGTTACGTACGACGCCTTCTCGCTCAGCAGCCAGGTAATCGCCTGCGCGACCTCCTCCGGTTGTCCGCCGCGCTGCATAGGCAACATCGATTTCACGCGATCGACCCTTCCCGGCTCGCCGCCTGAAGCGTGCATTTCAGTGTAGATAAGACCAGGTCGCACGCAGTTTACGCGGATCCCTTGCGCCGCAACCTCCAGCGCAAGGCCGGTGGTGAGCGTGTCCACAGCGCCTTTTGAGGCCGCGTAATCAACATATTCGAATGGCGCACCAAGCCGCGATGCCGCCGAAGAGACATTCACAATCGCCCCGCCTTGCCCTCCGTGTTTGAACGACATGCGCTTTACCGCTTCCCGACAACACAAAAAATAGCCGGTAACATTGGTCGCCAGCACGCGGTTAATTCTTTCGGCGGTTAGGCTTTCCACCGTGCTCTGTTCAAACAAAATCCCGGCATTATTCACTAACGCAGTCAGTGGTTCACCTTCGCGGTCAATAGATTCAAACATTGCCACAACCTGGCTTTCATCGCTGATATCAGCCCGTAGAGCAAACGCCTTTCCCCCGGCAGCGACAATAGTATTCACCACCTCCGTTGCCGCACGGATATTGTGATGAAAGTTAACCGCAACCGTGTAACCCTCTTGCGCTAACTGCAGCGCGGTTGCCCGCCCAATGCCGCGACTGCCGCCAGTAACCAGTGCGATTCCCATGGATACCTCCAGATATGAAAAAGCCGGGAGGCGACTTCGCCTTACCCGGCCTACAAAAGCTTTACTGCGCGGAAAAGTTACTGATATTCGCTCATCGGCACGCAGGAGCAGAACAGGTTACGGTCACCGTAAACATCATCAAGGCGTTTCACGGTCGGCCAGTATTTGTTCGCCACACCAGCCGGGAAGACGGCGATTTCGCGGCTATAACCGTGATTCCACTCCGCGACCAGCTCGTTTTGCGTGTGCGGTGAGTTAACCAGCGGGTTATCTTCCAGTGACCATTCACCGGCTTTCACGCGATCGATTTCAGCGCGGATTGCCAGCATCGCATTGATAAAGCGATCAAGTTCCACTTTGCTTTCAGATTCAGTCGGTTCAACCATCAGGGTACCCGCGACCGGGAATGACATGGTCGGCGCATGGAAACCGTAATCGATCAGACGCTTGGCAATATCCAGTTCGCTGATGCCAGTCTCTTCTTTCAGTGGGCGAATATCGAGAATGCATTCATGCGCCACGCGACCGTCGCGACCGGTATACAGCACCGGATAAGCATCTTTCAGACGGCTGGCAATGTAGTTAGCGTTAAGGATAGCCACCTGGCTTGCCTGCTTCAGACCTTCTGCACCCATCATACGGATGTACATCCAGCTGATCGGCAGAATGGATGCACTACCGAACGGCGCCGCAGAAACTGCGCCCTGACGGGTGAGCATTCCTTCAATCTGCACTACGCTGTGACCCGGTACGAACGGTGCCAGATGTGATTTGACGCCAATCGGTCCCATACCTGGGCCGCCGCCGCCGTGCGGAATGCAGAATGTTTTATGCAGGTTGAGGTGCGAGACATCTGCGCCGATAAAGCCCGGCGTAGTGATCCCAACCTGAGCGTTCATGTTCGCGCCATCGAGGTAAACCTGGCCGCCAAACTGGTGCACAACGTCGCACACTTCACGGATCGTTTCTTCATACACGCCGTGAGTAGACGGATAGGTCACCATGATGCAGGAGAGATTCGCAGCATGTTGTTCTGCTTTTGCTCGCAGATCGTCCAGGTCGATGTTGCCGTTCTTATCACACGCGACAACCACAACCTGCATCCCCGCCATCTGTGCGGATGCTGGGTTGGTACCGTGGGCAGAAGCCGGGATCAGACAGATATCGCGATGGCCTTCGTTACGGCTTTCGTGATAGTGACGAATCGCCAGCAGACCCGCATACTCGCCCTGCGCGCCAGAGTTCGGCTGCATGCAGACGGCGTCATAACCGGTCAGTTTTACCAGCCACTCGGAAAGCTGGCCGATCATCTGGTGATAACCTTCTGCCTGCTCTGGCGGGCAGAACGGGTGAAGTTCAGCGAATTCCGGCCAGGTGATAGGGATCATCTCGGCGGCAGCGTTCAGCTTCATGGTGCAAGAACCCAGCGGGATCATTGCCTGGTTCAGCGCCAGATCTTTGCGCTCCAGCGAGTGCATGTAGCGCATCATCTCGGTTTCGCTGTGATAGCGATTAAACACCGGATGGCTGAGGATCGCATCGTCACGCAGCATGCTGTCCTGAATGGAACGGCTGTCGAGCGCCACATCTTTATCCAGCGTATCGATATTCAAACCGTGGTTGCCGCCCAGCAGAACATTGAACAACTGCACCACATTTTCACGGGTGGTGGTTTCATCGAGCGTAATACCTACCGCGTTATGGATATCGCTACGCAGGTTGATTTCTGCCGCTTCGGCACGCGCCAGAACAGCCGCTTTGTCGGCCACTTCAACACACAGAGTGTCGAAGTAGTGCGCATGGCGCAGCTTCAGCCCTTTCTGCTGCAGACCGGCCGCCAGAATATCAGTCAGGCGGTGGATGCGATTAGCGATACGTTTCAGGCCAACCGGACCATGATAAACGGCATACAGGCTGGCGATGTTGGCCAGCAGAACCTGCGAGGTACAAATGTTGGAGTTCGCTTTTTCACGGCGGATATGCTGCTCGCGAGTCTGCATCGCCATGCGCAGTGCGGTATTGCCCGCCGCATCTTTCGATACGCCGATAATACGGCCTGGCATGGAGCGTTTGAATTCGTCTTTAGCGGCGAAGAATGCCGCGTGTGGGCCGCCGTAACCCATCGGTACGCCGAAGCGTTGCGCAGAGCCGAAAACAATATCCGCGCCCTGTTTGCCCGGTGCAGTCAGCAGTACCAGCGCCATAAAGTCGGCAGCGACACTGACCACAACTTTACGGGATTTCAGCTCGGCAATCAGTTTGCTGTAGTCGTGCACTTCACCGGTGGTGCCAACCTGCTGCAACAGCACGCCAAACACATCCTGGTGATCCAGTGCTTTCGCCGCGTCATCAACAATGACGTCAAAGCCAAAGGTTTCTGCACGGGTGCGAACCACGTCCAGCGTTTGCGGGTGAACATCAGCCGCCACAAAGAAACGGTTGGCATTTTTCAGTTTGCTGACACGTTTGGCCATCGCCATGGCTTCAGCAGCCGCAGTGGCTTCATCCAGCAGAGAAGCGGAAGCCATATCCAGCCCCGTCAGGTCCAGTGTGACCTGTTGGAAGTTCAGAAGAGCTTCCAGTCGTCCCTGGGAGACTTCCGGCTGATACGGCGTATATGCGGTGTACCAACCTGGGTTTTCCAGCATGTTACGCAGAATAACCGGTGGCAACTGCACGGCGGTGTAGCCCATGCCAATGTAGGACGTGAAGCGCTTGTTACGCCCGGCGATGGCTTTTAATTCAGCCAGCGCAGCGTATTCGGTCGCCGCCTCGCCCACCTGTGGCGGGGTTGCGAGCTGAATGTCTTTCGGCACAATCTGGCCGATCAGCGCGTTTAACGACTCGGCGCCAACCGCATTCAGCATCTCTTGCTGCTGCGCGGCGTCCGGTCCGATGTGGCGTTCAATGAAAGCGCCGCTGTTTTCAAGCTGGCTTAACGTCTGTGTCATGGGCGATGGTTCCTGAAACGTGCAGTGAATCGTGATGGTCTCTAACTCAATTGCCCGGTGGCGCTGACGCTTACCGGGCCTACATAAAACCGTAGGCCGGATAAACGCAGTGCCATCCGGCACAATCTTATTCGTCTTCCAGTAATGCCTCGTACGCAGTGGCATCCAACAGCGATTCAATTTCGCTTTCATCGCTGGCTTTGATTTTGAAAATCCAGCCACCCGCATACGGTTCGCTGTTGACCAGTTCCGGGGAGTCGCTGAGCGCATCGTTAACCGCAACAATCTCACCGCCTACTGGCGCATAGATATCGGATGCCGCTTTTACGGACTCCGCAACGGCGCAATCATCGCCCGCGCTGACGGTGGCGCCAACTTCTGGCAGGTCAACGAAAACCATGTCGCCTAACAGCTCCTGAGCGTGTTCGGTGATACCAACGGTGTAAGAACCGTCAGCTTCTTTGCGCAGCCATTCGTGTTCTTTGCTGTATTTCAGTTCTGCAGGTACGTTGCTCATCAATCAATCTCCAAAAAAGGATGAATTACGCGACGGCTTTGCCGTTACGCACAAAAACAGGTTTAGTCACTTTTACCGGCATTTCACGGTTACGGATCTGTACGATCGCAGTCTCACCGATACCCGCAGGCACGCGCGCCAACGCGATGCTGTAACCCAGGGTTGGGGAGAATGTGCCACTGGTGATAATGCCTTCATGCTGGTTGCCAGAAGCATCGGTGAAACGCACCGGCAGTTCATTACGCAGCACGCCCTTCTCAGTCATCACCAGCCCGACCAGCTGTTCGTGGCCTTTTTCGCGCTGCATTTCCAGTGCTTCACGACCAATAAAGTCGCGGTCGGCAGGTTCCCACGCAATGGTCCAACCCATATTGGCTTCCAGCGGAGAAATCCCTTCGTCCATCTCCTGACCATACAGGTTCATACCCGCTTCCAGACGCAGGGTGTCACGCGCGCCGAGACCACAAGGTTTGACACCAGCCTGTACCAGCGCACGCCAGAAATCAGCCGCTTTTTCATTCGGCATGGCGATTTCATAGCCTGCTTCGCCGGTATAACCGGTGGTTGCGATAAACAAATCACCCGCCTGAACGCCAAAGAACGGCTTCATACCTTCTACCGCATGGCGCTGTTCGTCAGTAAACAACGTGGCTGCTTTTTCCTGCGCGTTTGGCCCCTGCACCGCAATCAGCGACAGGTCGTCACGAACGGTGATGTCGATGGCGTAAGGTTCAGCGTGTTGGGTAATCCAGGATAGGTCTTTTTCGCGGGTGGCGGAGTTTACAACGAGGCGGAAGAAATCTTCAGTGAAGTAGTAGACAATCAGGTCATCTATCACGCCGCCCGAAGCGTTGAGCATCCCGGAGTAGAGGGCTTTACCCGTCTTCGTTAGCTTCGCGACGTCGTTTGCCAGCAGATAACGCAAGAACTCCCGGGTGCGGCTACCGCGCAGGTCGACGATGGTCATATGCGACACATCAAACATTCCGGCGTCGGTGCGAACAGCATGGTGTTCATCGAGCTGAGAACCGTAATGCAGTGGCATCATCCAGCCATGGAAATCGACCATGCGCGCGCCACATAGCGTGTGTTGTTCGTACAAAGGAGTCTGTTGAGCCATCTTTTCCTCGTTGAATAAGCGGGGCTACCAACTCTTTCGCGGTGAAATTTTCGCCACGAAACCCAGCACCGCAGCCGCTCCAGGGGCTACGACGCAAACGTTCTCTTTGTCCTGAACTTACCACCGAAACAGACGCTAAACCATAAGTCAAAATTAACCATCACATTAGCTTATGGCGAAAAACAGCCAGATCGCCAACAGAATAAAACTCCATACATATAGCAATTAATCAGAACAACAAACAAAGGTAAGCGTAAAATCACAGCACCAATCCACATTAAATGTGGAAAAAATGTCAAAAATGGCGTTATGAAAAAAACGCAATATTAGAAAAACTAATGCGAAAAAAGGCGTGGAATTAGATTATTTCAAATGAGAGAAGCACCCCGGCGCGAAGGCCGGGAGAGGAAAGTGTGACGGGTCTCAAACTCTTAAGATTGTCCTTACGGACACTAACGTAACCACTCGGGAAGATCGTTCAGTCCCATCGCCTGACGGATGAGTTGTGGTTTTACGCCCGGGAGGGTATCGGCCAGTTTCAGCCCAATATCGCGTAGCAGTTTTTTCGCCGGATTCTCGCCTGCAAACAGTTCACGGAAACCCTGCATCCCCGCCAGCATCAGCGCTGCGCTGTGCTTACGGCTGCGCTCGTAGCGGCGTAAATAGAGATACTGCCCAATATCTTTGCCCTGACGCTGTAGCCGCTTAAGCTCATCGATCAGTTCCGCCGCATCCATAAAGCCAAGGTTAACCCCCTGACCCGCCAGCGGGTGGATGGTATGCGCAGCATCCCCCACCAGCGCCAGACGATGGGCCGCAAACTGGCGAGCATAACGTCCCGTCAGCGGAAACGCCTGACGTTCGCTTTCAAGGCTGCACAGCCCCAGACGATTATCAAAGGCGATATTCAGCGCCTGATTAAACTCGTCAACGCTTGCCTGCTGCATACGTTCTGCTTCTTGCGGCGAGAGCGACCAGACAATAGAACACAGGTGTGGATCGCTGAGTGGCAGGAATGCCAGGATCCCCTCACCATGAAACGCCTGACGCGCAACCGCACCGTGAGCTTCCTGCGTGCGGATAGTCGCCACCAGCGCATGATGACGGTAGTCCCAGAAGGTGAGCGGAATGTCCGCTTTATTGCGCAGCCAGGAATTAGCACCATCGGCACCGACGACCAGACGCGCCGTCAGCATTGCGCCATCTTTGAGGCTCAGAAATGCCTCGTTCTCGCCCCAGGCCACCTGCTGTATTTCAGCTGGCGCCATCAGCGTAATATCCGCTGAACGCTGTGCCTTTTGCCACAACGCATAATGGATTTCTGAGTTTTCAACGATGTGGCCCAAATGGCTATAACCCATGCTCTGGTCATCAAACTCAATGCGTCCAAAGCTGTCTTTGTCCCAGACTTCCATGCCGTGGTAGCAGCAAGCGCGACGGGCAACAATGTCGGACCAGACGCCAAGACGGGTAAGCAGTTTTTCGCTGGCTGCATTAATGGCCGAAACGCGAAGCCGAGGAGGTGCATCCGCCGCCAACGGCTGCGGAACATGTTGTTCTAATACAGCAACGCGTAACCCACTGCCCTGCAGGCCGCAGGCAACCGCCAGCCCCACCATGCCGCCACCAACAATTGCTACATCAACACTTTGCACTGTTTGTACCTCGAAACCTGTAATCCGTAGGCCTGATAAGCGCAGCGCCATCAGGCATTTTTGCGGGGACCCTTGCCGGATGTCGGCGTTGCCTTATCCGGCCTACAGGTCATATTTATCGTGCAACCCAACCCAGGGTCCGCTCCGCCAGCGCATCGCGCGCAGGGGTGAATAATTCCATCGCCATCAACCCGACATTGCGCCCAACAACCAGCGGGGCCCAGTGATTGGCAAACAAATACACTAAATTGTTGGTCACACCAATCGTCGTCTCGCGATCGCGCTCGCGGCGCTGCTGATAGCGTGCCAGCACCGCATAATCACCCACATCTTCCGCGCCGTTTTGCGCCTGCGTCAACGTCTCAGCAAGGCTCATTACATCGCGCAGGCCAAGGTTGAAGCCTTGCCCGGCAATGGGGTGCAGCGTCTGGGCGGCGTTCCCTACCAGCACGGTACGATGGGTAATCGCTTTCAGCGCCGTAGTTAACGAAAGCGGATAAGCGCTGCGTTTACCAGCCTGGGTAATACGTCCCAGTCGCCAGCCAAATGCGGTTTGCAGTTCACGGCAAAACTGTTCGTCGGACAAGGCCATGATCTCATCACGCAGCTCCAGCGGATGGCACCACACCAGCGAGCAGCGACCGTCAGACATTGGCAGCATTGCCAGCGGGCCATATTGCGTGAAGCGTTCAAACGCTCGCCCGTCGTGCGGTACAGAGGTCGTGACGTTGGCAATCACCGCCAGTTGCTCATAAGGCTGTTGCAGCCAGTCAACACCGCAGGCAGTCGCCAGTGCGGAACGCGTGCCGTCAGCAGCCACCAGCAGGCGACCGGTAATCATCTCGCCATTCTCCAGCGTCACTTCAACGCGCTCCTGCGTGCGCGACACGCTGGCTACGCGGTCGGGGCAGTGCAATGTGACGCCAGGTGCTTTGCGCAGCAGCGCAAACAGACGCAGCCCGACGTCGTGCAGTTCTACCACCTGACCCAGAGCCGGAATACGGTATTCCTGCGCATCCAGCGTCACAAATCCGGCATGGCCGCGATCGCTGACGTGAACCGTTTTAATGGCCGTTGCGCAATCGGCAATCGCCTGCCATACACCAATTCGCGCCAGCTGTTGGCAGGTTCCTGCCGCCAGCGCGATCGCCCGGGCGTCAAACCCAGGATGACGGTCAGTTTCAGGTTCGCTCGCTTCTATCAGATGAACCGGCAGCGTCCCATGACTGAGCTGGGAAATGGCCAGCGCCAGCGTCGCACCGACCATACCACCACCAACGATAATCACGCTCATTGCAGTCGCGCCGCAGCCATTAAGGCTTCAATGTCATCAGCTTTCTTCACTACGCTGGCGGTCAGGTTTTCATTGCCGTCCTCGGTGATGAGGATGTCATCCTCAATACGAATGCCGATACCACGATAAGCCGGCGGTACATCGGCGTCCGGCGCGATATATAGTCCCGGTTCGACGGTGAGTACCATTCCCGGCTCAAGAATACGTGAGCGGTCCTGACCATAAACGCCGACGTCGTGCACATCCAGACCCAGCCAGTGACTTAGGCCATGCATAAAGAATGGGCGGTGAGCATTTTCGGTAATCAACTGATCGACATCACCGTGCAGAATGCCAAGCTTCACCAGGCCCGTAATCATGATACGCACCACTTCGCCAGTGACTTCCTGAATGGACGTTCCGGGACGATACAGACGCAGGCTGGTCTCTAAGGATTCCAGTACGATATCGTAGATTTCACGCTGCGCTGGGGTAAATTTACCGTTTACCGGGAAGGTACGCGTAATGTCACCCGCATAGCCTTTGTATTCGCATCCAGCGTCGATTAGCACCAGATCGCCATCGCGCATTTCACTTTCATTTTCGGTGTAATGCAGGATACAGCCGTTTTCACCGCTGCCGACAATCGTGTTATAGGACGGATAACGCGCGCCATGACGGGTAAATTCATGGTGAATCTCCCCTTCTAACTGGTATTCAAACATTCCCGGACGGCATTTTTCCATCGCGCGGGTATGCGCCAGTGCGGTGATTTCTCCGGCACGACGCATGACCGCAATTTCTTCCGGTGATTTGAACAGGCGCATTTCATGCACCATCGGACGCCAGTCGATAATCGCGGCAGGCGCGTGCAGATTTTGTCTGGAGCCTTTGCGCAGTTTATCCAGCGCCGTGCACACAATCTCGTCGGCCCAGGCATACTCGCCCTGGGCGTGGTATACCGCGTCCAGACCATTGAGCAGTAAATACAGCTGTTGGTTGATTTCACTGAAGGCCAGCGCCCGGTCAACGCCAAGTTTTGCCGGGGCAGCATCCTGGCCCAGACGGCGGCCAAACCAGATTTCCGCTGTCAGATCGCGAACCCGATTGAACAAAACGCTGTGGTTATGAGTGTCATCACTTTTAATCAGCACCAGCACGGCTTCAGGTTCGTTAAAACCGGTGAAGTACCAGAAATCACTGCTTTGGCGGTAGGGGTATTCACTGTCCGCGCTACGCGTCGCTTCCGGTGCGGCAAAAATCAGCGCGGCGCTGCCGGGCTGCATTTGTGCCAGTAAAGCCTGGCGACGACGCTGGAATTCTTGCTGAGATATCTCGCTCATCACACTCTCCTTTGCGTTTCGTTCTTAATGCAGAGTCGGTTTACGGACTTCCGGCGCGGTCGGCTGCTGACGCGTAAACGTGTCATGGCACAGCAAGGCGGCTACGCGCACGTATTCGATGATCTCTTCGAGCGACATTTCCAGCTCTTCCTGATCTTCGTCTTCGTCATATCCCAACTGAGCGATATTGCGCAGGTCGTCAATCGCTTCCCCGGTTTCGCCGGTCACTTTGTCGAGCTTCGGCTGCGTGACGCCAAGGCCCAGTAAAAAGTGGTTTACCCATCCCGCCAGCGCATCGGCGCGATCGAACACGCTGACGTCATCCCCTTCAGGCAGATAAAGCTGAAAAAGGAAGCCGTCGTCTTCGAGGGCATCACTGGTGGCTGAGTGCATTTTCAGCAGCGCCTGAGCCAGCTCGTGACCAAAGGCCAGACCTTCGTTCGTCAGGTCGTGCAGCAGCGGCTGCCATGAGCTGTCGTTGTTTCCGCCGCAAATCATTCCGCTTATCAAGCCGTGCATTTCGGCCGGGGTTAATCCAGCCCCTTGTTGGTTCAAAAACTGGCTAACTTCGTTGTAACCAGGCATTTCGTTCTGTATAGACATAAGCATTCGTCATCAAAGGGAGGAATATTCATGGTATGCTACCACTTTGGACCCTGGTGGACCAGAAAAGGGCTTGTATCTTGATACCAGGGTAGCTATAGTGTCGCCCCTTCGCGGACCCACGGTCTGGAGACGAAGGCAGCGCAGTCAATCAGCAGGAAGGTGGCATGTCTGCACAACCCGTCGATATCCAAATATTTGGCCGTTCACTGCGAGTGAATTGCCCGCCTGAACAAAGGGATGCGTTGAATCAGGCTGCGGACGATCTCAATCAGCGATTGCAAGATCTGAAAGTTCGCACTAGAGTCACAAATACTGAGCAGTTGGTTTTCATCGCCGCGTTGAACATCAGCTATGAATTAACTCAGGAAAAAGCGAAGACGCGTGAGTACGCGGCGAGCATGGAACAACGTATTCGGATGCTACAACAGACCATCGAACAGGCGTTGCTTGATCAGGGTCGCATAACCGAAAAAACGGGCCAAAACTTTGAATAACACTTTTCGGTTTACTGTGGTAGAGTGACCGTGAAGACAAAATTTCTCTGAGATGTTTGCAAGCGGGCCAGTCCCCTGAGCCGATATTTCATACCACAAGAATGTGGCGCTCCACGGTTGGTGAGCATGCTCGGCCCGTCCGAGAAGCCTTAAAACTGTGACGACGCATTCACCTTGAACCAAGGGTTCAAGGGTTACAGCCTGCGGCGGCATCTCGGAGATTCCCTTCTACCTGGCAACAGCCATGACATTACTTTCTGAACTCCCTTTATCCCGGCAAGAAATCCGTCAACTGATTCGGCAGCGTCGTCGCACGCTTACTTCCGAACAGCAACGACAATACGGTCAGCAAGCCGCGACCCGAATGCTCAGTTATCCCCCTGTTATACTCGCTCATACCGTGGCGGTATTCCTCTCGTTCGATGGCGAACTCGATACCCAGCCGCTAATAGATCAGCTGTGGCGGGCAGGCAAGCGCGTCTATCTTCCGGTTCTTCATCCCTTCAGCCCTGGCAACCTGCTGTTCCTGCACTATCATCCGCACAGCGACCTGGTAACCAATCGCTTAAAGATCCAGGAACCACGGCTTGATGTACGTGACGTATTGCCGCTCTCACAGCTGGATGTACTGATTACGCCGTTAGTGGCGTTTGATGAGGTCGGGCAACGCCTGGGTATGGGCGGTGGATTTTACGATCGAACGCTTCAAAACTGGCAGCAGCATAAGATCCAGCCCGTAGGCTACGCGCACGATTGTCAGCGAGTGGAAAAGCTGCCTGTCGAAGAATGGGATATCCCGCTGCCTGCGGTGGTGACGCCGTCCAAAATCTGGGAGTGGTAGCTTTTTTGCCAATTGCGGCAAGGCTCGAAAACAGAATGTATGCGTGACAGGAAGAGATTTTGAGGCCGGAAAATCAGAGGAAAGATGGGCAGGTCAACCGCCTGCCCATGTAGAGGAAATCAGTACAGCAGACGAGCGCGAATGGTTCCCGGAAGGGCTTTCATCGCCAGCAGCGCTTTCTCTGCCACATCTTCATCCGCTTCAATATCAATAACCACGTAACCTACCTGTGCGGAAGTCTGCAGATACTGCGCGGCAATGTTGACGCCCTGCTCGGCAAAAATCTGGTTCAGCGCAGTCAGTACGCCCGGACGGTTTTCGTGAATGTGCATCAGACGACGACCGCCGTGCAGCGGCAGCGAAACTTCCGGGAAGTTAACTGCAGACAGCGTAGAGCCGTTGTCGGAATACTTGGTCAGTTTCCCAGCCACTTCCAGACCGATGTTTTCCTGTGCTTCCAGCGTTGAACCACCAATGTGCGGCGTCAGGATCACGTTGTCGAAATCACACAGCGGCGAAGTGAAAGGATCGCTGTTGGTTGCCGGCTCGGTTGGGAATACGTCGATTGCTGCCCCTGCCAGGTGCTTGGTCGCTAACGCGTCGCACAGCGCAGGAATATCAACAACTGTGCCGCGTGCGGCGTTAATCAGTAGCGCGCCTGGTTTCATCAACGCAATCTCACGCGCGCCCATCAGATTTTTGGTGGAGGCATTTTCCGGTACGTGCAAACTGACCACGTCGCTCATATTGAGCAGGTCGGAAAGATGCTGCACCTGCGTGGCGTTGCCGAGCGGGAGTTTATTTTCAATATCATAGAAATAGACGTGCATCCCCAGCGATTCCGCCAGAATGCCCAGCTGAGTACCAATGTGGCCGTAGCCGATGATCCCCA
Organism: Citrobacter sp. Cpo126; assembly: GCF_030332445.1. Lineage (NCBI taxonomy): Bacteria > Pseudomonadati > Pseudomonadota > Gammaproteobacteria > Enterobacterales > Enterobacteriaceae > Citrobacter > Citrobacter sp. Cpo126. The sequence goes on from NZ_JAOWHT010000029.1 coordinate 167,816, forward strand.
GTTTTTTGCCACGCGCTTCAAACGAGCCGGTAGCCAGTTTATTCCACACGCCGCGGTGTGCTTTGGCGTTTGCTTCGGGTACGCCGCGTAGCAGCAGCAGCAGTTCGCCAATCACCAGTTCCGCAACGGAACGTGTGTTAGAGAATGGTGCGTTAAACACGGGGATACCGCGCTTTGCCGCAGCGCTGAGATCAACCTGGTTGGTGCCGATACAGAAGCAGCCAATCGCGACCAGTTTCTCTGCGGCGTCAATCACATCTTCAGTCAGATGGGTACGGGATCGCAGGCCAATGAAGTGGGCATCACGGATGGACTCTTTCAGTTGTTCAGTGTCCAGAGCGCCTTTATGAAACTCGATGTTGGTATAACCTGCTGCACGAAGGCTTTCGAGCGCTTTTTGATGCACGCCTTCAACCAGCAGAAATTTAATCTTATCTTTCTCCAGTGATACCTTTGCCATTTCCCCGACCCTGTCTTTTTTTGTTCAAACTGATGTGTTGTGTGTGGGATTTTCATCCGTCTCTTCAACATATCAAAAAATAATATTGCGGCAATATGAACGTTTGCGTCGCCGTGCTGAAGAAATGTCATTCAGAGAGAAATGTCAGAGGAAAATACTGGCGATAACTTTTTCTTTGGAGAGATCGGCAGGACAATATTATAAACGTGACACAAGTCACCAAATTTGCCCTGCCAAAATTTTTTTAACGGGAGAAGACACTCCCGTCAGATCATTTTACGATAGTTTTCACGCCGTCTGGCGTACCGATCAGCGCAACATCCGCACCACGGTTGGCAAACAGACCGACGGTTACCACGCCCGGAATCGCATTGATGGCGTTTTCCATCGCGATGGCATCGAGGATCTCCAGACCGTGTACATCAAGGATCACGTTACCATTGTCCGTCACTACGCCCTGACGGTATTCAGGACGACCGCCCAGCTTCACCAACTGGCGAGCCACAGCGCTGCGCGCCATTGGGATCACTTCAACCGGCAGCGGGAAGTTACCGAGAATATCGACTTCTTTGGACGCGTCGGCAATGCAGATAAATTTCTTCGCCACGGAAGCAATAATTTTTTCACGGGTCAACGCTGCGCCGCCGCCCTTGATCATCTGCATGTGGCCGTTGATTTCATCCGCGCCGTCAACGTATACGCCGAGGCTGTCCACTTCGTTAAGATCGAACACGTGGATACCGAGACTTTTGAGTTTTTCGGTTGAAGCGTCCGAACTGGATACCGCACCTTCAATCTGACCTTTCATTGTGCCCAGCGCATCAATAAAGTGTGCGGCTGTTGAACCTGTACCTACGCCCACAATGGTACCGGGCTGTACATACTGAAGTGCCGCCCATCCTACTGCTTTTTTCAGTTCATCCTGCGTCATGATCGTTTCGCCTGTGGTGTGAATATGGTGGGAAAATTCACGCGCATTATAGAACATTGTGCAGAAAAATGTCCCCACACCCGCTCGCAAGCGGCGGATTTCGTCTTTACCCAACCTAAATTTGTGTCATAGTGCAGAACAAGCAAAATTTTCAGGAGTGCGTCAAAGCAATGAAACGTCCGGACTACAGAACACTACAAGCACTGGATGCGGTTATTCGTGAACGAGGATTTGAGCGCGCGGCGCAAAAGCTGTGCATCACGCAATCCGCGGTTTCACAGCGCATAAAACAGCTTGAGAATATGTTCGGACAACCGCTGCTGGTGCGTACCGTACCACCACGCCCAACCGAACAGGGGCAGAAACTACTGGCGCTTTTGCGTCAGGTTGAACTGCTGGAAGACGAGTGGCTGGGTGATGAACAAACCGGCTCGACGCCGCTGCTGCTCTCACTGGCGGTGAACGCCGACAGTCTGGCGACCTGGTTGCTTCCGGCGCTGGCTCCGGTACTGGCAAATTCGCCGATTCGGCTGAACCTGCAGGTTGAGGATGAAACCCGAACTCAGGAACGTCTGCGTCGTGGTGAAGTGGTCGGTGCGGTGAGTATTCAACATCAGGCGCTGCCAAGCTGTCTGGTGGATAAACTCGGCGCGCTGGACTACCTGTTTGTCGGTTCTAAACCTTTCGCCGAGCGTTATTTCCCTAACGGCGTCACCCGCTCTGCCCTGCTGAAAGCCCCAGCGGTAGCGTTTGACCATCTTGATGATATGCACCAGGCGTTCCTGCAACAAAACTTCGACCTGCCGCCGGGCAGCGTGCCGTGTCATATCGTTAACTCGTCTGAAGCCTTTGTTCAGTTGGCGCGTCAGGGAACGACCTGCTGCATGATCCCCCACTTGCAGATTGAGAAAGAACTGGAAAGCGGTGAGCTTATCGACTTAACGCCAGGTCTGTTCCAGCGCCGGATGCTGTACTGGCACCGTTTTGCGCCGGAAAGCCGCATGATGCGCAACGTCACCGATGCGCTGCTGGCCTATGGTCACAACGTACTGCGTCAGGATTAAACCGCTCATAACCTCTGAGTGCCGGATGGTGGCGTAACGCCCTATCCGGCCGACAAGCCTTTTACCCTCTTTTCATGCTATTCCCACCACGTCTTTGAAATAAATCACAAAATCAAACACGCCACGCGGCAAAAAACGACGCCCTGTTGGCTATTTTTTGCTGGCGACAAGCCAAATGAAAAAGCTCACCGTATTCGCAAAGATTCAACTTATTGCGTAATACGGAGCAAAAAATGGCAAACGTGCAGGAGTGGCAAACACTCGCCAATAAAGAACTCAGTCGACGGGAAAAAACCGTCGAGTCGCTGGAAAGACAGACGGCGGAAGGGATTGCCATCAAGCCGCTGTACACCGAAGAAGACCTCGATAATCTGGAAGTCACGGGCACCCTTCCCGGCCTGCCGCCTTACGTGCGTGGCCCGCGCGCCACCATGTATACCGCGCAGCCGTGGACCATTCGTCAGTACGCCGGTTTCTCTACCGCCAAAGAGTCCAACGCCTTTTACCGCCGCAACCTCGCCGCCGGGCAAAAAGGGCTTTCCGTCGCCTTTGACCTTGCCACCCATCGTGGCTATGACTCTGACAACCCGCGCGTGGCGGGTGACGTCGGCAAAGCGGGCGTGGCGATCGATACCGTCGAAGATATGAAGATACTGTTCGACCAGATCCCGCTGGATAAGATGTCAGTATCGATGACCATGAACGGCGCGGTTCTGCCGGTGCTGGCGTTTTATATCGTCGCTGCAGAAGAACAAGGCGTAACGCCGGAACAACTCACCGGGACCATTCAGAACGATATTCTGAAAGAGTACCTGTGCCGCAACACCTACATTTATCCACCAAAACCGTCCATGCGCATTATCGCCGACATCATCGCCTGGTGCTCCGGCAACATGCCGCGCTTTAACACCATCAGCATCAGCGGCTATCACATGGGTGAAGCCGGAGCAAACTGCGTGCAGCAGGTAGCGTTTACGCTGGCAGACGGTATTGAATACATCAAAGCCGCACTCTCCGCCGGACTGAAAATTGATGACTTCGCCCCACGCCTGTCGTTCTTTTTCGGCATCGGCATGGATCTGTTTATGAACGTCGCCATGCTGCGCGCAGCGCGCTATTTGTGGAGCGAAGCGGTCAGCAGCTTTGGCGCGACCAACCCGAAATCTCTTGCTCTGCGTACCCACTGCCAGACGTCTGGCTGGAGCCTGACCGAGCAGGATCCATATAACAACGTGGTACGAACCACTATTGAAGCGCTCGGCGCTACGCTTGGCGGCACCCAGTCGCTGCATACCAACGCCTTTGATGAAGCGCTCGGTCTGCCCACCGATTTCTCCGCCCGTATTGCGCGTAATACGCAAATCATCATTCAGGAAGAATCAGAGATCTGCCGCACCGTTGATCCGCTGGCCGGATCGTATTACGTCGAGTCTCTCACCGATCAAATTGTGAAGCAGGCACGCAGGATCATCAAACAGATTGACGAGGCAGGCGGCATGGCGAAAGCGATCGAAGCCGGGCTCCCTAAACGGATGATCGAAGAAGCTTCCGCGCGTGAACAGTCGCTGATCGACCAGGGTAAGCGCGTTATCGTCGGCGTCAATAAGTACAAGCTGGATAAAGAAGACGAGACGTCGGTACTGGAGATCGACAACGTGAAGGTGCGCAACGAGCAGATTGCCTCGCTGAAACATATCCGCACCACCCGCGACAACGATGCCGTTAAAGCCGCGCTCACGGCACTGACCCACGCCGCGCAGCATAATGAAAACCTGCTGGCTGCTGCCGTCAACGCCGCCCGCGTTCGCGCCACACTCGGTGAAATCTCCGACGCGCTGGAAGTCGCTTTTGATCGGTATCTGGTTCCCAGCCACTGCGTCACCGGCGTGATTGCGCAAAGCTATCATCAGTCAGACAAATCCGCCGATGAGTTCGATACCATCGTTGCGCAAACCGAACAGTTCCTCGCGGAAAATGGCCGCCGCCCGCGTATTCTGATCGCCAAGATGGGCCAGGACGGCCACGATCGCGGCGCGAAGGTAATCGCCAGCGCCTATTCCGATCTCGGTTTCGATGTCGATCTCAGCCCGATGTTCTCCACTCCGGAAGAGATCGCCCGTCTGGCGGTAGAAAACGATGTGCATGTAATAGGCGCATCGTCACTGGCGGCGGGCCATAAAACGCTGATCCCGGAACTGGTTACCGCACTCAAAAAATGGGGGCGTGAAGATATCTGCGTGGTAGCAGGAGGCGTTATTCCGCCACAGGATTACGCCTTCCTGCACGAACATGGCGTGGCAGCCATTTATGGTCCCGGCACGCCAATGCTCGACAGCGTCCGCGATGTGTTAACCCGTATCAGTCAGCATCATGATTAACGCCGCCACGCTTGAGGATACCGTCCGCCGCTTACGACTCGGTGAAAGAGCCACACTCGCCCAGGCAATGACGCTGGTCGAAAGCAACCACCCGCGCCACCAGCCGTTAAGTACGCAATTGCTGGACGCGATTATGCCGTTCACCGGTAACGCCCTGCGTTTGGGGATCACCGGTACGCCGGGCGCGGGCAAAAGCACTTTTCTGGAAGCATTCGGCATGCTGCTTATCCACCACGGATTACGGGTAGCGGTGATCGCCGTCGATCCCAGCAGCCCGGTCAGCGGCGGCAGCATTCTTGGCGATAAAACCCGCATGACGGAGCTGGCCCGCGCCGAATCTGCGTTTATTCGACCGGTCCCTTCCAGCGGTCATTTAGGCGGTGCCAGCCAGCGCGCCCGTGAATTAATGCTGCTGTGCGAAGCGGCTGGCTTTGACGTGGTGATTGTGGAAACCGTCGGCGTAGGGCAGTCAGAAACCGAAGTCGCAGGCATGGTGGATTGCTTTATCTCACTGCAAATCGCTGGCGGTGGCGACGATTTACAGGGCATCAAAAAAGGACTGATGGAAATGGCGGATCTGGTCGTCATCAATAAGGACGACGGTGATAACCATACCAGCGTTGCCATTGCCCGCCATATGTACGAGTCCGCCCTGCATATTCTGCGCCGCAAATATGACGAGTGGCAGCCGCGGGTTCTGACCTGTAGCGCCCTGGAAAAACGCGGTATCGAGGAGGTTTGGCAGGCGATTAGCGACTTTAAAACGTGCCTGACCGCCTGCGGCCGACTGGAAAAAGTTCGCCAGCAGCAGGCGGTGGACTGGTTACACCAGCAGGCTGAAGAAGAAGCCCTGCATCTGCTGTTTGCCCGCACTGATTTCGACCGCTATTTCCAGCAGACGCTACAGGCCGTCAAAAACAATGATCTTTCGCCGCGCACCGGTCTGCGGCACATCAGCGAATTTATTCAGCATCATTACTTTCAATAAAGAGAACATTATGTCTTATCAATACGTCAACGTGGTCATCATCCAGAAAGTCGCGGTTATTGAGTTCAATTACGCCCGCAAGCTCAATGCCCTGAGTAAAGTGTTTATTGACGATCTGATGCAGGCGCTGAGCGATCTCAATCGTGCGGACATTCGCTGCATCATTCTGCGCGCTCCGAGTGGAGCCAAAGTGTTCTCTGCCGGGCATGATATTCATGAACTCCCGACCGGACGTCGCGATCCGCTCTCTTATGACGATCCGCTGCGTCAGATAACCCGTATGATCCAAAAATACCCGAAGCCGGTGATCTCCATGGTCGAAGGCAGCGTCTGGGGCGGCGCGTTTGAGATGATCATGAGTTCCGATCTGATCATTGCAGCCAGTACCTCCACTTTCTCGATGACCCCGGTCAACCTCGGTGTGCCATATAACCTGGTGGGCATCCACAACCTGACCCGCGACGCTGGTTTTCACATCGTGAAAGAGCTGATTTTTACCGCTTCGCCCATCACCGCTCAACGCGCCATGGCGGTCGGGATCCTTAACCATGTCGTGCCCGTCGAGGAACTGGAAGATTTCACTCTGCAAATGGCGCACCACATCTCGGAAAAAGCGCCGCTGGCCATCGCCGTCATCAAAGAAGAACTGCGCGTGCTGGGTGAAGCGCACACCATGAATTCTGATGAGTTCGAGCGTATTCAGGGCATGCGCCGCGCGGTGTACGACAGCGAGGATTATCAGGAAGGGATGAACGCGTTTATGGAAAAACGTAAACCAAATTTTGTTGGCCATTAATCACGTCCGAGGAAGGAGACGGCCATGAAACGGATGAGCGCCGAACAGGCGGCAGAAATTATCCAGCACGATGATATGGTGGCGTTTAGCGGCTTTACCCCTGCGGGTTCACCCAAAGCGTTACCCAGCGCAATTGCCCAACGCGCCTGCGAACGGCATCAGAACGGGCAGCCTTTTCAGATCCGCCTGCTGACCGGAGCATCAATTGGCGCCGCCGCTGATGATGTTCTATCCGCGGCGGATGCCGTTTCCTGGCGTGCGCCTTATCAAACGTCAACGGGCCTGCGCGAGAAAATTAATCAGGGCCAGGTGAGGTTTGTCGATCTCCATTTGAGTGAAGTGGCGCAAATGGTTAATTACGGCTTTTTTGGCGAGATCGATGTTGCCGTCATTGAAGCCTCCGCCATCACGCCAGATGGCCGGATTTGGCTTTCCAGCGGTATTGGCAATGCACCCACCTGGCTGCTGCGGGCGAAAAAGGTGATAATCGAGCTGAATCATTACCATAATCCGCGTGTGGCGGAGTTTGCCGACATCGTGATACCCGGTGCGCCACCACGGCGTAACAGCGTACCCATTTTTCATACCATGGATCGCGTAGGCAGCCAGTGCGTGCAGATAGATCCCAAAAAGGTGGTTGCGGTGGTGGATACCGAGCTGCCCGATGCCGGAAATGCGGCGGATAAAACCAATCCGGTCAGCCAGCAAATTGCCGATCACGTAGTCACTTTTTTGCTGGCAGAAATGGCGCACAAACGTATTCCAGCTGAGTTTCTGCCCTTACAAAGCGGCGTGGGCAATATCAACAACGCGGTAATGGCGCGACTGGGCGAGAACCCGGATATCCCGCCCTTTATGATGTATTCGGAGGTGTTGCAAGAGTCGGTGGTGCATCTGCTGGAAACGGGCAAGATGACAGGTGCCAGCGCCTCCAGCCTGACCATTTCAGCCCCGTCGCTACAGAAGATTTACGACAACATGGACTTCTTCGCCAGTCGGATTGTGCTGCGCCCGCAGGAGATCTCCAATAACCCGGAAATCATCCGTCGGCTGGGGGTTATTGCGCTCAACGTCGGTCTGGAGTTTGATATCTACGGCCATGCCAATTCCACGCACGTTGCGGGGGTGAACCTGATGAATGGCATCGGCGGCAGCGGGGATTTCGAGCGCAACGCCTACCTGTCTATCTTTATGGCGCCGTCGATTGCCAAAGGCGGGAAAATCTCCACCATCGTACCGATGTGCAGCCATGTCGACCACAGCGAACATAGCGTTAAAGTGATCGTGACCGAACAAGGGATTGCCGATCTGCGTGGGCTATCTCCGATGCAGCGGGCGCACACGATTATCGATAACTGTGCGCACCCTCTTTACCGGGATTATCTGTACCGCTATCTGGAGAAAGCACCCGGCGGACATATCCATCACGATCTCAGCCATGCGTTCGATCTGCATCGTAATCTTCTCGAAACAGGATCGATGCTCGGTTAACTTGCGCCACCGTCACGATCTTCAGCAATATGCTGAAGCATCGTGGCGGTATAACGATGGTTTTTCAGCGAATAGAGAAACTCCTGCATATACATGGGGCTGCCGGGCGCATCGAAATACTTTAGCGTCGACGGGTTCACCAGCCGCCAGGCGAAGTGAGGAATCACCGTCAAAAACTGCCCGCGCTCTACCGCGCTGATCTTGGCCATAAAGCTGTACGGACGGTAGATAATCGTCGGGTTGATCCCACAGGGCCGCATGTATGCATCCAGCATCGCCTCAAAGTTGGCGCGATTCTGGAAGCGCATTTGCAGCCAGGGCAGCTCGCGCAGCAGATCCTGCGGCTGTTTTTCTTCGTAGCGCCGGGAAACGAGAAACCCCAGACGCAGCGGAGGCAGCTCGCTAATCGCCAGATTCTCCAGTTCCTGGACGCGGGGGGAAACGTGCTGCGGCGAGATAATAAAATCCAGTTTGCGATCGAACAGGTTATCAATCACCCCATTCTCGCTGAATTCAACGGCCTGAGCCGTCACGCCGTCATACTTGTCACCAAGGCTAATCAACTGGTCAAAAATAATCGTTGGGTAGGTATTGTCGATACCGATGACGATTTCCCGCGAGCGGCGAGAGGCGTTATGGATTTCGTTATCAATGGCAGAAAGGCGCTGATAAACGGGAAACAGCTTCTGATACAGCTCCTGTCCGGCTTTATTCAGGCTGATGTTGTTATCTTTGCGGGTAAACAGCGTATAGCCGATTTGATCTTCCAGTGCGGCAATGCTTTTACCGAAAGGCGATGCGGTCATATGTATTTTTTCTGCCGCTCTGGCGATGTTATTGGTTTGCGCCAGCAGAATGAAATTACGCATCTTTTTCGAGATAAAAATATCCATAGCGTCCCCTTAAAAATCGCTATGGCCTATCCTCATTACGGCGAAAAAAAAGACTGGATGTGGGGTCTCATTTTTACAGTTGCTCACAGAAAAAACCCGGCTGGAAAGCCGGGTCTGCAATGATTACTGGGTTTTGGCTGGCGTTGCTGCTGGTTGCCCCGCCGTCGGCTCAATCTGGAAGACCACATCAACCTGATCGTCAAACTGAATAACCGGCTGTTCGTAGGTTTCCTGAGCGGATGTCGCAGGCGCTGCATCTGCTTTCATCATCCGTACCATCGGGCTCGGTTGATAATTGGAAACGTGGTAACGCACGCTGTAAACGGGCCCCAGTTTGCTGTTAAAGCCCGCAGCTAACTGCTCAGCCTGATGAATAGCATCATCAATTGCTGCTTTACGCGCTTTATCTTTGTAAGTATCCGGCTGGGCAACGCCAAGCGATACCGAACGGATCTCATTCAGACCGGCCTTCAGTGCACCATCGAGCAGCGCGTTGAGTTTGTCCAACTGACGCAGCGTGACCTCAACGGTACGTACCGCACGATAGCCTTTAAGGACGCTTTTACCATTCTGGTAGTCGTAGTCCGGCTGGGTGCGCAGGTTTGCCGCGCTAATATCTTTCTTCGCTATCTGGTTCTGTTCAAGGAAGGACAGATATTGCGCCACGCGCTCATCAGCCTGCTTCTTCGCTGAAGCCGCATCCTTTGCAGCTACGTTCACTTCAATCGCCAGAGTAGCGATGTCTGGTGTCGCATCCACGCTTGCCGTTCCGGAAGTCACGATGTGCGGTCCATTTGGCAACTCATTTGCCTGTACCGATAGTGCGCTGAATCCGACTAATGCCGCCAGGGCCATTATTTTGAACTTCACGGTCGTTCCTCCATGTTTCATTAATTACCCCGAAACTCAGGGCACATGCAGGCAAGCTTAGCCGATCTCGCTGCGTTGTCCATCAGACAACACTTAGTTGAACAACGCATGAACGTGCGCAACACCTTCTTTTGCCAACTGAAAAGCGATAAACCACATCACCAATCCTACCAGGGTATTGATGATCCGCTGTGCTTTAGCAGTGCGCAAACGCGGAGCGAGCCAGGCCGCCAGCAATGCCAGGCCGAAGAACCACAGGAACGAAGCGCTGACAGTACCCAGCGCAAACCAGCGCTTAGGCTCAACGTCCAGTTGGCCTCCCAGACTCCCAAGCACCACAAAGGTATCCAGGTAAACATGGGGATTGAGCCATGTCACCGCCAGCATAGTAGCGATAATTTTCCAGCGGCCCTGCTTCATCACCTCGGCGCTGGCCAGTTCCAGGTTACTGCTCATCGCCGTTTTTAACGCCCCGAAACCGTACCAGAGTAAAAATGCCACCCCACCCCAGGTGACAAGCGCCATCAGCCATGGTGACTGCATCAGCAAGGCGCTACCGCCAAAGATCCCCGCGCAAATCAGCACTAAGTCGCTGATAGCGCAGAGTAAAGCAATCATGATGTGATACTGGCGACGGATCCCCTGATTCATCACGAAGGCGTTTTGCGGACCGAGCGGAAGTATCATAGCCGCACCAAGTGCAAGCCCTTGAAAATAATACGATAACACGTTAATCATCCCGAACTGTTTCTCTTAGGAGCAGACTATAGCGCGGGGAAAACATTAGCGGAAATGGATAATTTTAATCAGGGATAAGAAGAATTAATACCAAGGGGGGGAATGCAGGATGACGGCTGACGCCTTATCCTGCCTACAAAACCTGTGGGCCCGGTAAGCGATAGCGCCACCGGGCACGCGATTACTCTGCCGCGCTCTCTTTCACACGCTTGAAGTTCACATCCATCTGCGGGTACGGGAAGCTGATACCGTTGGCGTCAAACTCGCGTTTAATACGCTCCAGTACGTCCCAGTAGACACTTTGCAGATCGCTACTGTTGCTCCAGACGCGTACCACAAAATTAATCGAGGAAGCGCCCAGCTCATTCAGGCGCACCGTCATTTCACGATCTTTAAGGATACGCTCGTCAGACTGAATGATATCGGTGAGGATTTTTTTCACCTGATCGATATCGGAGTCGTAAGCCACGCCGATGATAAATTCGTTACGACGAACCGGCTCACGAGAGAAGTTAATGATGTTCCCGGCAATGATTTTACCGTTTGGGATCACAACAATCTTACCGTCTACGGTACGCATAGTCGTGGAGAAAATCTGCACGTTGAGTACGGTTCCCGCTACGCCGCCGAGGTCTACATACTCACCTGCGCGGAACGGACGGAACATCACCAGCAGCACGCCAGCGGCGAGGTTGGACAGCGAACCTTGCAGCGCCAGACCAACGGCTAAACCTGCGGCACCGAGAACGGCAATCACAGAAGCGGTTTGTACCCCAACGCGACCCAGAGCGGCAATCAGCGTGAACGCGATAATACCGTAGCGCACCAGTGCGGAGAGGAAGTCAGCAACGGTTGCATCAATTTTACGTGCCACCATCAGGCGGTTAACGGTGTTTGATACGATTCGCGCCACAATCATACCGATAATGACAATGGCGATGGCCGCAACGATGTTGACGGCATAGCTTAACAGCAGCTCCTGATTGCGGACCAGCCAGGTGCCCGCACCATTTATGCTGTCGACAACATTCAAATCTTCCATTCAATATTCCTTTTTTGCTTACCCAAATGGGAAAAATAAAGCCGTCCCAACGGGACTGGCAATCTGACAAGGGTAAACAATAAACCTGGATTTTGCCAAACAGATCACAGAATTCTCTGCCAGCAGCATATTGAAATGGCAATAAAAAAGGCCCGCATTTGCGGGCCTCATGTCACGTAGAACGGCGTAAATTACAGAACGTCAACCGCGTTCAGTTCTTTGAAAGCCTGTTCCAGACGGGTGATCATGGTTGCCTGACCAGCACGCAGCCATACGCGCGGATCGTAGTATTTCTTGTTCGGCTGATCTTCGCCTTTCGGGTTGCCCAGCTGGCCCTGCAGGTAAGCTTCGTTCGCTTTGTAGTAGTTCAGAACACCTTCCCAGGTAGCCCATTGGGTATCGGTGTCGATGTTCATTTTCACTACGCCGTAGCTTACGGAGTCTTTGATTTCCTGAGCAGTAGAACCGGAACCGCCGTGGAAGACGAAGTTCAGGCTGTTGTGCGGCAGGTTATGTTTCTTAGAAACATAGTCCTGAGAGTCGCGCAGGATGGTCGGGGTCAGAACAACGTTACCCGGCTTGTAAACGCCGTGTACGTTACCGAAGGAAGCTGCGATGGTGAAACGCGGGCTGATTTTGCTCAGCTCGGTGTATGCGTAATCAACGTCTTCCGGCTGGGTGTACAGTGCAGAAGCGTCCATGTGGCTGTTGTCCACGCCGTCTTCTTCGCCACCGGTGCAACCCAGTTCGATTTCCAGGGTCATGCCCATTTTGGACATGCGCGCCAGGTATTTGGAGCAGATTTCGATGTTCTCTTCCAGAGACTCTTCAGACAGGTCGATCATGTGAGAAGAGAACAGCGGTTTGCCGGTTGCTGCGAAGTGTTTTTCACCCGCGTCCAGCAGACCGTCGATCCACGGCAGCAGTTTCTTCGCGCAGTGGTCAGTGTGCAGGATAACCGGAACACCGTAGTGTTCAGCCATCTGGTGAACGTGATGCGCGCCAGAGATAGCACCCAGGATTGCAGCGCCCTGAGGAACGTCAGACTTCACGCCTTTACCCGCGATGAAAGAAGCACCACCGTTGGAGAACTGTACGATTACCGGCGCTTTAACTTTTGCAGCGGTTTCCAGAACGGCGTTGATGGAGTCGGTACCCACGCAGTTAACAGCTGGCAGAGCAAAGTTGTTTTCTTTTGCTACCTGGAAAACTTTCTGTACGTCATCACCAGTGATTACGCCTGGTTTTACGAAATCAAAAATTTTAGACATATTACGAATCCTGTATCTTCGGCCTTGGAAAGGGCGCGCGCTCTAAAGCGCGCTAATAATTGGGCAGGTTTCCCTGCCCATTAAATGCTTACTTTTTAGCGCGCTCTTCGAGCATCGCTACTGCTGGCAATACTTTACCTTCCACGAATTCGAGGAAAGCGCCGCCGCCAGTGGAGATGTAGGAGATTTTGTCAGCAATGCCGAACAGGTCGATTGCTGCCAGGGTGTCACCGCCGCCTGCGATAGAGAACGCTTCGCTGTCTGCGATAGCGTTAGCAACGATTTCAGTACCTTTGCGGAAGTTCGGGAATTCGAACACGCCAACCGGGCCGTTCCACAGAATGGTTTTCGCATTTTTCAGGATGTCAGCCAGCTGCTGTGCAGAAGCGTCGCCGATGTCCAGGATCTGCTCGTCTTCTTTCACATCGCTAACGGACTTCAGAGTAGCCGGTGCAGTTTCAGAGAATTCAGTCGCTACGCGAACGTCAGTCGGGACCGGGATGTCGCAAGTGGTCAGCAGACGCTTAGCTTCGTCAACCAGGTCAGCTTCGTACAGGGATTTACCCACGTTGTGGCCTTGAGCGGCAACGAATGTGTTCGCGATACCACCGCCAACGATCAGCTGGTCAGCGATTTTTGACAGAGAATCCAGAACGGTCAGTTTGGTGGAAACTTTAGAACCGCCAACGATAGCAACCATCGGACGAGCAGGTTCTTTCAGTGCTTTACCCAGCGCATCCAGCTCAGCAGCCAGCAGCGGACCTGCGCAAGCTACATCAGCGAATTTACCGATACCGTGAGTAGAAGCCTGTGCACGGTGAGCTGTACCGAAAGCGTCCATTACGAATACGTCGCACAGCGCAGCATATTTTTTGGACAGTGCTTCGTCGTCTTTCTTCTCGCCTTTGTTGAAGCGAACGTTTTCCAGAACCACCAGTTCACCGGCAGCGACTTCAACGCCGTCCAGGTAATCTTTTACCAGGCGAACCGGAGCAGACAGTTTTTCTTTCAGGTAGTTAACAACCGGCAGCAGAGAGAATTCTTCGTTGTACTCGCCTTCGGTAGGACGACCCAGGTGGGAAGTTACCATCACTTTCGCACCCTGTTTCAGGGCCAGTTCGATGGTCGGCAGAGAAGCACGGATACGCGCATCGCTGGTTACTTTCCCTTCTTTAACTGGTACGTTCAGGTCCGCACGGATAAAAACGCGTTTACCAGCCAGATCCAGATCGGTCATCTTAATTACAGACATGGTGAATCCTCTCGTTGATTCATAAAGTTTTGTCGACGCTCAAGCGTCGAGCCTGAAACCAATAGCAGCCATCGCTAACGTAGTGTCGAGCATACGGTTAGCAAAGCCCCATTCATTATCACACCAGACCAGCGTTTTGATCAGGTGAGCGCCACTCACACGCGTTTGCGTACCATCAACGATGGCACTGTGCGGGTCGTGGTTAAAATCTACAGAGACCAACGGTAATTCCGTATAGTCAACTATACCATGAAATGCACCTTGTGCTGCTTTTTGCAGCAACTGGTTGACTTCACTGGCTTTTACTGGTTTTTTCACCGTCACGCTTAAGTCGATCGCCGTCACATTTATGGTCGGTACACGCACCGCTATCGCTTCAAAACGATCGTTAAACTGCGGAAAAATTCGCGTGATGCCCGCCGCCAGTTTGGTATCAACCGGAATAATCGACTGGCTGGCCGCTCGCGTGCGACGCAGGTCAGGATGATAAGCATCAATAACCTGCTGATCGTGCATCGCGGAGTGGATCGTGGTGACGGTACCAGACTCAATGCCGTAAGCATCATCCAGCAATTTAATGACGGGTATTATGCAATTCGTGGTGCAGGAAGCGTTGGAAACGATCCGGTGCTCAGCGCGCAGCTGATCCTGATTAACGCCATACACAACGGTTGCGTCGATGTCGTGACTACCAGGATGTGAAAAGAGCACTTTTTTTGCACCAGCGGCAATATGCGCCTCGCCGTGTTCGCGATTGCCGAAGACCCCCGTACAATCCAGCACGATGTCGACACCCAGTTCGCGCCATGGAAGTGCATCGAGTGTTCGCTCATGCAGAATGCGGATAGCGTCATCGCCAACGATGAGCTGGTCACGTTCCTGACGAACATCCCAGGCAAAACGTCCATGGCTGGTGTCATATTTCAACAAATGCGCCATGCCTGCAGCATCCGCAAGTTCGTTGATTGCCACCACGGTGATTTCCGCCCGACGCCCGGATTCATACAAAGCACGAACCACGTTGCGTCCGATGCGACCGAAACCATTAATCGCTACGCGTACGGTCATAGGTCTCCTGCAAGGATTTCTCAGAAACGATGTGGCAGACAGAGTAATGCAGCAAATCGCTCAGGGAAACCTTACCTGTCGCAAACTGCGACTAATTGGTTAATTGTCGAACATTTAATCGACTGAAACGCTTCAGCTAGAATAAGCGAAACGCGGAATAAAAGGAATGATTGTCCAGCAACAGAACACAGTTATCTGACTTGCGTCACATTTTAACGCCCTTCAACGCTAAATTTATTCCATATTCCAGAATGACGAATAACCGTAGCAAAATTATTTCATTGTCGTGTTACACACCCTGATTTAAATCAGAAAGCCCCCTAACCTGCATCTAATCACCAGCGCGAGGTCCGAGTCCCGGAGCCCTTCAATAATGCCGCAGACGGTCTGGATAGCAGACTGAGCCGTGCGATTGCGCAACGCGCGGCGCGTTCCGGAAAAGCAAAAAAAAACGGGCCGCCTGAGCGACCCGTTTTCATCTGTAATCGAAATTACAGCAGTTCTTTAGCTTTCGCGACAACGTTGTCTACGGTGAAGCCGAACTCTTCAAACAGCAGCTCTGCCGGAGCAGACTCACCAAAGGTGGTCATACCGACGATTGCGCCGTTCAGGCCCACATATTTGAACCAGTAGTCAGCGATACCTGCTTCCACTGCAACGCGAGCGGAAACCGCTTTCGGCAGCACAGACTCACGGTAAGCGGCATCCTGTTTGTCGAACGCGTCGGTAGACGGCATGGAAACCACGCGAGCCTTCACGCCTTCGGCAGTCAGTTTGTCCCACGCAGCCACAGCCAGCTCAACTTCAGAACCGGTAGCGATGAAGATCAGTTCCGGCTGACCGTCGCAGTCTTTCAGCACGTAACCGCCGCGAGCGATGTTTGCCAGCTGCTCTTCGGTACGCTCCTGCTGTGCCAGGTTCTGGCGGGAGAGGATCAGCGCGGTCGGGCCGTCCTGACGCTCAACACCGTATTTCCACGCAACGGCGGATTCAACCTGGTCACACGGACGCCATGTGCTCATGTTCGGGGTCACACGCAGAGAAGCAACCTGCTCTACCGGCTGGTGAGTCGGGCCGTCTTCTCCCAGACCGATGGAGTCGTGGGTGTAGACCATGACCTGACGCTGTTTCATCAGCGCAGCCATACGCACCGCGTTACGGGCATATTCCACAAACATCAGGAAGGTGGAGGTGTACGGCAGGAAACCACCGTGCAGGGAGATACCGTTCGCGATAGCGGTCATACCGAATTCACGCACACCGTAATGGATGTAGTTACCGGCAGTATCTTCGTTAATCGCTTTCGAACCAGACCACAGCGTCAGGTTAGACGGTGCCAGGTCAGCGGAGCCGCCGAGGAATTCAGGCAGCAGAGGACCGAAGGCTTCAATCGCGTTCTGAGAAGCTTTACGGCTGGCGATTTTCGCCGGATTAGCCTGCAGCTTAGCAATGAACTCGTTCGCTTTGGCGTCGAAGTCAGACGGCATTTCACCTTTCATACGACGGGTGAATTCAGCCGCTTCCTGCGGGAAGGCTTTCGCATAAGCAGCGAATTTCTCGTTCCATGCAGCTTCTTTTGCCTGACCGGCTTCTTTCGCATCCCACTGCGCGTAGATTTCAGACGGGATTTCGAACGGCGCGTATTTCCAGCCCAGCTGTTCACGGGTCAGTGCGATTTCTGCATCGCCCAGCGGTGCACCGTGAGAGTCGTGAGTACCCGCTTTGTTCGGAGAACCGAAACCGATGATGGTTTTGCACATCAGCAGGGACGGTTTGTCGGTCACTGCGCGTGCTTCTTCTACTGCGCGCTTAATCGCGTCAGCATCGTGGCCATCAACACCACGAACCACATGCCAGCCGTAAGCTTCAAAACGCTTCGCGGTGTCATCGGTGAACCAACCTTCAACGTGGCCATCGATAGAGATGCCGTTGTCATCGTAGAAAGCAACCAGTTTGCCCAGCTTCAGCGTACCAGCCAGGGAACATACCTCGTGAGAGATACCTTCCATCATGCAGCCGTCGCCCATGAAAGCATAGGTGAAGTGGTCAACGATGTCGTGACCTGGACGGTTAAACTGCGCCGCCAGCGTTTTTTCAGCGATAGCCATACCCACTGCATTCGCAATGCCCTGACCCAGAGGACCTGTAGTGGTTTCAACACCCGCGGTGTAACCCACTTCCGGGTGACCCGGAGTTTTGGAGTGCAGCTGACGGAAGTTCTGCAGCTCGGACATCGGCAGATCGTAGCCGGTGAGGTGCAGCAGGCTATAAATCAGCATGGAGCCGTGGCCGTTGGACAGCACGAAGCGGTCACGGTCAGCCCAGGACGGGTTAGTCGGGTTGTGGTTCAGGAAATCACGCCACAGGACTTCGGCAATGTCAGCCATACCCATCGGGGCACCCGGGTGACCGGATTTGGCTTTCTGTACTGCGTCCATGCTCAGCGCACGAATAGCATTGGCAAGCTCTTTACGTGAGGACATTTTGACTCCAGATCGGATAATGAAGGCTGAGCCCTTAACGACTTGACGACAGCGCGTTTTGGGCTACGCCGGAAAAAAGTGCCAACAATGTAACCCAAGCCGCGTGTCATGTACATGGAGCATCCTTTTGCCGCTTCAGAAATCTCTGGATCATGCGCGCAAGTTGCGCAATCTTCTCGCCCGCGTATTGTTCTTTTCTTTATACTTAGGCCGAGCGTCGGTTCACCTGCAAACGACGTAATTTTTAGAATAATCCTGACTTTGTGCGGAAGAGAAAAAATGAAAATTCGCGCTTTACTGCTTGCTACGAGCATGGCTGCGGCATTGACCGGCTGCCAGAACATGGACTCCAACGGACTGCTTTCTTCTGGCGCGGAGGCTTTTCAGGCCTACAGTCTGAGCGATGCTCAGGTAAAAGCGCTAAGCGATCAGGCCTGTAAAGATATGGACAGCAAGGCTACTATCGCCCCGGCCAGCAGCGAGTACGCAACGCGTCTTGGCAAAATATCCGCCGCGCTTGGCGATAACATTAACGGCCAGCCGGTGAACTACAAAGTCTATATGGCGAAAGATGTGAATGCCTTTGCCATGGCAAACGGCTGTATCCGCGTGTACAGCGGCCTGATGGATATGATGACCGACAACGAAGTCGAAGCGGTGATCGGCCATGAAATGGGCCACGTCGCGCTGGGTCACGTGAAAAAAGGTATGCAGGTTGCGCTGGGTACCAACGCCGTACGTGCAGCGGCGGCATCCGCTGGCGGCATTGTCGGCAGCCTGTCGCAGTCGCAACTGGGCGATCTTGGCGAGAAACTGGTGAACTCGCAGTTCTCCCAGCGTCAGGAATCCGAGGCGGATGATTACTCGTATGATTTGTTGCGCAAACGCGGGATCAATCCGGCAGGTTTAGCCACCAGCTTTGAGAAACTGGCCAAACTGGAAGCTGGACGTCAAAGCTCAATGTTTGACGATCACCCGGCATCGGCAGAACGTGCGCAACATATACGCGATCGCATGAGCGCAGACGGGATCAAATAACCCTTGAACACTGCCGGATGGCGGCGTGAACGCCTTATCCGGCCTACAGATTTCATCCCATTATCGGACGTAATTGGCGAAGTCAGTTTGGGCCCGGCCAGCGCACAGCCACCGGAGCGTACACGTCGTACGTGAGGATGGCGAGCACTGCCCGGACCCAAAATGACGAGTAAAATAGTCCGACTATTATTCGCCTTTCTTCGCCGCCTGAATATACAGCATTTCCAGAGCCAGCGTAGCCGCTGCCAGCGCGGTGATCTCAGACTGATCGTAGGCCGGAGCCACTTCAACGACGTCCATCCCGACGATGTTCAGATCTTTCAGACCACGAACCAGCTTGATCGCGCGATCGGAAGTCAGACCGCCAATCACTGGCGTACCGGTACCCGGCGCAAACGCAGGATCCAGGCAGTCGATATCAAAGGTCAGATACACCGGCATATCACCGACAATCTGCTTAACCTGGGCGATGATGTCATCTACGCTGCGATCGTTCACCTGGCAGGCATCCAGCACGGTAAAGCCGTTGTCTTTGTCGAATTCGGTACGAATACCAATCTGCACAGAGTGATTCGGATCGATCAGCCCTTCGTTCGGCGCAGTGTAGAACATGGTGCCGTGGTCGAATTCGCAGCCGTTCGCGTAGGTATCGGTGTGGGCATCAAAATGCACCAGCGCCATTTTACCAAAGTGTTTTGCGTGCGCGCGCAACAGCGGCAGCGTGACGAAGTGGTCGCCGCCGAAAGAGAGCATGCGCTTACCGGCAGAAAGCAGCTTCTCAGCATGAGCCTGCAGTTTTTCACTCATTTCACGCGCATCACCGAAGGCATAAACCAGATCGCCGCAGTCCACCACGTTCAGGCGCTCGCGCATATCGAAGTTCCACGGGAAGCGGTTATGCTCCCACGCCAGGTTAGTGGAAACCTGACGGATCGCCGCCGGACCATGACGCCCGCCCGCACGACCAGACGTTGCCATATCAAACGGTACGCCGGTGATCACCCAATCGGCGTCGCTGTCGTATGGCATGAAGTTCATCGGCAGACGTAAAAAACCAAAGGCGTTAGAAACCAGGGAGTTGTCGTATTGATGACCTAAGGTGCTCATGTACTGACCTCTTTAAAAATCGATGAAAAAAAATCCCCTCCGCGTCGTTAAGCCCGACGAGGAAGGGATTGATTTGGTAACTGCATATTTACGGCAAATTATCGCCGTTATTTTGTACGGATTCAAGTAAGTGCCACAAATGCGGCTTCGCTTTATCCGGCCTACTTTCGTAGGCCCGGTAAGCGTAGCGCCAGCAGGCATTTATCGTTACTCATCTTCCAGATAAGTATAACCGTACAGACCGGCCTCAAACTCTTCGAGGAACTGTTGCTGCAGCTCGGTATCCAGATCGGTGTTTTTCACCTGGTCACGGAACTGCGTCAGCAAGGTGTTCGGATCCAACTGCACGTACTGCAGCATATCCGCCACGGTATCCCCTTCGTCGGACAGCTCAACTTCTACGCTGCCGTCAGGGAAGACGAACACGTCAACCGCTTCGGTATCACCAAACAGGTTGTGCATGTTGCCAAGGATCTCCTGGTACGCCCCCACCATAAAGAAGCCCAGCATCGGCGGGTTCTCCGGGTCATATTCCGGCATCGGCATGGTGGTCGCAATGCCATCACCGTCAACGTAGTGGTCGATCGCGCCATCAGAGTCACAGGTGATATCCAACAGCACCGCGCGGCGCTCAGGTACCTGATTCAGTCCTTCCAGCGGCATTACCGGGAACAGCTGATCGATCCCCCACGCATCCGGCATCGACTGGAACAGCGAGAAGTTGACGTAAATCTTATCCGCCATACGCTCCTGCAGCTCGTCGATAATCGGGCGATGCGCGCGGTTGCTCGGGTCGAGCTGTTTCTGCACTTCATGGCACATGTTCAGATAAAGCTGCTCAGCCCACGCGCGCTCTTGCAGGCTAAAAGTACCTGAAGAGTAACCAACGTGAATATCGTGCAGATCCATCTGGCTGTCGTGCAGCCATTCACGCAGCGAACGGCGCGTGCCCGGCTCGTGCATCTCTTGCCAGGTTTCCCACATGCTTTGCAGGGAACGCGGCGCGTTGTCTGCCGGAGGCGTCGCTTCGGTAATTTCGCTACGCTCAACGCCGATAATGTTAGATACCAGCACGGTATGGTGCGCGGTAACCGCGCGGCCAGACTCGGTGATTACCGTCGGATGTGGCAGACCGTGTTCTTCACAGGCGTCGCCAATAGCCCAGATGATGTTGTTGGCGTATTCGTTCAGGCCGTAGTTTACGGAACAGTCAGACTGCGAACGGGTACCTTCGTAATCCACGCCCAGACCACCGCCCACGTCGAAGCACTGGATATTGACGCCAAGCTTGTGCAGCTCAACGTAGAAACGCGCCGATTCACGTACGCCGGTGGCGATATCACGAATGTTCGCCATCTGCGAGCCAAGGTGGAAGTGCAGCAACTGAATGCTGTCCAGACGACCGCGCTCGCGCAGAATTTCGACCAGCTGCAGCACCTGGTTTGCCGCCAGGCCGAATTTTGATTTTTCCCCGCCGGAGGACTGCCACTTGCCAGAGCCCTGCGACGCCAGACGCGCACGCACGCCCAGACGCGGAACGACATTCAGGCGTTCAGCTTCATCCAGCACGATTGCAATTTCAGACATCTTCTCGATGACCAGATAGACCTTATGGCCCATCTTCTCGCCAATCAGCGCCAGACGGATATATTCGCGGTCTTTATAACCGTTACACACGATCACGCTACGGGTCATTCCGGCATGAGCCAGAACGGCCATCAGTTCAGCTTTGGAACCCGCTTCCAGTCCCAGCGGTTCGCCGGAGTGGATCAGCGATTCAATCACGCGGCGGTGCTGGTTGACCTTGATCGGGTAAACGAGGAAATAGTCACCGTTGTAACCGTAAGATTCACGGGCACGTTTAAACGCGGCGTTAATCGAACGCAGACGGTGTTGCAGGATCTGCGGGAAGCAGAACAATGCAGGCAAACGCTGGCCCTGCGCTTCACGGGCTTTCACCAACTCAGCAAGGTCAACGCGCGCTTCGGGTACGTCCGGATCCGGGCACACGCTGATGTGACCCAGTTCATTGACGTCGTAGTAGTTATTACCCCACCAGGCAATATTGTAAGTACGCAGCATCTTGCTGGCTTCCTGGGAACTCATTGCAACCTCCTGCATGGAGCGTAGTACACCGTGTTCGCCTGCTGACGAAGGCGAACCCAAAGAAATGTCGTCAGACATAGCGAACCTCAATTTTATTAACAAGTGTAAAACAGTTGACTACTATCGCAATCCGAAGACGCGATAACAACCCAAATACAGGCAGAATTTGCAGCAGATAGTGCTGACGCTCCGACTGTGCGACCGGTTTCTTTTTCATATCAATGTAAACACGTAACCGAACTTAATGCTGACGGTTCGGCGAAACCACGAGAAAACTCTTGTTTACCAAGAGCGCCCTTGTTCAGTTCTTAGTGACCGTTACCGGCTCTTGAGTCCTGAGATACGCCGAGATGGGTATACACTTCATCCTTCATGCAGCCACTTTGTTGGCTACGCTCATTCGCCCCAGTCACGTACTACTCGTACGTTCAGGGGACTCATTCACTTGCCGCCTCGACGCAGCATAAATGATTTTGTGTATATAACATCGACAGGTATGCAAAGCAGAGATGCAGATTGCGGGGGACATATGTACACCAGAACGGTGCGACAGATTCTGCAGAATACAACGGTTCATTATCTCGTATCACCTCCACGGTTGCTCCTTACGGAACGAACCCACAAGCCAAAGCTAAAGTTTTAACCCGGCTGGAAGTGGCAACACGATGAAAACGTCGTGTGCTTTTGTATGAGCCGCGCGCCGCGTTTTATACCGATAAGAAAGTCAAAAAGCAAAAGATAAATATGCACATTGCCAGCACCGTCAGGAAAAATTTCCAGTTACATTTTCAGTACAATGCGACCTCAATCAAAAAAAGCTGGAAATCAGGCGAAGAACTGTCCTAAAATAGCCGTCCAGATGTTAATCCATCTATACCGATTAACACTCAGACTGCCAGTGTCCGTCATCTGCAGACTCATGGTAGAATCTTCTACACATGGCTATTCCACTCGACAGTTTGAGCTAACCAAATTCTCCTTAGGTGAAATTAAATATGGCAAAACACCTTTTTACGTCCGAGTCCGTATCAGAAGGGCATCCTGACAAAATCGCTGACCAAATCTCTGATGCTGTGCTGGATGCAATCCTGGAACAGGATCCAAAAGCACGCGTTGCCTGCGAAACCTACGTCAAAACCGGTATGGTTTTAGTTGGCGGTGAGATCACCACCAGCGCATGGGTTGATATCGAAGAGATCACCCGTAACACGGTTCGCGAAATTGGCTATGTGCATTCCGACATGGGCTTTGACGCCAACTCTTGCGCGGTACTGAGCGCGATTGGTAAACAGTCTCCGGACATCAACCAGGGTGTTGACCGTGCTGATCCGCTGGAACAGGGCGCAGGCGACCAGGGCCTGATGTTTGGTTATGCAACCAACGAAACCGACGTGCTGATGCCAGCACCTATTACCTATGCTCACCGTCTGGTGCAGCGTCAGGCTGAAGTGCGTAAAAACGGCACCTTATCCTGGCTGCGTCCGGATGCCAAAAGCCAGGTAACCTTCCAGTATGACGACGGCAAAATCGTCGGTATTGATGCGGTTGTTCTGTCTACTCAGCACTCTGAAGATATCGACCAGAAATCGCTGCAAGAAGCCGTTATGGAAGAGATCATCAAGCCGGTACTGCCGACTGAATGGCTGACCGCTTCGACCAAATTCTTCATCAACCCAACTGGTCGTTTCGTTATCGGCGGCCCGATGGGCGACTGCGGTCTGACCGGTCGTAAAATCATCGTTGATACCTACGGCGGCATGGCGCGTCACGGCGGCGGTGCATTCTCTGGTAAAGATCCGTCTAAAGTTGACCGTTCCGCAGCCTATGCAGCCCGTTACGTAGCGAAAAACATCGTTGCCGCAGGCCTGGCTGACCGTTGTGAGATTCAGGTTTCCTACGCAATCGGCGTGGCAGAACCGACATCTATCATGGTGGAAACGTTCGGTACTGAAAAAGTGCCTTCAGAGCAGCTGACCCTTCTGGTGCGTGAGTTCTTCGACCTGCGCCCGTATGGCCTGATTCAGATGCTGGATCTGCTGCACCCGATTTACAAAGAAACCGCTGCTTACGGTCACTTTGGTCGCGAACATTTCCCATGGGAAAAAACCGACAAAGCACAGTTGCTGCGCGACGCTGCCGGTCTGAAGTAATTTAAACCAGACTTAACGCTTATGAAGACCAGCCTCGCGCTGGTCTTTTTTTATACCTATTTCCTCTCCCACATCCATCACCAAACCGCGCTGATTACTATTGCTTTAAATGAAAATGAAAGCGATTACATCACACCATATTTCCCTCTACCTTGAATTAACATCTCTTAGCCAGCACACTTGCATCACTGTTACATTACATTTCATCATTGTCTTAAATTCAGACGACCAACATTATTTAATTCCAATAAATAATGTTAACTTTCAATGAATTAACCAATAGTCAGCATGAATGACAGTGTAAGCGATTACACTAATGTGATGTGATTCGCATTTTTTTACCCCGTACTCACCTACCCTTAACATCAACAAAACTAGCTACCCAACCGGAGGGCATCATGCCTGACAATAAAAAAACGGGGCGTTCCAACAAAGCCATGACATTTTTTGTCTGCTTTCTGGCAGCCCTGGCTGGATTACTTTTTGGCCTGGATATCGGTGTTATTGCCGGTGCTTTACCGTTCATCACCGACGAGTTTCAAATTACCCCGCACACTCAGGAATGGGTGGTGAGTTCCATGATGTTTGGTGCGGCGGTAGGTGCTGTCGGCAGCGGTTGGCTCTCCTTCAAACTGGGACGCAAAAAAAGCCTGATGATCGGTGCGATCTTGTTTGTTGCGGGTTCACTGTTCTCCGCCGCTGCACCAAACGTTGAAGTCCTGCTGGTTTCCCGCGTGCTGCTCGGCCTGGCTGTAGGCGTTGCGTCTTATACCGCGCCACTGTACCTGTCTGAAATTGCCCCGGAAAAGATTCGTGGCAGCATGATCTCCATGTATCAGCTGATGATCACCATCGGTATTTTGGGCGCGTATCTTTCCGATACAGCGTTTAGCTACAGCGGCGCATGGCGCTGGATGCTGGGTGTAATCATCATCCCTGCCCTGCTGCTGCTGGTTGGCGTTATCTTCCTGCCGGACAGCCCACGTTGGTTTGCAGCTAAACGTCGTTTTGTTGATGCTGAACGCGTCCTGTTGCGTCTGCGTGACACCAGCGCAGAAGCCAAACGCGAGCTGGATGAAATCCGTGAAAGTCTGCAGGTGAAGCAGAGCGGCTGGGCGCTGTTTAAAGAAAACAGCAACTTCCGTCGCGCGGTATTCCTTGGCGTTCTGTTACAGGTGATGCAGCAGTTCACCGGGATGAACGTCATCATGTATTACGCACCGAAAATCTTTGAGCTGGCGGGCTACACCAACACCACCGAGCAGATGTGGGGGACTGTTATCGTCGGTCTGACCAACGTGCTGGCAACCTTTATCGCCATTGGCCTGGTTGACCGTTGGGGCCGCAAGCCTACGCTGATCCTTGGCTTTATCGTGATGGCTGTTGGTATGGGCGTGCTGGGTACAATGATGCACGTGGGTATTCACTCGGCATCCGCACAATACTTCGCAGTACTGATGCTGCTGATGTTTATCGTTGGCTTTGCGATGAGCGCCGGTCCGCTGATTTGGGTACTGTGCTCTGAAATCCAGCCGCTGAAAGGCCGCGATTTCGGCATCACCTGCTCTACTGCAACCAACTGGATTGCCAACATGATCGTCGGCGCAACCTTCCTGACGATGCTGAACTCGCTGGGCAGCGCCAACACCTTCTGGGTCTACGGCGGCCTGAACGTACTGTTCATCTTCCTGACTCTGTGGCTGATCCCTGAAACTAAAAACGTCTCTCTGGAACACATTGAGCGTAACCTGATGAAGGGTCGTAAACTGCGCGAAATTGGCGCACACGACTAATCACCAAAGGCTTCCTCCCCAGCGGAGGAAGCCTTCCTCTTGCAGTCCCTTCCCTGTCGCACTATCCTCTGGCGTTATGAAAACCTCCCGTCTCCCTATCGCCATCCAACAAGCCGTTATGCGTAGCCTGCGGGAAAAACTCGCCCAGGCCAATCTCAAGCTCGAACGCCAATATCCGGAGCCAAAGCTGGTTTACCAACAGCGCGGCACCGCCGCGGGCACTGCGTGGCTACAAACCTATGAAATTCGCCTTAATCCCGTCCTGCTGATGGAAAACGTCGACGCATTCATTAACGAAGTGGTACCCCATGAACTGGCGCATTTACTGGTGTGGAAGCACTTTGGGCGCGTGCCGCCACACGGGAAAGAGTGGAAATGGATGATGGAAAGCGTTCTGGGCGTACCGGCCCGGCGCACGCATCAGTTTGAACTGCAATCGGTGCAGCGCAAGACCTTTACTTACCGCTGTAAGTGTCAGGAGCACCAACTGACCGTCCGCCGCCATAACCGCGTTGTGCGCGGTGAGGCCACCTACCGCTGTGTTCACTGCGGCGAACCGCTGGTTGCAGAATAATCTTCAGAATTATCAGGAACTTTTCTGACCTAACTGATTGCATACTGGAATAACTTTCGCTACGTTGCGGGCTCGTTTTGACACGGAGTTTGTGATGTACCGTCATTTTTCTTTTGCTGCGGCCCTGTTAGCCGCTGCGTTTTCTGGCCCGGTTTTAGCCGAAGGCATCAACAGTTTTTCTCAGGCAAAAGCAGCAGGCGTCAAGGTGAACGCCGATGCGCCGGGCGATTTCTACTGCGGTTGTAAAATTAACTGGCAAGGCAAAAAAGGGGTCGTTGACCTCGAATCCTGCGGCTATAAAGTGCGAAAAAATGAAAACCGCGCCAGTCGAATTGAATGGGAGCACGTTGTCCCCGCCTGGCAATTTGGTCATCAGCGTCAGTGCTGGCAGGACGGAGGGCGTAAAAACTGCGCCAAAGATCCGGTCTATCGCAAAATGGAAAGCGACATGCATAACCTGCAACCTGCGGTGGGTGAGGTAAATGGCGATCGCGCTAACTTCATGTACAGCCAGTGGAACGGTGGCGAGGGTCAGTATGGGCAATGCGCCATGAAGGTCGACTTCAAAGAGAAAGTTGCCGAGCCGCCAGCCCGCGCCCGCGGTGCCATTGCTCGTACCTATTTTTACATGCGCGACCAGTACGATCTAACGCTCTCCCGCCAGCAAACTCAGCTTTTTAACGCCTGGAATAAGCAATATCCGGTCACCGACTGGGAGTGTGAGCGCGACGAACGCATTGCAAAGGTACAGGGGAACCATAACCCATATGTGCAACGCGCTTGCCAGGCGCAAAAGAGCTAACCTACACTAGCGTCAATATTTTTAACCATGCCCTGGCCTTTCGTAGCCCAGGGCCATGACGCGGATGTTTAACTATGCGCATTCCTCGCATTTATCACCCTGAGCCAATCACCTCCGGCAGCCAAATTTCACTGTGTGAAGATGCAGCCAACCATATCGGCCGCGTGCTGCGTATGGGACCGGGCCAGGCGCTACAGCTGTTTGATGGCAGCAATCAGGTATTCGACGCTGAAATCACCCACGCCAGTAAAAAAAGCGTGGACGTGAAGGTACTTAACGCTGAACTCGACGATCGTGAGTCGCCGTTGCACATCCACCTGGGTCAGGTGATGTCGCGCGGTGAAAAAATGGAATTCACTATCCAGAAATCGATCGAACTGGGTGTAAGCCTCATTACGCCACTTTTTTCTGAGCGCTGCGGCGTTAAACTGGACAGTGAACGCCTGAACAAGAAGCTCCAGCAGTGGCAGAAAATCGCCATTGCCGCCTGCGAACAGTGCGGTCGAAACCGGGTGCCCGAAATTCGCCCGGCAATGGATTTGGAAGCATGGTGCGCGGAACAGGACGAAGGTCTGAAACTGAACCTGCATCCGCGCGCCAGCGCCAGCATCAATACGCTGCCGCTGCCGGTGGAGCGCATCCGCTTGCTGATTGGCCCGGAAGGCGGGTTGTCGGCAGATGAAATTGCCATGACCGCACGTTATCAGTTTACTGATATTCTGTTAGGACCTCGCGTTCTGCGTACTGAGACAACCGCGCTCACCGCCATTACTGCGCTACAGGTGCGTTTTGGCGATCTGGGCTAAGGCATAAACGGAGAAGACAATGATCAAGCTCGGCATCGTGATGGATCCCATCGCAAGCATCAACATCAAGAAAGATTCCAGCTTCGCTATGCTGCTGGAAGCGCAACGTCGCGGTTACGAAATTCATTATATGGAGATGGCCGATCTTTATCTGATCAACGGTGAAGCCCGCGCCCATACGCGTACCCTGAGCGTAGAGCAGAACTACGACAAATGGTATGAGTTCAAGAGCGAGCAGGATCTCCCGCTGGCAGACCTGGACGTTATTCTGATGCGTAAGGATCCGCCGTTTGATACCGAGTTCATCTACGCAACCTATATTCTGGAACGTGCAGAAGAAAAAGGGACGCTGATCGTCAACAAACCGCAGAGCCTGCGCGACTGCAACGAAAAGCTGTTCACCGCATGGTTTGCCGACCTGACGCCGGAAACGCTGGTCACGCGTAACAAAGCGCAGCTGAAAGCCTTCTGGCAAAAACACAGCGACATCATTCTCAAACCGCTGGACGGCATGGGCGGCGCATCTATTTTCCGTGTGAAGGAAGGCGACCCGAACCTTGGCGTCATTGCTGAAACGCTGACCGAGCACGGTACCCGCTACTGCATGGCGCAGAACTATCTGCCAGCAATTAAAGATGGCGATAAACGCGTCCTGGTGGTCGATGGCGAACCCGTTCCTTATTGCCTGGCGCGTATTCCGCAGGGCGGCGAAACCCGTGGCAACCTGGCCGCTGGCGGTCGTGGCGAGCCGCGTCCATTGACCGACAGCGACTGGGAAATTGCACGTCGCATTGGGCCAACGCTGAAAGCGAAAGGTTTGATTTTTGTCGGTCTGGATATCATTGGCGATCGTCTGACGGAAATTAACGTTACCAGCCCAACCTGTATTCGTGAAATCGAAGCAGAGTTCCCGGTTTCGATTACCGGTATGCTGATGGATGCCATTGAGGCGCGTTTGCAGAAATAAATACGTTGCCGGATAGCGACGCCATCGCATCTTATCCGGCCTGAAATTGCACCCCGCAGACCGGATTAGGCGAAGCCGTCATCCGGCAATGCTATCTTCAGAGGGTGACATCTTCGAGCTTTGCCCACATACTGGGCTCTGTTGCTTTTTTGAACCAGGAAACAGAACCTCTGACAATGAATTTACAGCATCACTTTCTGATTGCCATGCCTGCTCTCCAGGATCCGATTTTCCGCCGTTCCGTGGTGTACATCTGTGAACATAATGAGAACGGAGCAATGGGGATTATCGTTAATAAGCCTCTGGAAAACTTACAAATTGAAGGGATTCTGGAAAAGCTGAAGATTACCCCCGAAGAACGCGATCCGGCCATTCGTCTGGATAAACCAGTGATGCTCGGCGGCCCGCTGGCGGAAGACCGTGGATTTATTCTGCATACCCCGCCGTCACGTTTTGCATCCAGTATCCGCATTTCAGATAACACCATCATCACCACCTCCCGCGATGTACTAGAAACCCTGGGCACACAAGAACAACCGTCCGAAGTGCTGGTTGCGCTGGGTTATTCATCATGGGAAAAAGGTCAACTGGAACAAGAGCTACTGGATAACGCCTGGCTCACGGCGCCCGCAGACCTCAACATCTTATTCAAAACGCCGATTGCCGACCGCTGGCGCGATGCGGCGAAGCTTATCGGGATAGATATTCAGACCATGCCTGGCGTGGCGGGACATGCCTGATGAGCGGAACATTACTCTCTTTTGATTTTGGTACGAAAAGTATTGGTGTTGCTGTTGGTCAGCGCATTACCGGTACGGCCAGACCGTTGCCCGCCATTAAGGCGCAGGACGGTACGCCAGACTGGAGTTTGATTGAACGCCTGCTGAAAGAATGGCAGCCGGATGAAATCATTGTCGGCCTACCACTCAACATGGATGGCACAGAACAGCCCCTTACCGCGCGCGCACGTAAGTTCGCTAACCGTATTCACGGTCGCTTTGGCGTAACCGTAACGCTGCACGATGAACGCTTGAGCACCGTCGAGGCCCGCTCCGGCCTGTTCGAACAAGGCGGATACCGGGCGTTGAATAAAGGCAAAGTAGATTCCGCTTCTGCCGTGGTCATCCTCGAAAGCTATTTCGAGCAGGGTTACTAAATCCGTCCCTGCGCCTGACGCTGCTGCTGACTTTGTGCAAATGTCTGCATACCTGTCTGTTGCCCGGTTTGAATTACGCCGGGCAGCTGATGCGTTTTCCCTTCACGAATCAAATTGCCCACGGCTGGCGTGTTGACGAGCAGCTCAAATAGCGCCACGCGTCCTCCCAGTTTATCTTCCTCCAGCTTTTGCGAAAGTACCGCCCGCAGGCTGTCTGCTAACTGGTTACGCACAGGCTCCTTCTCTGTTGCCGAAAAGGTGTCCACCAGCCGCGCGATAGCCTGTGCCGCCCCTCGCGTATGTAACGTTGCCAGCACCAGATGCCCGGTTTCCGCTGCGGTTAACGCCAGACGAATGGTTTCCGCGTCGCGCAGTTCGCCCAGCAAAATGACGTCGGGATCTTCACGCAGCGCGCCGCGTAAACCGGCGGCAAAAGAAGCGCAGTGTACGCCCACCTCCCGTTGTTGAATAAGACAACGCTGGCTGGTGTAGCGATATTCAATCGGGTCTTCCAGCGTCAGAATATGCCCCGCAACTTGCTGATTAAGGTACTCAACCATCGCCGCCAGGGTCGTTGATTTACCGCTACCGGTAGCGCCTGTCACCAGAATTAACCCATTTTCACTGCGCAGCAGTTCAGGTATGACGTCAGGGGTCTGGAGATCGTCTAAACGTGGGCAATCAAGCGGGAGCAATCTTAGCGCCAGCGAGGTTCCCTGTTGATGAGCAAAAGCACTGGCGCGCAGCCGCCGGGAACCTGCCAGCGCAATAGCAAAATCTACCTGCCCCTGTTCCCGCCACTGTACCTGTTGTTGCTCACTGAGCCAGCACATCAGCAGATTCTCCACGTCAGGCGTAGTAAAGGGTGCGATTTCGACTTTTCCACGTATGCGCCAGCGCGCAGGCCATGCATTGCACAGGTGTAGATCCGACACGTTATGCTTTACACTAAGGGCCACTATTTCTTCCATATTCATATGAACATCCTCGGAAAATGAACGATATCGCGCATAACCTGGCACATGTCCGGGACAAAATCTCAGCCGCCGCGACGCGTTGCGGGCGGTCTTCAGAAGAAGTTACGTTGCTTGCAGTCAGTAAAACCAAACCTGCGAGCGCCATCGAAGAAGCCATTACCGCAGGGCAGCGTGCCTTCGGTGAAAACTATGTGCAGGAAGGGGTGGATAAGATCCGCTACTTCCAGGAAAAAGGCGTCAACGATCTGCAGTGGCACTTTATCGGCCCGCTGCAGTCCAACAAAAGTCGTCTGGTCGCTGAGCACTTTGACTGGTGCCATACGATCGACCGTCTGCGTATCGCTGCCCGTCTGAGCGAACAGCGCCCGGCGGAACTGCCGCCGCTCAATGTACTGATCCAAATTAATATCAGCGATGAGAACAGTAAGTCAGGAATTCCGCTGGCAGAGCTTGATGCACTGGCCGCTGAAGTCGCTGCACTGCCGCGCATTACCCTGCGTGGTCTGATGGCGATTCCGGCTCCAGAGTCAGATTATGTAAGGCAGTTTGAAGTTGCACAGCAAATGGCGGTAGCATTTGCCGGGTTGAAAACACGCTACCCAGGCATCGACACTCTCTCACTGGGAATGTCTGATGATATGGATGCCGCCATCGCGGCGGGTAGCACGATGGTGCGCATTGGCACTGCCATTTTTGGTGCTCGTGATTACACTAAAAAATAAGGAAAACTAAGGAACACCATGAATACGTTGACCTTCCTGCTCTCAACGGTAATTGAGCTGTATACCATGGCGCTGCTGCTGCGCGTGTGGATGCAATGGTCTCGCTGCGATTTTTACAACCCGTTCTCGCAGTTTATAGTGAAAATCACTCAGCCCATCATTGGGCCGTTACGCCGCATTATTCCCCCGATGGGGCCGATCGACAGCGCCTCGGCATTAGTTGCGCTCGTTCTCAGCTTTATCAAAGCAATCGTGCTGTTTAAGGTGGTCACGTTCCAGCCGATCATCTGGATCGCCGCCGTACTGATTGTCCTGAAGACTATCGGGCTGCTGATTTTCTGGGTGCTGCTGGTGATGGCAATTATGAGCTGGGTCAGCCAGGGCCGCAGTCCTGTAGAGTACGTGCTAATTCAACTGGCAGATCCGCTGCTGCGTCCTATTCGTCGCATACTTCCAGGCATGGGCGGGATAGATTTCTCCCCAATGATTCTGGTTCTGCTGCTCTACGTTATTAACATGGGCATCGCGGAAGTGTTACAGGCGACAGGCAACATGCTGCTGCCGGGGCTGTGGATGGCGCTATGAGTGCCGTTACACCCTGCGACGACGGTCTGGTTTTACGGCTCTACATTCAGCCTAAAGCCAGCCGTGACAGTATTGTGGGTTTACATGGCGACGAAGTTAAAGTCGCCATTACCGCCCCACCGGTTGATGGCCAGGCCAATAGCCATCTGGTGAAGTTTCTCGGTAAACAGTTCCGTGTGGCAAAAAGCCAGGTCGTCATTGAGAAGGGCGAGCTTGGACGTCACAAACAGGTTAAAATCATTCATCCGCAACAGATCCCGCCCGAAATTGCGGCGTTAACTGATTAGGTATCCCATGCAAAAAGTTGTCCTCGCGACCGGCAATGCCGGTAAAGTGCGTGAACTCGCCTCTCTTCTGAGTGATTTCGGTCTTGATGTTGTTGCCCAAACGGAACTGGGTGTTGATTCTGCAGACGAGACCGGGCTGACGTTTATTGAGAACGCCATTCTGAAGGCGCGTCATGCCGCGCAAATTACCGGCTTACCGGCCATTGCTGATGACTCAGGTCTGGCAGTAAATGCCCTTGGCGGCGCGCCGGGTATCTATTCAGCCCGCTATTCCGGCGAAGATGCGACCGATCAGCAGAACCTGGAAAAACTGCTTCACACCCTGCAGGATATTCCTGATGACAAGCGCCAGGCGCAGTTCCACTGCGTACTGGTGTATATGCGCCATGCAGACGATCCAACGCCTGTTGTTTGCCACGGAAGCTGGCCGGGCGTGATTACCCGCGAACCTGCCGGAAACGGTGGTTTTGGCTACGACCCGATCTTCTTTGTGCCGTCTGAAGGGAAAACCGCAGCCGAACTGACCCGTGAAGAAAAGAGTGCAATTTCTCACCGCGGACAGGCGCTAAAGCTGCTGCTGGATGCCCTGCGTAATGGTTAAGCTTCCACCGCTAAGTCTTTATATTCACATCCCGTGGTGCGTGCAGAAATGCCCGTACTGCGACTTCAACTCGCATGCGCTAAAGGGCGAAGTCCCTCATGACGACTATGTGCAGCATCTGCTGAGCGATCTGGATACTGAGGTGGCCCACGCCCAGGGACGTGAAGTAAAGACGATTTTTATCGGTGGTGGCACGCCGAGCCTGCTTTCTGGCCCGGCGATGCAAACGCTGCTCGACGGCGTGCGAGCACGGCTGAATCTGGCCGAAGATGCAGAAATCACGATGGAGGCGAATCCCGGGACGGTGGAGGCCGATCGCTTTGTGGATTATCAACGCGCTGGCGTCAACCGTATCTCGATTGGCGTACAGAGCTTTAGCTCCACCAAACTCGAACGTCTGGGACGTATTCACGGGCCGGAAGAAGCTAAGCGTGCAGCACACCTGGCGAGCGGTCTGGGGCTACGCAGCTTTAACCTCGACCTGATGCATGGTTTACCGGATCAGACGCTGGAAGAAGCTTTGGGCGATTTACAGCAGGCCATCGCGCTCAACCCGCCACATCTTTCCTGGTATCAGTTGACCATCGAACCCAACACGCTGTTCGGTTCCCGACCGCCGGTTTTACCGGACGATGACGCGCTGTGGGATATTTTTGAGCAAGGCCACCAGCTACTGACCGCCGCGGGATATCAGCAGTACGAAACCTCAGCCTACGCCAGACCGGGTTATCAGTGTCAGCACAACCTTAACTACTGGCGTTTTGGCGACTATCTTGGCATTGGCTGCGGCGCACACGGTAAGATCACATTCCCTGACGGACGCATCCTGCGCACCACCAAAACACGGCATCCACGTGGGTATATGCAAGGGCGTTATCTCGAAAGCCAGCGCGATGTCGCCGAAGCCGATAAGCCGTTCGAGTTCTTCATGAATCGTTTCCGGCTGCTGGAAGCCGCGCCTCGCGCGGAGTTTACGCAATATACCGGTCTTACCGAAGACGTTATTCGTCGACAGATCGATGAGGCTATTTCCCAGGGCTACCTGAGTGAATGCGATGAGTACTGGCAGATTACCCAACACGGTAAGCTGTTCTTGAATTCGCTGCTGGAGCTGTTTCTGGCGGAGTGATGGCTGGTGAACGTAGGCCTGATAAGCGTAGCGCCATCAGGAAAATTGCCGGATGGCGGCTGCGTCTTATCCGGCCTACAGGGTTAGGGCGGTAAGCGCAGCCACCTTCATCGATTAATACTGATTAAACATTTCCTGGATCTGCTTAGGATCCTTGGTTTGAGTCAGCGCAAGCTGCAGCAGAACACGTGCTTTTTGCGGGTTCAGGGAACCTGAAGCCACAAATCCGTATTTTGCATCATCAACTTCTGCATCCTGTGTAGTGGCGCCCGTTGGTACACGGGATGAACGCACTACAACGGTACCTTTATGCGCGGCGGTTGCCAGCGTATCGAAAATGGTTTTATACAGGTTACCGTTACCTACACCCGCACTGACGATCCCGGCGTAACCCGCATCCACCAGCGCTTTTGCCGGCAGATCAGAGGCGTTAGCGTAGTTATAAACAATTCCAACCTTCGGCAGCTCGGTCAGCTTAGACACATCGAACGGAGTAGACGTGGTGTGCTTACGCGCAGGCGTACGCTGGTAGTCGATTTTACCGTTATGGATGTAACCCAGCGGGCCGTAGTTAACGGATTTGAAGGTAGCGACGTCGGTAGTGTTGGTTTTAGTCACGTCACGACCATCCATAACGGTGTCGTTCATCACCACCAGCACTCCGCGGTTGGCAGAGGCTTTGTCTGCGGCAGTTACTACCGCGTTATACAAGTTGAACGGGCCATCAGCGCTCATACCCGTAGACGGACGCATTGCACCGACCAGCACCACCGGCTTGTTGCACTTGACGGTCAGGTCGAGGAAATAGGCGGTTTCTTCCATGGTATCCGTACCATGTGTTACCACGAAGCCGTCGGTTTTATCGCACTCGGTATTAATCTTTTTCGCCAGCGTTAACCAGACTTCGTCATTCATATCCTGGGAGCCGATATTCACCACCTGCTCGCCTTTAACGACAGCGATATCTTTCAATTGAGGTACGGCCTCAACCAGATTTTCTACGCCAACCTTGCCTGCCGTGTAGTTAGATTTTGTCGCGGAATCACCACCGCCGGCAATCGTTCCGCCAGTAGCTAAAATGGTGATATTTGGCAGTGCAAGCGCCGCTCCGCTGAAACCCATAACCAGTGCGGCAAGTGCCGTTTTCTTGAAAAACTCCATGTTATTTCTCCAGTTACTTGAATTTGCAGCATTATGTCTATCCTACAGATGAATAATGTGACGAGTTCCAATTAACCAGATTTATATCTCCACCAAATTGCCGTTCTTAGAGATGGATATCAAAAAAACAGAAATATACAAAATAAAACGGCACAGAATGTTTCTGTGCCGTTAATAAGAGGTGAAGATTATTTCAGAGTGCTAACCAGCGTTTTACGATCGTTTTCCAGCGTCACAACGCGGGAACAGACATCTTTGCCAAACTGCTGGAAGTCTTGTTCCTGATTCTTCCATTCGTTCTGAATTGAGGTCTGCAAACCACCGAGGCTTCCGAGTACGCCCTGCAGTGGATTACCACCGCCTTTGAGCACGGCTTTCGCCCCCATTTCGTTGATGCTGTCCTGCAAAATGCCGCCCATCGCCTGATTCACCAGCTGTTGTCCGTCCGCGCGGACCTGATCAATCGCCTTATAATGGAAAGTCAGGCCATCAGTTCGATGCTCGATGATGCGGTTCATCTGCTCTTTCAATTGCGCATCCAGCTTGGTTAAGCGGCCACGCATGTTGCTGCTTTCACCGACCTCTTTGGCGATGATTTTGTCCAGCGCCACGCGACCTTTCTCTACGCGCGCTCTGGCACCTTCGTCGATCCACGGCAGGCTGCTACGCAACGCCGCCTGATAATCTTTGGCCTGCTCACGCTGTGCGGCGTTCAGGTTGTACTGTTTACCGTTGAAGGTGACATCACCAGCCTGGGTAATAACCAGGTCGCCATTCTCGCCCTTCACCTGCACCGTTTGTGGGCTCAAAATCACATCGTCACGCGGGGTGACGCTGCACTGGTAATCTGCATGTGCGGCCATCGCCGTGAACGTTAGGACTGCCGCCAGCAGCGTTTTGCGCATCATATCTTTCCCTCAATACAAATCGGGCCGGCATTTGCCGACCCTGTGCTACTTAGTCCCACCAAATATCGAAAAGTTCGCTGGTACGCACTTCTTCGAGTTTGTGCTCTTCCAGCCACTTACGCACGATTGCCTGGTGTTCTTCGGTGCATTTGCCGATTTCCTGCAGACAGATCAGACCTTCCCAGGCCAGATAGCCGCTGCCGTCAAAAGCCAGCTTGTTCGGTTCGATGACTTCATTGATAAAGTCATCAACGATTTGATCGACCTGCTCTCCAGATGTACCTTCCGGGAAACGCCATGCAACCGAAAATCCTACTTCCTGGAATTCTTCGATGTGCATCTTTTTACGCAGACGACGGCTACGGTTCTTTGCCATTATTTCACCCTCTCGAACATTAAGTCCCATACGCCGTGGCCAAGACGATGACCACGTTGTTCAAATTTGGTTACCGGGCGCGATTCCGGGCGCGGTACATAATCGTTACTCTCTGACTGGTTTTTATACCCGTCAATCGAGGACATCACTTCAAGCATGTGCTCCGCATACGCTTCCCAGTCGGTCGCCATATGGAACACGCCGCCCAGCTTCAGCTTACTTAAGATATGCTCAGCAAACGGTACCTGAACGATACGGCGTTTATTATGACGTGCTTTATGCCACGGGTCAGGGAAAAACAGCTGAACCATAGATAAAGAATTGTCAGGAATCATTTTATGCAGGACTTCAACGGCATCATGGCACATGACGCGCAGGTTCTCGACACCCTCTTCATGGGCTGAAGCCAGACACGCACCAACGCCCGGTGAGTGAACCTCAATGCCGAGGAAATTCTGTTCCGGACGCGCTTTCGCCATTGCAACCAGCGACGCTCCCATACCAAAACCGATTTCCAGCGTGACTGGCGCGTTACGGCCAAACAGTTCTGCGAAATCTACAGGCTCTTCGCTGAACTCAACGCCCATCACCGGCCAGTAGTTTTCCAGCGCGTGTTCCTGCCCTTTCGTCAGTCGCCCCTGGCGACGAACAAAACTACGAATCCGGCGCAGAGGGCGGCCGTTTTCATCAAATTCCGGTGAAATGACGTCGTTCTTCATAAAAGTTTAGTCTGCTGTGTTTGAGTTCTGAAAACGGGCATTATCCAAAGTTAGTTGCCGGATGCAAGTAAAGGAAGAAAGTGAGCAGCGGAAAGTTCCGGTTTACACCCCGTTGCCGCTGTGCTGCAATCTTGCCCCCGGCAATAATGAAACGGTAATCATGCAAGCGTCTCAATTTTCGGCTCAGGTTTTGAGCTGGTACGACAAATACGGGCGGAAAACGCTGCCCTGGCAAATTGACAAGACGCCTTACAAAGTATGGCTCTCTGAGGTAATGCTGCAACAAACTCAGGTTGCGACCGTTATCCCCTATTTTGAGCGCTTTATGGCGCGCTTCCCAACGGTAACGGATTTGGCCCATGCGCCGCTGGATGAAGTTCTGCATTTGTGGACCGGGCTGGGTTATTACGCCCGTGCGCGTAATCTGCATAAAGCCGCGCAGCAGGTTGTGACGCTGCATAGCGGTATATTTCCGCAAACCTTTGATGAAGTAGCCGCCCTACCTGGCGTCGGACGTTCAACCGCAGGCGCGATCCTTTCTCTCTCTCTGGGTCAGCATTTTCCGATTCTCGACGGTAACGTCAAACGCGTGCTGGCTCGCTGTTATGCTGTAAGCGGCTGGCCGGGTAAAAAAGAGGTCGAAAAGAAGCTGTGGGAGCTGAGCGAGCAAGTTACGCCAGCCCAGGGTGTTGAGCGTTTTAATCAGGCGATGATGGATTTAGGCGCCATGGTCTGTACGCGCTCAAAACCTAAATGTTCCCTGTGTCCGTTGGAAAATGGCTGTGTGGCGAGCGCCAATGCAAGTTGGGCGCTGTATCCCGGTAAAAAGCCCAAACAGACGTTACCGGAACGAACGGGCTATTTTTTACTGATGCAGCATGATGACGAAGTGCTGCTCTCACAGCGACCGCCCAGCGGCTTATGGGGTGGCTTATACTGTTTTCCGCAGTTTGACGACGAAGATGGACTGCGCAACTGGCTGGCGCAACGACAAATTAACGCAGATAATCTGACCCAACTTAATGCGTTTCGCCATACCTTTAGCCATTTCCACTTAGATATTGTGCCTATGTGGCTTCCCGTGTCTTCATTCACCTCATGCATGGATGAAGGCAGCGCGCTCTGGTATAACTTAGCGCAACCGCCGTCGGTCGGACTGGCGGCCCCCGTGGAGCGTTTGTTACAGCAATTACGTGCCGGTACACACGTTTAACGTACCGGACGATAAAGAGGACTTTTTATGAGCAGAACGATTTTTTGCACTTTCCTGCAACGCGAAGCAGAAGGCCAGGATTTTCAGCTGTACCCGGGCGATCTGGGAAAACGCATTTATAACGAGATTTCTAAAGAAGCATGGGCGCAATGGCAGCATAAACAGACCATGCTGATTAACGAGAAAAAACTCAATATGATGAACGTCGAACACCGTAAGTTACTGGAACAGGAGATGATTAACTT
Source organism: Citrobacter sp. Cpo126 (assembly GCF_030332445.1). Taxonomy (NCBI): domain Bacteria; kingdom Pseudomonadati; phylum Pseudomonadota; class Gammaproteobacteria; order Enterobacterales; family Enterobacteriaceae; genus Citrobacter; species Citrobacter sp. Cpo126. The sequence continues at coordinate 206,963 of NZ_JAOWHT010000029.1, forward strand.
CCTGTTTGAAGGTAAGGATGTGCATATTGAAGGCTATACGCCAGAATCATAAGAACCGTTGCCGGATGGCGCTGCGCTTATCCGGCCTACGTTTTAATCTGGTCCTTGCAAACAACAAACACAACACGCACTCCCGGAATGATGAAAAAATTTCTCGCGCTTGCCGTTATTGCGCCGTTGCTCATCTCCTGTTCCAGTTCGACCAAAAAAGGCGATTCCTATAACGAAGCCTGGGTCAAGGATACCAACGGTTTTGACATTCTGATGGGGCAATTTGCCCATAACATTGAGAATCTGTGGGGATTTAAGGAAGTGCTGATTGCGGGTCCGAAGGACTACGTAAAGTATACCGATCAGTATCAAACCCGCAGCCATATCAACTTTGATGACGGTACGATAACCGTCGAGACCATTGCCGGGACAGATCCCGCCGGACACCTGCGTCGGGCGATTATCAAGACATTGCTGATGGGCGATGATCCGGGTTCTATCGACCTCTATTCCGATGTCGACGACATTAAGATTTCCAAAGAGCCATTCCTGTACGGACAGGTGGTTGATAATACCGGCCAGCCCATTCGTTGGGAGGGGCGTGCCACCAACTTTGCCAACTACCTGCTGCAAACACGACTTAAAAGCCGCAGCAATGGCCTGCGTATCATCTATAGCGTGACGATCAATCTGGTGCCGAACCACCTTGATAAGCGCGCGCATAAATACGTCGGTATGGTGCGTCAGGCTTCACGTAAGTATGGCGTCGACGAGTCGCTGATTCTGGCTATCATGCAAACCGAATCCTCGTTTAACCCGTATGCGGTGAGCCATGCCGATGCGCTGGGACTGATGCAGGTGGTACAGCACAGCGCCGGGAAAGATGTGTTCCGCTCGCAAGGGCGCTCAGGCACACCAAGCCGTAGCTTCTTGTTTGACCCGGCCAGCAACATTGATACCGGTACGGCCTATCTGGCAATGCTCAACAATGTCTATTTGGGCGGTATCGATAATCCGACCTCACGTCGCTATGCGGTAATCACCGCGTATAACGGCGGCGCGGGCAGCGTGCTACGCGTGTTCTCGAACGATAAAATTCAGGCCGCGAATATCATTAACAGCATGTCTCCAGGTGACGTTTATCAAACGCTGACCACCCGACATCCATCTGCTGAATCACGCCGATACCTTTACAAGGTCAATTCCGCACAAAAATCCTATCGACGCCGCTAATGTATTCCTCTTCAGCCCCCTAAAACGGGGGCCTGAAGCACCAAAAATGTTAACTCCATCACTCTTTTGCTTTGCAATCAGAAATTGTTTGCAAATATTTGTCACAGGTAACAAAAAAAGAGTGCCTCTCATTGATAGAATCACATCATATAGCCACGGCAAATGTGCCTTTTAAAACATTCATCCGCATTACGGTGTGAGGAAATTAACATGAATCTTAAGCTGCAGCTGAAAGTTCTCTCGTTTCTGCAGTTCTGCTTATGGGGTAGTTGGCTCACTACCCTCGGCTCCTATATGTTTGTCACCCTTAAATTCGATGGTGCATCCATTGGCGCGGTGTATAGCTCGCTGGGGATCGCCGCCGTGTTTATGCCAACGCTGTTAGGGATCGTGGCCGATAAATGGATCAGTGCGAAGTGGGTTTACGCCCTTTGCCACCTGGTCGGCGCAGGAACGCTGTTTGCCGCAGCCGAAGTCACCACGCCAGGGGCCATGTTCTTTGTGATCTTGCTTAACTCCCTGGCCTATATGCCAACACTGGGGCTAATCAACACCATCTCCTACTATCGCCTGCAATCTGCCGGGATGGATATCGTTACCGACTTCCCGCCAATTCGTATCTGGGGCACCATCGGCTTTATTCTGGCGATGTGGGCAGTGAGCTTCTCCGGCTTTGAACTGAGCCATATGCAGCTGTACATCGGTGCGACATTGTCCCTGGTACTGGTACTGTTCACCCTGACGCTGCCGCATATTCCGGTTGCCAATCAGCAGAAAAACCAGAGCTGGACATCAATGCTCGGTCTGGATGCTTTCGCGCTGTTTAAAAACAAGCGTATGGCGATTTTCTTCATCTTCTCAATGATGCTGGGCGCAGAGCTGCAGATTACCAATATGTTTGGTAACACCTTCCTGCACAGCTTCGATAACAACCCACTGTTCTCCGGTAGCTTTATCGTGGAACACGCATCGGTGATGATGTCGATTTCACAGATTTCCGAGACGCTGTTTATCCTGACCATCCCGTTCTTCTTAAGCCGTTACGGTATTAAGAACGTGATGCTTATCAGTATTGTGGCGTGGATGCTGCGCTTCGGCCTGTTTGCCTACGGCGATCCAACGCCGTTCGGTACCGTGCTGCTGGTTCTGTCCATGATTGTTTACGGCTGCGCCTTCGACTTCTTCAACATCTCTGGTTCTGTGTTCGTGGAGAAAGAAGTACGCCCTGAAATCCGCGCCAGCGCACAGGGTATGTTCCTGATGATGACCAACGGCTTCGGTTGTATTCTGGGCGGACTGGTGAGCGGTAAAGTCGTTGAACACTATACGCTGAACGGTATTACCGACTGGCAGACCGTGTGGTTGATCTTCGCAGGTTACTCGCTGGTTCTGGCTTTTGCCTTCGTTGCGCTGTTTAAATACAAACACGTACGCGTTCCAGCAGGCACCCAGACTATCGCGCACTAACGTTTACGCAGAGAAAAGCGGGTTGCCAAAAGGTAACCCGCTTTTTTTGCGCTTACTTCACAACATATCCATACAGACGCTTAATACCGTCTGCATCCGTTTCACTGTAAACACCTTGCAGCTCCGGCGAGAAGCCTGGCAGCAGGTTTACGCCCTCTTCCAGCGCCAGGAAATATTGCTGTACCGCCCCACCCCATACTTCGCCCGGTACCACGCACAGCACGCCCGGAGGATAAGGCAGCGCACCTTCCGCCGCAATGCGGCCAGCTGCTTCACTAATCCGCACCAGTTCAACATCACCACGGATAAAAGCGCTGTTCGCATCCTGTGGGTTCATCGCCACGGCAGGTAAACTTTCCTGACGGAACATCGCTTTTTGCAGATCTTTCACATCAAAGCTGACGTACAGTGAGTGCATCTCCTGGCACAGTTCACGCAGGGTGTAATCCCGATAGCGTACCGGATACTTATTGAAGATGGTTGGCAGCACATCTGCCAGCGGCGTATCGTCTTCAATATGCTGCTCAAACTGCGCCAGCATCGCCACCAGTTGCGCCAATTTCTCTGCGCTTTCTGCCGGGGTCAGCAGGAACAGAATCGAGTTAAGGTCGCATTTCTCCGGCACGATGCCGTTTTCACGCAGGTAATGCGCCAGAATCGTCGCCGGAATACCAAACTCGGTATATTGCCCGGTTTGTGCGTCAATGCCTGGAGTGGTTAACAGCAGTTTGCAAGGGTCAACGAAATACTGGTCTCGCGCGTAGCCGGAAAAACCATGCCATTTAGCACCTGGTTCGAAGCTAAAGAAGCGACGCTCGCTGGCAATCACCTGTGTCGGATAGCTTTCCCACGGTTTGCCATCAACTACCGGGGGAATAAACGGCTGAATCATCTTGCAGCGGGTAAGAATCGCTTTACGGGCCTCAATGCCCAGCCTCACACACTCCGCCCATAGCCGACGGCCGCTCTCGCCTTCATGGATTTTGGCGTTAATGTCCAGCGCCGCAAACAGCGGGTAAAACGGACTGGTAGAAGCATGCAGCATAAATGCATTATTCAGACGCTTATGCGGGCAGAACCGCGCCTGACCGCGAATATGGTTATCCTTTTTGTGGATCTGCGAAGTTTGCGAGAATCCGGCCTGCTGTTTGTGTACCGACTGGGTGACAAAGATCCCCGGATCGTTAGCATCGAGATCCAACAGCAGCGGTGACCCATCGGCCATCATAGGAATAAATTGTTCGTAGCCGACCCATGCGGAGTCAAACAGGATGTAATCACACAGATGACCGATCTTGTCGATCACCTGCCGGGCATTGTAGATCGTACCGTCATAGGTGCCGAGCTGAATGATCGCCAGACGGAACGGGCGCGGTTGATCGGCCTTTTGCGGCGCAACCTCGCGAAGTTGCTGGCGCAGATACTCCTCATCAAAGCAGTGCTCGTCAATACCGCCAATAAAGCCAAACGGATTACGCGCCGCTTCCAGATACACCGGCGTCGCACCCGCCTGGATCAGCGCACCGTGGTGGTTCGACTTATGGTTATTACGGTCAAACAGCACCAGATCGCCGCGCGTCAGCAGCGCATTGGTTACTACTTTATTGGCCGCAGAGGTCCCGTTCAGCACAAAGTAGGTTTTATCCGCGTGGAAAACTTTCGCGGCAAATTTCTGCGCATGTTTCGCCGAGCCTTCATGAATCAGCAGATCGCCAAGCTTAACGTCGGCGTTGCACATATCCGCGCGAAACAGATTCTCGCCAAAGAACTCGTAGAAATGGCGCCCCGCGGGATGCTTTTTAAAGAACTCACCGTGTTGATGTCCTGGGCAGGCAAATGTGCTGTTCCCCATCTCGACATACTGAGTCAATGTGTCATAGAACGGCGGCAGCAAATTTTCTTCATACTGACAGGCAGCAGACTCCAGCTCCAGCCAGTCCTGCGCCTGACCGCGAATGACCGCATTCACACCCATCGGCAGATCAACATCCGACTCTGCGAACAGAAACACGGGTATATGAAAACCGGTGCGTTTCAGCAAAGCAAGGATCCCGCTGCGGCTATCCGCAACGGTAATGACGACTGCCGCAACGTCAGTAAAATCAGTACTGTCCAGCGACACCACCTGACGATGGCTGGACAGACGAGAAACCAGTTCTCCACTGGCGGCAATTTTCATTGATTTCATAAGCGCAATAACCCGTTTCGGGAAAATCAAAAGTCCCGGACAAAGCCACATTGCTTTGCCCACGAAATGACAGGTCAAACTGGTTACCAGCCCCGACCGCCAGACATCAGTAAAAGCAGATAGCCTCTGATTTTACTGTTATCCTGCAGTGAGCGTGCGCTGCCCTCACCGCATGGTGGGAGCGTAAAGATAAGTCGCAGGAAGGGGCAAACGTCGCGCAAAAAGGCGATGTTGAATGCGATGTAGGGGGAGTAATATCATCCCAGGCAGCCCCATTCAGACAGGAGAAAATTCGCGCAATCATGGCACCTTTCACTTTCAGGCGCAAGATAAAATCCCGCGCCCGAACCTCACAGATAAACAAGCATTTCGACTGTCAATCGCGGCATAATAATGCAATCTGAAAACATATTTTACCCAGAGAATTGCCTTTAGCATCAAGACGATAATGGGTATGCAGGAGCAAACGTGGTAATTGGACCCTTTATTAATGCTGGCGCTATTTTATTTGGTGGTGTTCTCGGCGCACTACTCAGTCAGCATTTACCGGAACGCATTCGTGCCTCCATGACCTCCATATTCGGACTGTGCTCTTTGGGAATTGGTATTTTGCTGGTTATCAAGTGCGCTAACCTACCGGTGATGGTTCTGGCTACGTTGGTCGGTGCATTAATTGGCGAGTTCTGTTATCTGGAAAAAGGGATCAATACCGCGGTTGCCAAAGCGCAGCAGCTTTTCACCCAGTCGGATGCCAACACCACGCACGAATCCTTCATCCAGAGCTATGTGGCCATCATCGTGCTATTTTGCGCCAGTGGTACCGGGATCTTCGGGGCAATACATGAAGGGATGACCGGCGATCCAAATATTTTAATCGCCAAGTCGTTTCTTGATTTCTTCACGGCCATCATTTTTGCCTGTTCATTAGGTATCGCGGTATCGGCAATTTGTGTACCAATGCTGGCAATCCAGTTAACGCTTGCCACCTGCTCGGCAATGATTTTGCCCCTAACGACGCCAGCCATGATGGCCGATTTCAGCGCCGTAGGTGGGCTACTGTTGTTGGCAACCGGTTTACGTATTTGTGGAATCAAAATGTTTGCGGTTGTGAATATGCTTCCTGCCCTTCTGCTGGCAATGCCGCTTTCCGCCGCGTGGACGGCATTTTTTGCCTGAGAATGCGTGCAATAGCAACAATGTGGTGATAGATTGTGCAGTCTGCGTTGATTTGAAGAAATTTCGTTGACGAAACGAAGCGAATCGGTTTTAATGCGCCTCGTTGCCCGGATAGCTCAGTCGGTAGAGCAGGGGATTGAAAATCCCCGTGTCCTTGGTTCGATTCCGAGTCCGGGCACCACTATTTAGAAAAACCAGCCTCAGGGCTGGTTTTTTGCTTTTGGCGAAACGGACTCTTTATCGAACTTTGCCAACTGCTCACCTCCAATTCGTCTACTCTTATACACAAATTAGATTGGCAGAAGTCGCGCGTAAGCTGCTAGCATCTACCTTTCTCTGCAACACTCAAGAGCATGGGCGAATCCAGGACGTTGAGACACACCGCCCCCACCGGCATACCCGAAAGATTAAAATCTGATCCGAAGGAGACGCTTCTTGTCTTACTCTGATGTTGTATATTCCAGAATTTTCATCATGTATTTCCGGCTTAAATTCATTCAGGAGAACAAACCAATATTAGTGTTAAGGCAATAATATAGTTTTACTCCTGAATATTGCATCCCCCAAAAACTCTTCGTACTGTTATAATTCTCCCAATAATACTGCCAGCCAGCCCCACACGGATAAACTGTACTCTGCAATAGGATTGCATATATTTAAATAACACATACAAAACCATCAATTATTATTTAACCGAATGCTTTAATAAACAGCAATTCTCTTTTTAGGTCTTTATTTCATGTGTATAATTCAGTTTGAGTTTTCAGATAAATAATTGCAGGAAACACCTGACGCCATTGAGGATGCAAATATGAATTCCAGGTCAGCAGTATTTTTATGTACAGCAGTATTTCTGCTGGCTGGCTGCGCGCCACACTCTCCTATTGATGCAAAGAAAGCAGGGGCACGGACAGAGAACGGCGTAAGTAAGACTGCTTCAGCACAGCAACTGACGGACAAGGATATTTTTGGCAATGAAACTACGCTGGCGGTGTCCGAAGAGGAGATCCAGGCTGCGCTGGAAGGGAATGTATTTCGCGTACCTCTGAGTTCACCGGTTATTCTGGTACAGTCCGGTAGCCGAGCACCGGAAGCTATCATGCAGCAGGAAATGAGTCGATATTATACCGTCGCAACCTTCTCCGGTATCCCGGACAGGCAAAAGACCGTGACTTGTAATAAAGATAAAAATAAAGACGAGAGCCAGGATATTGCTGTTGTAGAAAACATGAACTGGATGCAGGCTCTGCGTTATGTCGCCGCGAAAGGTCATCAGAAAGCAATCATCGTTTATCAGGATACATTGCAGTCAGGCAAATATGACGCTGCGACAAAAAGCATAGTCTGGTCAGATTATAAAAATGAAAAACTAACCGACAATACATCACTACGTTATCTGGTGCGTTTCACTCTAGTGGACGTGGCAACTGGTGAATGGGCTACCTGGTCGCCGGTCAATTATGAAGATAAAATGCTACTACCACTGCCAGGGAAAAAAAATGCTGCAGAAGCAACTGCTGAAAGGCAATTTTCGCAGCTTAAGCAAAAAACCTATGCATCAATGGTTAAAGACCTGGTGAACCGTTACCAGTAATCCGTCCTGGCTACCATTATTGACTTGTAGCGGCGCGTCAGCGAATCCGACGTACCTGCTGCCCCTGGCGGGCTGGAGCAGCAGGGCAAGATTACTCCCCCCGCCAGCCCTATCGGATCAGGACAGAGAATCTCACTGGAGTATGAATCGTAACGTTAGCTTTATATGTAAATCACCAAGCTCATTGCGTCGTAGTCCATACGCCACCGCCACACCCTGATCATTTAAGCCATCGGAACACCATTTATTTTACTATTAAATCATATAGTTAAACACATAAACTCATCCAGAACACGGCGCGCATGAAAGTCGGTTATGTCGGCATCTCCCGTACCAACCGCAAAACCAAAATCCCCACCGGATTTACTCGCAGTCCCAGCCTGCACCTTAAGGGCGACTGGCTCGAAGAGGCGGTATTTGAGACCGGGCGCGGCGTGACGGTGAAGATTTCAGACGGGTGTATTATGCTGATGGCGGATAATAACGAGGTGCAGGAGCTGCGCGAACAACTTTATCAGGCTAAACAGGTGGTTAAGGGGATTAAGGATGTGCTGGTTTAGTGGACTGAACGAGGGTTAAATAATAAGAAAGCCGGGAAGATTTTATAACCTTCCCGGTTTTTTGTTTAATAAAGTCTGGAATCTGAACGTGGTTCAATTTCTCTTATACCAAGTTTGCTTGTTTTTTCTAAAATCAAATCATAGCAATAAACAGTATCACCATCCTTTTCTAAATGAATCCCTTCTAGGCTGACTTTATATATTCCTTTAGGAATATCAGCATTATGCCAACCGGTATAATCTTCCCACTCCCAAAAGACCGACATATCGGCAATATATAAATCACCTGTCACATTAAGGTAAAAATATTTATCACTAAATATAACTTTCCTATTTTCATTATCAGGGAGTTCATTTAAAAATAACCGAACAACATAGCCTCCATCATCAATGCCCATGATAGGTAAAGCAATACCTTCATCAAGAACAAGATCCCCTTTATCTGTGGTAGTAAATCCCTGGAGAATATTGTCCCCATTTTCTATTTTCCCACCAAAAGGTACTAGTATCCCCGGATAATCGAAGATAATTATTCCATTAAAATCAACATCGACTTTTATTGTTTTAACCACACTTACCTCCTGAGGTCTTACCCGCTTGTTTATTATTGTACCATTCCAATAATTTTGAATGAGCTTCTTTAGGAGTTACATTTCTGGCTAAGACCTCACCCGTCGAAGGAATTCTTAAATCACCTCTTATATGAGAGACAGAATCTAAATTGCGACTAGTAGCAGTAAATAAATCATCCGCTGTTCCTGTCCACGGCCCTTGAATTTTGCCTATGTCACCTTTAATAGCTCTGTGCAATTCTTCATGCATTCCAGAATTATAAGGATCAGGAAAGAATGTTGGCGTATTTCTCATAGTACCAAGCTCGGTCAGACCGATGCTATTGGCCTTGTTGCGTGGGTTTAAATGGTGTCCCATTCCATTAGGATCCCACGCCCACGGCATTAACCCTAAAGGATCTATCCATGTCAGCGGATTAGGAACGTAACTATAGAGGTTGATACCACCCGCCAGCCCTATCGGGTCAGGATGCGCAATCTATGCGTCTTGCTGATCGTACCGTCAACTTCGTATATAAATTATCAAAGTTGCAATGTCATAGTGCCATCGTCTGTCGTCATACATAGATAAATTTACTCATAAACTGGGAAGGGGTAATTTCTTAACCAGTTTTTGATTTGGTAAATTTCAGAAATGAAAATAAAATCACATGATGTGTTCATTCAAAAAATTTAAATGTTTATCATTATTTAATTCGCTGTTTGTATTTCAGTCGTGCTTCTTTCCTCACAAATTCACTAGGATCATTGTCAGCCATTTCTTTTAAAATAGATGTTGGTAATTTTTTATTATAAGTTAATCTAACTCTAATCCCATCATCGGGATCTTTTGATAACAGCAAATAAATATCAAAATCCAAAGGATATTTCGATGATATAGCATCCCTAACAATAGGATTTATATCTCTTGACAAAATATTAATTATTTCTTTTGGTATGGATTTGTTTCTTGCAACCCATACTTTCATATCATGATGATTTTCAATAAGATCCATCCATACATCAAGAGGAGCCTCTTCTGTGGCCGCTCGGTTATACTCATCAGGAATATCACTATTTCTCAATGAGACAAATTCTGCGCTATTTTTTATCATGTCATTAACTCACTTTATTCCTTTACAACCTTTTTTAGGGATACTTCGCCCCGTATTCCCTTTATGTTTATCAGGCATAAACTGACCATTTTCATCAGCATCTGCAATCCATTCTAGAGTGGTTGATGTTTCTCTATATACTTTGTACGCAGACCCACCGTGCCCGGTAGTGTCTTTAGACCACCACAAACCTGTTCTTCCATCTTTATAATATTTCTCTTTAAAAGGACCACCTTGCAAAATAGCTGTAGTCTTATCGCCATCTATTTGCCAACCACTTAATCCAAGAGGATCAATCCACATCAGCGGATTAGGTACATACGCGTAGTTGTTTATTCCCCCACGTAGCCCTATCGGGTCCGGCGTAATAAACCGCCCCATATCTGGCGCATAATACCTGAACGTATTGTAGTGAAGCCCCGTTTCCCTGTCCAGATACTGACCCGCGAACCGCAGGTTCTCTTCCGGCGCACCACCCCATATCTTCCGCCACCTGCTTCCCTCTTCATCCGCGTATTCCGACCGCGTTTCTCCCCACGTATCCACATCCTGACGCCAGTGCAGTTTCCCGTCCTCATCCGTCAGCGCCTGCGGCATACCGTTATGGCTGCAGCGGTAGTAGTCCACACGCTGTTTGTCGCCGGTGCCGTAAATCCTCGCCAGCGGCGTGTAACTCCCCGCCCCTTCGTACACGTACACCAGCGACTGTCCGTTGCGGGTCTCCGCCAGTAGCCGGAACCCTTCCCACACAAAGGTTGTCACCTCCTGCGCCCCGGTGACACGCCCGTCATCCGGCGCAGATACCGTCAGCTCGCTGCGCTTTTCTGTTCGCCGCCCAAACGGGTCGTAGGTAAAAATCACCCGGTGTCGCGTATTTCCGGCCCCGGTTACGTCCGGCGTGTCCAGCACCGCTTCCGTCATCCGGTGTTCACTGTCATAACCGTAGCGCCACAGGCCACCCGGGCCCGGTTTCTGCACCATCCGGCCGTAAACATCATACCTGCACGCACCATTACCGCACTGCGTCTGCCGGTTATGTGTCAGCGACTGCCCTGCCTGCGGGGCAGTCAGCAGGTTACCTGCCGCATCGTACGTATGATGCGTCACCCCACGAAAACTGGTGTCGTGGCGACAGACGTGGTCACCGTCATCGTAATGGTAGCCCTGATAGCGGTAGTCGCTGATTTGCGTTTCACTCAGCAGGTTGTGACGGCTGTCGTACTGCCAGTGCCACGCCTCCACCGGCCGCATCCCGTTCTCTTTGCGGTAGATTTCCCGGCGCGCCTGCCGCCCCAGTCGATCATAACGCGTACGTGTCGTCAGGCCGCCCTGCGTTCGACTAATTTCCCGGTGCAGGTTGTCACGGGTAAATTCCGTAATCAGCCGCTCATCCAGGCTGATACTCAGCGCATGACCGCTGCCGTAATACAGCGTCTTCAGGCTGCGACCATCCGGCAGCTGAACGGATGTCCGGTTACCCAGTTCATCCAGGCTGTAGCTCACCCGGCCAGAGTCGTTCTCCTCCGCCGTCAGCCAGCCGAGCCGGTCATGCTCCAGCAGCACGCGCTGTGCAGGACTCTCTGCTCCCGGCGGATAAAACAGCGCCGCCTGCAGAGTCCCTCCCGTCGTGTACCGGTAGACCGTGTGCCCGTCCGGCGTTTGCTTATCGGTCACTTCCCCGGCTGCGTTATACTGCCAGCGGTGCGTCAGCGCATCCGGCGTGCCGGCCGCCCAGGTTTTACTGACCACCCGGTCACAGACATCGTATTCGTAGCGGGTGATAACACCATCCAGACCCCGCTCTTCCGTCAGATGCCCATTTATGCCGTGGATAAACCGGTACAGCTCACCACTTTCGTTATACAAACGCGTCAGCCGGTTGCGCGCGTCATATTCACGCCGCACGGTATGGCCCAGCGGGTCAGTCACCACGCTCACCCGACCACAGGCATCATACTGCCAGCGCACCGGATTATTGTGTCCCACCCGGTAGCTTTCCGGCAGCCCCTGTGCCGTCCAGGACAGGCTGGCCGTCCAGTCCTCCGCACCGGAAACCATTTTTAGCCTGCCTGCCGGGCTGTAAACATAGCGGGTACTCTCCCCGGCCGCATCCACCTCCTCGGCCAGCCGGTAAGCCGCATCGTACCGGTACTGCGTTGTTTTCCCGGAACAGTCCTGAACGCTGATAAGCTGCCCACGCTCATTACAGCTAAAGCGTTGTACGCCGCCCTTTTCATCTGTGAATTCGACGACCTGGCCCCACTCATCACGACGGTAATAGCAGCACAGCCCGAGTGCATTGATTTCTGCACGCAGAGCAAAGTTCGCATCATAAAAATACTGGTGTACGCTTCCCTCCGGCCCGCTGACCTGAACAGGCAGCGCCCGGTCTTCAAGCCAGCGTGTACAGACGGCCCGGCCCAGCGGGTCGGTCTCCAGAATCATGTTTCCCGCATTATCATAGTGATATGCTCTGCTGGCACCCAACGGGTCGACGGTACGCGAAAGCTGCCCGTCCTCGTTCCACTCATAGCCCCATACCTGCCCGGATTCATCGGTGTACTTCTCCACCAGATAGCGACGATCCCATTCATGCCGGTGCGTTTCGCCACCGCCATGGGTGACGGTGGTCACGCCCTGTGTCAGGTCATAACCAATCGTGGCGCTGTCGCCTCCGCTGGACTCATAGGCCACCACCCGCCAGCCGTCGCTGAACTTTTTCCACTGATAGCGGTGACGGGCCCCGCCGGGCATCCGGTGCCCTGCCATCAGGGCGTCCGGGGTGTAATCAAATTCACGCAGGCAGACATCATCCGCATCGGTCACACGGCACAGTTCCCCCTGCGGGGTGTAGTCGTAGGACATCAGTAGCCGATGAACCGGCTCGCCACCGGGGGGGGCCGGGGTGAGCATGTGCTCAGTGATCCGGGTCGGACGCTGCGGGGAGTGTAAGTCCTGATAATGCAGCACCACCCGCAGGCTTTCCTGGGTATCGGTAATCGCCTGCAGGCGATCCTGTTCGTCATAATGGAGCCGCAAGCCATTGCCATAATTATCCGACAGCAGGTGCAGGCGCAGTTGCGAGGGCGCTGACGGGTGCGGAAGATAGAGCCGCCAGGTGGCGCCGTCCAGATCACCAATCACCACCATGCCCTGTTCGCTCTGCGCAAATAACAGTCCTTCATCGGGACTGAATCCTGCCTCACCCGGCGGGGGACAGACAAAACGGAGTTCGCGTCCCCCTTCATCATGGAAGCAGGTGTATTCCTCCTCCCTGACCACGCGGGTTTCAAATGCGGTGCGCCAGCCGCGACCAAAGAGCCCTTCATGCGGGTTACGGCTGTTGTAGATGCGCTGCCAGATGAGAGGGAAACGGGCCGGGAGCTCAAAATCACAGTCCTCTTCCCCGCTCAGAACCTTCGCGCCCGTCGCGGCATGTACCGGATTCCACAGTGCCCGCACAGATTCGCCAATCTTACTGGCAAGCATTGCCGCCGCCATCCCCATTATCATGCAGGGAAGCTGTTTCAGTAGCTTAGTGGGGCGGCACGTCAGGACGGAAAGCGCGAGCAGCGCGGTTTCCACGCCGGGTGATTTGCCGCTATGAATAGGGCGAACCACAACCGGTTTCCCCCCGATGATGACGTTGGGAGAGACCACCGTAGAAACGGTGCCGCCGCAGGTTGTCCGGTCTCCGGTGCGGACAGCAGGCAGACCATTGATACTGACCTGAGAAGAGCCTTCGGCCATAAACTGTATGGGATTCGGTGGGTGTTTTTCGCATAGCACCACATCGTGCTCAGCTTCCACCACTCCGCCTGACGGCCCGGCCACTACAGGGTTAATCAACTCTCCCAGCAGTTCGCTGCCATAGCTGAACAGCGCAACCACCCCGTTCAGCACTTTCATCCCGGTGGACATCCGGGCGTCCTCTTCTTCCCGCCGTTTCTTCTCTTCCGCCTCCATTTTTTCCCGCGTGGCATTTTCGGCGGCGGTCATCAGACGCCCCGCAGCTCTGGCGGCAGGCAGACCATTGGTCTGCACATTTAAAGAGCCTGTCGCAATTTTCCCCTGCGGTGAAGGGGGGGAGATAAAGTTTGCCGCGCCCTGAGCAATATCGCCGACAACCTCAGCAGCGCCCGATAACGAAACGGTCAGCCCTCCGACAATGCCCGCGGCTGTACAGGTTGTTGCGGCGGCTGACGCTGCCGCAACCGTCGCAGCTGACACGCCTGCAGCAGTTGCCGCCGCGGCGGCAAGAGGGGCTGCAGCAGCAACCACGACGACCCCAACAGCAACGCAAATAGCCGCTTCAAAAGCTCCCCCCAGTATATCGGCCAGAATACTGGTATGAATGATGTCGTCGCCCAGACGGGCGGCGTTCGGATTGCTCATGGCAAAACGTCCTCTGTCTGATCTCAGTCCCTGTCCAGCGTATTTTTAACCTGCAGCCAGAACCGTTCGTCCTCTTCGCTAAAGGTATTCAGTGCGGTGCAGGTCAGCATCAGCAGCCACCGTTCTGGCATCAGTACGGCCAGCTGGCGCTGGCAACAAAAATAAGGTTCACGAAGATATGTAGCCGTCGTTTCCCGGGCAGGACAGTCAGGCAATAAAGGCAACGTTAATACGACAGGTGGCGTCTGTTGATAGTTATCGATCTGTGCAGCCACCTGTGCCCACTGGAATGCCAGTTCGTCATCAAACGACCTGTCCCCGGCAATAACTGCGCGGGTGATCACCAGTGAGGTGTGGGTGCGGGTATTGCGGATAACCTGCATCGTGCAGTCAAGCCAGTCTTCTCCGCTCAGCGCCAGATGTCCTTCATTCATGCGGTAAATGGCGTTCATTTTCCGTCCCCCGTCTCTTCGGGGAATAATCCCTGTATAATGCTGGTTAAGTCTTTTTTATGGCTGTCACCGACAACGCCAATAGCCGGGGCAGGCTCTTCCGGATTCAGGCCCAGCATAGCTGTGCCTGTCGTAATGAGACTGTTACCCTCAGCCACGATGTTAAACGCCTTGCCCTTAAGGTTAATCACGCCCCCGGCATGCAACTCCAGTGCACTCTCCCCACATTCCAGCCGGATCATGGAACCTGAGCCGATGATCACATTTCCCGCGCTTTGCATTATCCTGTCGCCGCCGTTAAAACAGGTCACATCGGTTTTGACATTCACTTCCTGAAACTGCCGAATATTGAGCAGCTGGTGCCCGTCAATTTTGACATCTTCGTTGGCAGTCACGACTTTCAGCCGGTTATTGCCCACTACCAGACTCTGGTTACGAATGATCGCCGTACCCTGATCGTTGAGTACCGTCGTCTTCATGTCCTTCTGCGCATGCATCGACAACAGTTCCTGACCTGTTTTATCCTCGAACATCAGCTCGTTATACCCGCTACCTTTATAGGTTTTCGAGCGGATGGTCATCTGCGTCTTCGTCCCCGGCAGACCGCCAGGCGGCGGGTTATCCGCATGGTACGTCCGTCCCATGATTATCGGCTGGTCAGGGTCCCCGTTCAGGAAGTCCACTATCACCTCCTGGCCCACCCGCGGTATCGCCAGGTTGCCGAACCCCGGTCCCGCCCACGCCTGCACCACCCGTATCCAGCACGAGCTGTCCTGGTTCGCCGGGTTATACCGGTCCCAGTTAAACTTCACCCGCACCCGGCCATGTTCGTCACAGAAGATTTCCTCCCCCTCCGGGCCGGTAACAGTGGCTGACTGCGGGCCGTCCACTGACGGCTTTTCCATTGGCCGGGGCCGCCACGTCCTGTCCGCCGGTATCACCGTAAAATCATTCTCAAGGGTGGTCCCTGAACCGGAACGCCCCGCCACCGCCTGCGGCTGTTTCCCCTGCAAATCGCTGCTCACCACCTGCCATTCCCGGTTCAGGCCCGCCTGCGGATGTTCCGTCAGCTGAATACGCCGCCCCGGCCATATTGCCGGAGAACGACTTTTCCCCTGCGCCTCTTCGGCATTATTGCGCCAGCCCTCCACCTGCCAGCGGGCGAAGTTCTGCCCGTGGCCGTCCTTGAAGCGCCCCGGATAATCAAACACTTCATACTGTGTACGCTGATAATCCTGGTTCTGCCCCTGCTGCTCAAAGCGCCCCGCCCAGCCAGGACGTTTGAAGGTGTAGTCCTTGCCAATGACAGAAGAGGGGCGTATCTGTGCGCTGTGGCGGAACTGGCTGATGCACGGCGTGCTCACTTCGGTCCGGGTATTCGGGTTCCACGGGATGTCAAACGCCTCCGGCAGAAAGCGCACCGTGTCACACAGCACCAGACTCTGGTCGTCGCTGTCAGGCGAGTGCTCTTCGTAGAAGAACAGTCCTTCCTCCGCCGCCATCCGCGCCAGAAAGTCATAATCCGTTTCACCGTACTGCACGCAGAATTCCCGCGCCGGATGCGCCTCACTGAACAGCGGACTCCAGTCCGTCACCCCGTTTTCCTGCAATATCGTCCCCAGAATGCTTTTAATGTCCTCATTCTGAAAAATACGGGAGTTCTGCCGCAGGGAGGCACGCCACACCGGTGGCCGGACAATCATGCTGTACAGCATCTGATGTCCATCGTTTTCCCCCTGCTCAAACCAGGTCACAATACCGTTCACCCGGCGCTGTATCTCCGTGCCCTGCCAGATTTTAAGATGGGCTGTTTTTTCCAGAACCTGAGAGAAATCAATGCTGAGAAGCTGCTGGCTGACCAGCGAAATATTGAGGGTGAACAACGAGGAAAGGGACTGCTCCAGGTGAAAGGATGTCACGGCCAGCGCATCCGGTGGCAGGCCGTCCACCTCCAGTGTGAAACGTAATCCTGTAGACATGAAATAATCTCCTGAATTAACAGGGAAAAGAAACCACCAGCCAGACTGCGGCGAATGACAGTACAGTGTTACGTTTGCATTATTCAGGCACGCTACCGCCGAAGTTTCCGGCGTCCGCCATCTCCCGTAAAAACGTAACCCCTTACTGACACTGCTTTTTTGTTTACGATCCCCAACAAAAACAGCACCCTGCCCGTAAGGGTGGGGTGCTGTGGATTCAGCCTTACGC
This sequence comes from Citrobacter sp. Cpo126, assembly GCF_030332445.1. Classification (NCBI taxonomy): domain Bacteria; kingdom Pseudomonadati; phylum Pseudomonadota; class Gammaproteobacteria; order Enterobacterales; family Enterobacteriaceae; genus Citrobacter; species Citrobacter sp. Cpo126. Next base: position 223,893 of record NZ_JAOWHT010000029.1, read on the forward strand.
TTCCAGCGGCGCGCGCCAGTCATCAGCACCAGAGGTGCCGGACTTGACGTGCTCCCACTCGATTTTGCGGTAGGCCAGTGAGACTTCGAGCAATTGCGTGAACTCGCGCTTCGCCGGATCCTGGCAGTGCGGCATATGCAACTTCATATCCACAATCGTCGAGTCCGTCAGGCGGGTGGTGAAATAGTGCTCCTGTTTGCCTTCAACAGAGGTACGCCACCAGCGCAGTTCAGTTTTCGGCAGCATTTCGCCGGAGGCCAGCGCGTTGTACAGCAGTGGTACGGCTTTGTTCAGCGCTACAGTAAAAATGAACGGCTTGTGCGAACGCTGACCACTCGGCTGCCCGGACTGCGGATCGGTGGGTACAGTCACGTTGTGCTGGAATTCCTGTACCAGCATTTCATCCTCGTGCCCCTGCACGTAGATATTGCCGACAGAATCTGCGGTAAATGCACCAGCGGTAATATTCCCCTGGGTTTGCCCCGTAATTGAGATGTAACACGGTGTTGGCATTCATAAACTCCTTGTTAACGATTAACGACACTTACATACATCTGCCAAAAGATATCCGGCAGATAAAAACATGCTTAACACATAAAAAACTCTGTAGTTTAAACTCTCTTCACATGGCAGATTGAACCGTAAACCCAGAGGCTAAAAAGCATATTCCTGATGACTGAATTAAATATTCACATATCCATTATGGTGATACATCAATATTCATTCCTATAAAATAATGACAATATCATATTCATGAATAAATATTATATTCATCATTGCTCCATTACTCCAATCGGTAAAACCCATTCACCAACCAACCCGTAACATAAAGATAATTGCGGTATATGGATTCATGAAAAATATATTAACAACATATAAAGCAAAACAAAAACCACATATAAATCAAATAATTACATAAAAATAAAAATCACTGAAATTTCTTTTAATTTATTCTTAACGAAACCAATACAACCTGAACAATAACCACAACAGAAGGATACTCCTGTATTTCATTTAGAAAAAGTGCTTCTCAAAAAATTTTCTTCGCGTAATAATGATTGCCAGTTGTTTTTATTGCACGGTATTTCATGGTCTGTACGGAGATGCAGAAAACATAACATAACCTGATGGATGATCTCTATGAGCAAAGATTATAACGGCAGTGTAGCCCCCAAAGAACGCATTAATATTTCTTACGTTCCAAAAACTGACGGCGAGCCTTCTGAGGTGGAATTACCCCTCAATATGTTGATAGTAGGAGATACCGGAAACTCACAAGAAACAGCACCACTTGATGAACGCCAGATGGTTTCTATCGACAAGCATTCATTCAATTCAGTGATGGCAGAAGCTTCCATTAGCCTAGATTTTGCAGTTCCGGCAGCATTGAAGGACGACGCAAAAGATGACGATGAGATGAATGTCTCGCTGGAAATCAAATCCCTGAACGATTTTTCTCCGGACAGTGTGGCAAAACAAGTGCCGGAGTTGAACAAATTGCTGGAACTACGCGAAGCGCTGACAGCATTAAAAGGGCCGCTGGGTAATTTGCCAGCATTTCGCGCCCAGCTTCAGGCATTGCTGGAAAATGAAGAATCCCGCGAACAGTTACTGCGGGAGATCAGCCAGGCAGAAAACCAGTAATCTCTGTTTTTCAGGGAGATTATCCTGGTATGGGCTTGCGGAAAGATACCACCAGAACCGATGACGCAATAACGCAGACAGTGAGCCGGTTATGTATCACTCAGACAGGCGATATCAACACAGAAACACTGGATGTATTGATCGCGGCGCCCGACCAGAGGCTCGGATGTCTGATGGATGAAATCATCCATATCAACGGGTATCAGCAGATGAAGCCACACTGGCGGAAGGTGTTCCACTGACCGTGAAACCTGACTCCAGAAATACAGATCAACACAAGGATTTTCAGTATGTCGTTAAAGGAAGATGAACTTGTTTCCACCCGCGTTGAACAGGGAAGCCATGCCCCGTCGTTGCTTGATGAAATCATGGCACAAACCCGTATCCAGCCCGGTGCTGACGGTTATGATATTGCCCGACAGGGCGTAACGGCTTTTGTTGCCAGCCTTCTACAATCCAGCTCACCAGCAGAACCCGTAAATAAACTGGCCGTGGACAGTATGATTGCGGATATTGACGCCCGAATCAGCCGCCAGATGGATGCTATTATTCACGCCCCTCAGTTTCAGCAACTGGAGTCATTCTGGCGTTCAATGAAAGCCCTGGTGGACCGCGTTGATTTTCGCGAGAATATTAAGGTTAATATCCTGCATGTCACCAAAGAAGAACTGCTGGACGATTTCGAGTTCGCGCCAGAGATTACCCAGTCAGGCTTCTACAAGCATGTTTATTCCAGCGGATTTGGTCAGTTTGGTGGTGAACCCATCGCGGCGGTATTAGGCGCATATGAGTTCAAAAATACCACGCCAGACATGAAACTGCTGAACTATGTCAGCGCCGTCGGCGCTATGGCCCATGCGCCGTTCCTTTCTTCCATATCGCCGGAATTTATGGGACTCAATTCATGGACTGAGCTGCCCAATATCAAAGATCTTTATGCCATCTTTGAGAGCCCAGCTTACACAAAATGGCGCGCCCTGCGTGATTCCGAAGACTCTCGCTACCTGGGGCTGACCGCACCGCGTTTTCTGCTCCGCCAGCCCTATTCAGCCACTGAAAACCCCATCAGAAGCTTCAACTACGCCGAAGATGTCAGCCACAGCCACGAGCATTATCTTTGGGGCAATACCGCTTGGATGCTAGCCAGTAATGTGGCCGACTCGTTCGCAAAATATAGATGGGCGCCGAATATTATTGGGCCGCAGAGCGGCGGCGCGGTAAAAGATCTTCCGGTACATTTATATGAATCAATGGGACAGATTCAGGCCAAGATCCCAACAGAGGTGTTGATCACCGACCGCCGTGAGTTCGAACTGGCCGAAGAGGGGTTCATCACGCTGACCATGCGCAAGGGCAGCGATAACGCCGCCTTTTTCTCCGCCAATTCGGTTCAGAAACCCAAGCATTTTCCGGGCAAAGATGCCGAAACCAACTACAAGCTGGGTACACAACTACCGTACCTGTTCATTATCAACCGCCTCGCACACTACATTAAAGTTTTGCAACGCGAGCAGCTCGGGTCGTGGAAAGAGAGAAGTGACCTTGAGCGAGAACTCAATATTTGGGTCCGCCAGTATGTCGCTGACCAGGAGAATCCGCCCACTGACGTCCGCAGCCGTAAGCCCCTGCGTGGCGCTAAAGTTGAGGTTCTGGACGTGGACGGCGAACCAGGCTGGTATCAGGTGGCAATTTCCGCAAGACCCCATTTTAAATATATGGGTGCGTCGTTTGAACTGTCTTTAGTCGGACGGTTAGACAAGTGATAACGGAGCACGAGAGACCTGCCGGATCGCTGTTTGAGCGTCTGGAAAACCCTCCTGCCAGAAACTGGCGGGGGGACAGCAATATAGAGGCATTCAGACAGTCCATTCGCCACAGCCTGCGAAATATCCTGAATACCCGCTCCGGCAGTTGTCGGGGTACCCCGGAGCTCGGCATCGAAGAGCCGGAAGGATCAGATAATTATCGCAGCGCCATGAGCCAGGCTATCGTGCAGTGCATTGAGCGTTATGAACCCCGAATCTCACATTCTGAGGTTCGGGCGGTGCTTCCCCTTATGGCCAGCCCACAGGAAATAACATTCCATATCACCGCCTGGGTGACATTTAACGACATCGACGATGTGCTTGAGTTTGATATGGCACCGGACGGCAGTCAGCATTATCAGGTGGAGTAGTAAAATGGAATTCGAAGAGCGTTATTACAGGCAGGAACTGAATTACCTTCGCCAGTTAAGTAAACAACTGGCAACCGAAAAGCCGCATCTGGCCCGGTTTCTGGCTGAAAAAGGAGCCGATCCGGATATCGAGCGTCTACTGGAAGGCGTGGCATTTCTGACCGGCAATCTGCGCCAGAAAATTGAGGATGAGTTTCCTGAGCTGACACACGGCTTGATCAAAATGCTGTGGCCCAATTATCTGCGCCCGGTGCCGTCGATGACGCTGATTGAATACAGCCCGGATATGGACAAAACCTCCGTGCCGGTATGCATCCCCCGCAACGAACAGTTCACAACCGGTTCGAAAGAGACTCAGGGAAACCAGGTATTGTCTGCGTATTCCGGCAATGAACACGATGTAGCCCCGCCCTGTACGTTCACTCTTTGCCGGGATATCTGGCTGCTGCCCGTTCAACTGGATCAGGTAGAGGATCGCAGTACGCCCCGCCATGGCATTATTGATATTACATTTGCCATCGCACCTGGTACAGATTTCACCACTCTGGATCTAAACAAGCTGCGCTTCTGGCTGGGCAACGATGATAACTATACCCGCTACCAGCTGTATTTGTGGTTTTGCGAATATTTACAGGGCGCAGAGTTGCTTACGGGCGAGCAGTCGATCCCGATGCCCGAATTTATGCTGAAAGCTGTGGGGTTTGAACCAGAAGATGCCATGCTGCCCTGGCCCGGTAATGTCCACAGCGGCTACCGCATTCTCCAGGAATTTTTCTGCTACACCGACAGTTTTCTCTTTTTCGATGTCTGTGGCATTCCGGCGCTACTTGACAGATTGAAGGAGAATCGTTTCACCCTGCGGCTGCGTTTTTCGCGCCCTTTACCCGTGGATATCCAGTTACACTGCGACTCCCTGCGTTTATATTGTGCGCCCGCCATTAATCTTTTTTTCCATCATGCCGAAGCGATTACGCTGGATCACCAGCGGGCAGATTATCCACTGATACCCAGCCGCCACTATCCGGATCATTACGACATTTTTTCGGTTAACAGTGTGGTGAGCCAGACGCAGGGTATATTCAGAAAAAAAGAGTTTGGACAACCCATTACAACACCTTCTGTGCGTCAGTGGCCTGCATTTGAAAGTTTCAGTCATCAGATGGAATACAGTCGCAAGCGGGAAGTTGTCTACTGGCAGCACCGGACAAAGACCTCGCTGTTTCAGCGGGGCTTTGATCATAGCCTTGCTTTTATTCACGCTGATGGCGGCCACCCGGATGCCTCGCTGCTTAATAATGAAGTGGTCTCAGTATCGCTGACCTGCACCAACCGTGAGTTGCCGATACAGATCCTGCCTGGCGACATAACAGGTACAACAGGTAAAAACGCGTCAGTGGCATCGTTTCGCAATATCACCCGACCCACGCCGCCACTCTGGCCGGTTATAGACGGCAGCCTGCACTGGTCCCTGTTGTCCGCCATGAACCTGAATTATCTCTCACTGCTGGATGCTGATGCGCTCAAACAGGTCATAGCCAATTTTGACCGCCACGCCATTCATCATCCACAGATGGCTCGCCTGTCACAGCAAAAGCTGGATGCCATTGAACGGCTGGACACCAGACCCGTTGATCGCCTGTTTACCGGGATACCGGTGCGTGGTCTGGCGTCAACTCTGTATATCCATCCGGGACCGTTTGTCTGTGAAGGAGAGATGTACCTTCTGGGTGCAGTTTTGTCGCACTTTCTGTCGCTGTATGCCAGCGTCAATTCATTCCACATGCTGACCGTTGTTAACACGGAAAGCCAGGAGTCATGGAAATGGGCGGAAAGAACCGGACAACACCCGCTCATCTGACTCCGGACGATGCTCCGGTACAGGATGAACAAAACGCATTACGGGAGAGTTTTCTTCAGGACGCCTGCGCCTGTAATTTTTTTGCTCTCTCAGAACTGCTGCACCGGCTGGCATCAGAGGGGGAAGAAACACCGGAATTATCGCTGGATACCCCTCCGTCACAGGAGACCATTCATTTCCGGGCTGATGCCAGCCTGGGCTTTCCGGTAAGTGATGTCAGCGCGCTAGAGCAGGAGACCTCCGGGCAGTTCCGGATGACCACCACCTTTATGGGGTTACAGGGCAGCCAGTCTCCCCTGCCAGGTTATTACCTTGATCACCTGGCCTGGAAATCCGCACATGAGCAAAGTCCGGTTGGTGATTTTCTGGATATGTTCAGCCACCGCCTGACACAGTTCGTCTGGCATACCTGGCGTAAGTATCGCTACCACGTCTCTTTCCGTAACGGTGGCGTGGATGTGTTCTCGCAACGGATGTATTCCCTGGTCGGGCTTAGCCACCGGCAACTTCGCGAAAGGCTACCAGTTAATCACAGCAAAATGCTGGCCTATGCCGGAATACTGGCGAATCCGGGACGCTCGCCAGAGATCGTCTGCTCGCTGGTCGCGCACTGTTTCGATTTAAATTTATCTGACGTGACACTGCAAAACTGGCAGCGACGGATGGTGGAAATAGAGCCGGATCAGCAAAACAGTCTCGGATGTTACACGATTAAAAATGGCGAAAAACTGGCCGGTCGATCGGTGCTGGGCAGTTTTGTTCTCGGGACGAGTGTTCCCGATCTCAGCGGTAAATTTCAGTTAAGCATTAACAACCTGAGTCGTAAGCGGTTTCTCTCGTTCCTGCCATCAGGAGAAAGCTTTCTGCCGCTGGCGATGTTTGTCTCCTTCGTCCTGCGCGATCAACTTGCCTGGGATTTGCACCTGGGACTGGCACCGGAGCAGGTGGGCACCATGCGGCTGGACGATAACAAGAGCGCACTACTGGGCTGGACGTCATTTCTCGGCGAACCGGGAGAGCATCCCTCAGTCACCATCAGGGTCAGGGAGTAAAATATAACCATCATGGAGCATGATATGGCGGAAGAAAAAACGCGACAACAAACGCTTTCACTGCATGTCGTCAACGGCAGCGAACTGGAAAGCGGGCGCGCGGCACGGTGTCTGTTCACACAGAGCGGGGATGTGGGCCACAGCAGTGAGTGCCACTGGCCGGTTCAGGGCAGGCATCAGGATGTTCCGGCGAAAGCGTTCAGCATCAGTCTGCATGATGGCGCATTCTGCCTGCATCAGCTGACCGCACCACTATGGCTGAATCAGGCCAAAGTCACGGTAGCCTCGGATCTGGTGCAGTTACGCCAGGGCGATGAGATCCAGACGGGGCATCTGATACTCCGGGTTTATCTGAATCAGGGCGGGATGCGGCATTACGACGAAGAGATGGCTACCCCTGAAACCATTGTTTCTAACCACGACACTTTGTCAGACACGTTGCTGTCCACTGACAGCGCACCGGAATATCCGGGAATGCCGTCCCGCCACCAGCTTGCCGATACCGTTGTGAATGGCTTTTCCACCGACCCATTGCAGGCGCTGCGGACCGAAAGTCTGACCACAAGGGACAATCCTCTTGCGGCAATCACGCCTGTACGTCCATCCGCTCCGTTGTCCGATCCGGTCACACATGGCGGGATCAACACACCGTTTATGGATCTGCCATCAATGTATGCCTATCCGCAGGACAGCGATGATGACGCAATTTCACCGGCAGAGGCGGCACAGCGCCATCTCGCTGTAACCCCGTTACTGCGAGGGTTGGGAGGATCGCTTACTGTGCATAACACGAAAGATGCCGATGATTTTCTGGAAGAAGCCGGGAGGACACTGCAGGCGGCGATTAAAGGGCTGCTTGAGCTACAGCAGCACCGCAACAGCCTATCTGACAAACATCTGCGCCCGCTGGAAGATAATCCGTTGCGCCTGAATATGGACTACGCCACCGCTCTGGACGTGCTGTTTGCCGAAGGAAAAAGCCCGGTTCATCTCGCCGCACCTGCCGCCGTCAGCGAGAGCCTGCGCAATATCCGCCATCACGAAGAAGCCAACCACGCGGCCATTGTGGAATCGCTGCGCGTGCTGCTGGACGCCTTCTCGCCGCAGAGCCTGATGCGCCGTTTTGTGCAGTATCGCCGCAGCCATGAACTACGCAATCCGCTGGATGATGCCGGAGCCTGGCAGATGTACTGCGATTACTACGACGAACTGGCCTCCAGCCGCCAGCAGGGCTTTGAGATGCTTTTTAACGAAGTGTATGCCCAGATCTTTGACCGGGTACTTCGTGAAAAACAGCGGGAGCCGGAAGCATGACAGGGCGTGGTTTCCTCGCCTGGGTATTGGTGGCGTTGTTAACCATCGCCTTGTGTGGTTGTGAAACAGCAAAAAAAATCGGCCAGGTCATTAAAAACCCAGATATTCAGGTCGGAAAACTGGCTGACCAGTCGTCACTGGTGACGATTACGTTGCTGACGGAGCCGGATGCCAACATCAATGCGGACGGTGAAGCTGCGGCGGTGGACGTACAACTGGTTTACCTGAGTGATGATTCGAAATTACAGGCTGCGGATTATGACCAGCTCGCAAGTACGCCGTTACCGGATGCACTGGGGAAAAACTATATCGATCACCAGGATTTCAGCCTGCTGCCCGACACCATAAAAACCCTGCCGCCAGTGAAGATGGATGAGAAGACGCAGTTTATCGGCGTGATTGCCTACTTCTCCGACGACCTGACCACACAATGGAAACAAATCGAACCGGTGGCAGGGACAGGACACAACTACCGCCTGCTGGTACATATCCGCCAGAGCAGTATTGAAATGAAAAAAGAGGATGATTAACGATGGCAACCACGCGAAACAAGGTGATGTGGCGGGAAGGGACACTGATGCGTCCGCACCACCTCCAGCAACAGCAACGTTATAACGATTATGTGAATAACCTGCGTTTCCGGGCCATTCATGATTTATCCTGGGGATTTACGGAGTTGTCCATCAACAACGAGTTGCTGGCACAGGGTAAAATCATGCTCGACAGTGCGTCGGGCACGCTGCCGGATGGCACGGTGTTCTCCCTTCCGGATCAGGATTCGCTGCCCGCTCCGCTGCATCCGGACAGTTTTCCCGATGAAGAAAGCCGTAATGTCTATCTGGCCTTACCTGTCGCCAGCGATGTGAGAGGCGAAGTCAGTTACGGGCAACAGATCGGGCGTTACCGGCTGCACGATGCTGATGTCCGGGATCTGCATTCAGAGAATGGTGATGCGCGTGCACTGACGCTGGGGCAGTTAACCCCCCGCATTATGAGTGGGGCAGACGATATGAGTGCATATGTCACACTGCCACTGTGCCGTATCAAAGACAGGCGTGCAGACGGCTCTCTGATGCTGGATGACAGTTTTATCCCCTCCTGCCAGAACATCCATGTCAGCGCACGGCTTCGTGAATTTCTCCGCGAAATCCAGGAGGCAGTCGGCGGCCGGGCCAATGACCTGGCTAACCGCATTGGTTCTCCGGCGCAAAGCGGTATTGCCGATGTGGCGGAATTTATGATGCTGCAACTGCTCAACCGTAACCAGACCCGCTTCACTCACCGCGCCCGCAGACCACAGCTTCATCCGGAAGAGTTTTATCTCGATCTTGCTGGGCTGCTGGGAGAACTCATGACATTTACCGAGCCGTCCCGCCTGCCCTGTCCGCTGGATGTCTATGATCACCGTAACCTGACGGACACCTTCAACACGCTGTTACCGGAAGTGAAGCGGGCACTGCATACCGTCCTATCGCCCAGGGCGGTTAACCTGCCGCTGCATCTGCGCGATGGCATCTGGCAGGCTGACGTACATGACTCAGCACTGTTGCAGTCCGCCACCTTCGTGCTGGCAGTGGCGGCGAAAATGGAGACACAGCAACTCCAGCGCCAGTTTATCCAGCAGTCAAAAATTTCCTCGCCGGAAAAAATTCGCAATATGGTCAGTGTGCAAATCCCCGGTATCCCGCTGCATACGCTGATGGTGGCCCCCCGCCAGCTTCCGTACCATGCCGGTTTCAGCTATTTCGAACTGGACAAGAGCGGTCCAGCCTGGGCGGATGTGGCGGCTACCGGTGCCGTCGCCCTGCATGTATCCGGTTCGTTTCCGGATCTGAACATGCAACTGTGGGCTATAAGAGGATAAGACGATGGATGCGCTATCACTGCCCCCTTTACCCGAATACGAAAGCGAAGGCCTCCGTCAGTACCAGCTTACGCTGCGCGGCAACAGCCTGAACCCGATGATCGACGCCGCAACACCGCTGCTGGGGATGGTAATGCGTGTTGCGGGGATGAACAGCCATGCCATGCCTGAACACCTGTTCACTCAGGTGGTGACGGATGTGCAGGCAATGGAGCAGCTACTTCAGGAGCAGGGCTATGAGCCAGGTGTGATTATCTCGTTTCGTTACATCCTCTGTACTTTTATAGATGAAGCGGCACTGGGTAACGGCTGGTCCAACAAGAACGAGTGGATCAAACAGTCGTTACTGGTGCATTTCCACAATGAAGCCTGGGGTGGTGAAAAGGTCTTTATTCTGCTGGAACGCCTGATGCGCGAGCCAAAACGCTACCAGGATCTGCTGGAGTTTTTGTATATCTGCTTTTCACTGGGCTTTCGCGGGCGCTATAAAGTCGCGCCTCAGGATCAGGGGGAGTTTGAGCAGATATACCGCCGCCTGTATCACGTCCTGCATAAACTGCGCGGCGATGCGCCCTTTCCACTGCTGCACCAGGATAAAAAAGCCCATGGCGGACGCTACCAGCTCATTAAACGACTGACCATCCGCCATGTTCTGTCCGGCGGTATCATCGTGCTGGCGCTGTTTTATCTGTTCTATCTGCTGCGCCTGGACGGCCAGACGCAGGACATTCTTCACCAGTTAAACCGGCTGCTCGCCAGGTAAGGACACATATGATCCAGATTGATTTGGCCACACTGGTAAAACGGCTTAATCCCTTCGCGAAACAGGCGTTGGAAGCCGCAGCCTCGGAGTGTATGAGCCAGCAGGCGGCGGAAATCACTGTCAGCCACGTACTGCTCCAGATGCTGGCTATCCCGCGCAGCGATTTGCGGGTCATTACTGAACGCGCCGGGATCGGCACCGATGATTTACGCCAAGCGCTGACAGTGGAAAATTACGCCACCACCCGTTCAGTGGATAGCTATCCGTCGTTTTCCCCCATGCTGGTTGAATGGCTGAAAGAGGCCTGGCTGTTGGCGTCCGCTGAAATGCAGCAGACAGAGTTGCGCGGCGGCGTCCTGCTGCTCGCCCTGCTCCACTCGCCGCTGCGCTACGTACTGCCCACCGCCGCCCGGCTGCTCACTGCCATCAACCGCGACCAGCTACAGCAGGATTTTGCTGGATGGACGAAGGCGTCAGCCGAGTCGGTTATGCAGAATGCGGACGGACAGGTCATCAGTGCCACAGCCGATACCGGCGACAGCCTGCTTGCCCGCTACGCCAGAAACATGACCGATGATGCCCGCAACGGCAGGCTCGATCCAGTATTGTGCCGCGATAATGAAATTGACCTGATGATTGATATTCTCTGCCGCCGCCGTAAAAACAATCCGGTGGTAGTCGGTGAGGCAGGCGTCGGCAAAAGCGCGCTGATCGAAGGACTGGCGCTGCGCATTGTCGCAGGCAAGGTACCGGACAAGCTGCGCGATACCGATATTATGACCCTGGATCTTGGTGCACTACAGGCAGGCGCATCGGTGAAAGGCGAGTTTGAGAAGCGCTTTAAGGGGCTGATGGCGGAGGTCATTCAGTCACCGAAACCCGTTATTCTGTTTATCGACGAGGCCCACACGCTGATTGGCGCGGGCAACCAGCAGGGCGGGCTGGATATCTCTAACCTGCTAAAACCTGCGCTGGCACGCGGCGAGCTGAAAACCATCGCCGCCACCACCTGGAGCGAATATAAAAAATACTTCGAGAAAGACGCCGCCCTGTCGCGTCGTTTCCAACTGGTAAAAGTACGCGAACCCAATGCTGCCGAATCCACCATTATTCTGCGCGGCCTGTCGGTGGTGTATGAGCAGTCCCACGGCGTGCTGATTGATGATGAAGCCTTACAGGCAGCAGCAACGTTAAGCGAGCGCTATCTTTCCGGGCGTCAGTTACCGGATAAAGCCATTGATGTGCTGGATACCGCCTGCGCCCGCGTTGCGATCAATCTTTCCTCTCCACCACGGCAAATTTCAGCGCTGACCACACTGAGCCATCAGTGCAAAGCAGAAATTTACCAGCTTGAGCGTGAAATCCGCATAGGCCTGCGATCTGATACCTCGCGGTTGAATGAAGTACTGGTGCAGTATGACGAAACGCTGACCGAATTGGATGAGCTGGAAACGGCATGGCACCAGCAGCAGGCGCTGGTACAGGAAATTATCTCGCTGCGTAAAGGGCTGCTGGATGAATCCGTCAGCAGTGAAGAAGAAAATGTGCAGTCAGAAGAAGTGGATGCCGAAAACACCCCCATTCCGGCAAATGAATTCGCGACGAAGCAACCAGAAACCGTCCCAGAACGCTGTCCTGCAGAACGACTGGCAGCGCTGACCGCCGAACTGAATACTCTGCACCATACGCAGCTACTGGTTTCCCCACACGTCGATAAAAAACAAATCGCAGCTGTGATTGCCGAATGGACAGGCGTACCACTTAACCGTCTGTCGCAGAACGAGATGTCGGTCATCACCGATTTGCCGCTGTGGCTGGGTGACATTATCAAGGGCCAGAATCTGGCGATTAAGCATCTGCATAAGCACCTGCTGACAGCGCGTGCGGATCTGCGCCGCCCGGGGCGACCTCTGGGTGCATTCCTGCTGGCCGGCCCCAGCGGCGTGGGTAAAACGGAAACCGTGTTGCAACTGGCAGAACTTCTCTATGGCGGTCGCCAGTACCTCACCACCATCAATATGTCCGAATTCCAGGAGAAACATACTGTTTCCCGCCTGATTGGTTCCCCTCCAGGCTATGTTGGCTACGGCGAGGGCGGCGTGCTGACCGAAGCGATTCGTCAAAAACCTTACTCCGTAGTGCTGCTTGATGAAGTGGAAAAAGCGCACCCGGACGTGCTTAACCTGTTCTACCAGGCGTTCGACAAGGGCGAGATGGCAGATGGCGAAGGCCGTCTGATTGACTGTAAAAACATCGTCTTTTTCCTCACCTCCAACCTCGGTTATCAGTTGATTGTCGAACATGCCGATCACCCTGAAACCATGCACGACGCGCTGTATCCGATACTGGCAGACTTCTTCAAACCTGCGCTACTGGCACGCATGGAAGTGGTGCCATACCTGCCGCTGTCGCGTGAAACACTCTCCGTCATTATCGCCGGGAAACTGGCGCGGCTGGATAACGTGTTGCGTACACGCTTCGGTGCAGAGGTGATAATTGAGCCGGAAGTCACCGACGAAATAATGCAGCGCGTCACCCGCGCTGAAAACGGCGCGCGGATGCTGGAGTCGGTCATCGACGGTGAGATGCTGCCGCCGCTCTCCCTGCTGCTGTTGCAGAAAATGGCGGCGAATATCGCCATTGCCCGTATCACGCTGGGTGTGACAAACGGCTCCTTTATCGCTGATGTGGAAGATGCACCGGAGGATAGCACTGATTCCGACACACAGTCGGAACCAGAAACAGAGGACAAAACCGTTCTATGAGCAGAATACAGACGCTCATGATCATAATGCTGCTGCCGGGATTATTCCCCCGCGCAGTACAGGCGGAAACACCTGCAAAACAGGTGATTGCCGTACTGCCGGGGATTGTGGTGCCGGAAACCAACGCACAGACGACGCTCAGTGCCATGCTGGACTGTCGCCGGGAGCCTGCTGCACTGGAGCGTCTTGACTGCTATGACCATATTCTGGCACCAGAACAACCCAGCTTTAATGGCGCGCTGGTAAAGGCCCGTTATGAAGGTGAAGCCTGGAAACGGGCTTTCGCCCAGGAGAAACAGCGCCCGGATAATTCCACCGCACTACTGATGACGCAGAGCGATGGCGAACGCCCTACTGTGGTTATTACTACACCTGCCATCGGCAACGTCCCGCCACGCCCGGTACTGATGTTCAGTTGTGTGGACAACATCACCCGGATGCAGGTGGCGCTGACCCATTCCATGACGCAGAACGACATCGCCGTGACGCTGACCACTGACCACGGACGCTTTCAGTCTCATTGGTTTATCCGTGAGAACGGTGTCCTGTTGGAGTCCAGCCGCGGACTATCCGGTATTGACGAAATTAAGCAGCTCTTTGGCACAAAAACCCTGACCATCAACACCGGTACGGACAGTGCCGCCGGAAAACTGACATTTAACATTGACGGGCTGGCGAAAACCATCGCACCGCTGCGTGACGCCTGCCACTGGGCGGGGGAATAAAAATGGCAATGGACTTACGTAACCCGGATACCTGGATTTCACACCTGCTTGAAAATCTGCCGGAAGATAAACATGTCTCCGCGCTGAAAGACGATAATCCCGACTGGGAATATATCGACGGCGAAATGCTTAAACTTGGCTCACTGACGCACAGTCAGTTGGATATCCCGGAAATACAGCGCCGGGGATTAGTGCTTCTGGCGTCGGAAAGCAAAGACTTTCGCCTGCTGGCCCACCTATTACGTACGCTGCAACACGCCGGTGATCCGCTGCTGGCGTTACGTTTACTGACGTTATATGTGGAACATTACTGGACGCAGGCCGCACCGCAAAATGCAGCTCATAAACAGCGTTTCGCCGCCCAGGTACTGAAACGATTTGAATCCGGTGCAGAGAGCTTCGCAGAATCGGCAGATATCACGCAACGCGACAACCTGCTGGCTGAGCTGGCAAAACTGGCGCAGCGCTGGCAGGAGCAAAATATCCCGGCACTGGCGCAGGCCGTCGATGATCTCTCGTCGCAGTATCGCCGGGCATTTCGCGGGGCAGAGCCTGCGCTGTCTGCCCCGTCACCCACGCCATCCGTCGGCGCACCTCCGGCCGCAGCCACACTACCCTCCCCGGTATCGCCATCGGTGTCCGCCCCCGCTATCCCGACCGTCGATATTGACAGTCATGATGATAAGGCCTGGCGCGACACACTGCTGAAAGTCTCCGCCATTCTCTGTGAGCGCCAGCCGGATTCGCCGCAGGGTTACCGCCTGCGTCGCCATGCGTTATGGCAGGCCATTACATCCGTACCCCAGGCAGAAAGCGACGGGCGAACGCCGCTGGCGGCGGTACCTGCTGATATGACCGCCGATTATCAGACCCGACTGAGCAATGCCGATCTGGCGCTCTGGCAACAGGTGGAAAAAAGCCTGCTTCTGGCCCCGTACTGGCTCGATGGGCATTACCTTTCGGCGCAAACCGCGCAACGCCTGGGTTACTCCAGTGCAGCAGAAGCCATCCGGGATGAAATGGCCCGTTTTCTCGTCCGCCTGCCGCAACTTGCCACCCTGCGGTTTAATGACCGCACGCCGTTTATGAGTGAGCAGACAAAACAGTGGCTGGCGACGTCTCCGGGCAGTCAGACAGCCCCGATTGTGCGGACCGACGAAGACACAGAGGCTGTCCACCAGTGTTTCAGCGAGAAGGGACTGGAAGCCGCACTGCAATACCTGGAAAAGCTGCCGGAAGGCGATCCGCGCGATCAGTTTCTCCGGCAGTATCTGGGCGCGCAACTGATGGAAGACGCCGGAATGGTGCAGCTTGCACAGCAGCAGTACCGGATGTTGTTTAAAGCAGGGCTGCGTATGACGCTGGCTGACTGGGAGCCATCCCTGCTGGAGCAACTGGAAAACAAATTCACGGCAGAAAAATAATAACGTAACAAGGAGTTACCGTGTTCAGATTACCAACCCCTCGACTGTTCAGCAGTCTGCGATCCGTCCTCCGACCGGCGATGCCCCGCGTTAAGGTTTCCGCCGCCTGGCTGCTGGCACTGGCGTGGATTGTGCTGCTGGTATGGATCTGGTGGAAAGGCCCGTCATGGTCGTTCTACGACGAGCAGTGGCTTAAACCGCTGACGAACCGCTGGCTGGCGACGGCAGCCTGGGCGCTCGCAGCGCTGGTATGGCTTACCGTCAGGGTAATGAGGCGCCTGCAACTGCTGGAAAAACAGCAAAAACAACAGCGTGAAGAGGAAAAAGATCCGCTGACTGTAGAACTGACTGCCCAGCAACGTTATCTCGACCACTGGCTGCTGCGTCTGCAACGCCATCTCGACAACCGTCGCTACCTGTGGCAACTGCCGTGGTATATGGTTATTGGTCCATCCGGAAGTGGCAAAACGTCGCTGCTGCGCGAAGGTTTTCCATCCGACATTATTTACGCCCCGGAGGCCGTGCGGGGAGTGGAATTGCGCCGGTATGTTATCCCACATGTGGGAAAACAGGCGGTCATTTTTGATGCAGACGGCCTCCTGTTTGAGCAACAGGAGGCGGATGTGCTGCACCGTCGCCTGTGGACAACTATGCTGGACTGGCTGGTACAAAAACGCGCCAGACAGCCGCTGAACGGCCTGATACTGACGCTGGATCTGCCCGATCTGCTGACTGCCGACAAACGCCGCCGGGAGCACCTGTTGCAAATTCTGCGCGGACGTTTGCAGGATATACGCCAGCACCTTCACTGCCAGTTACCGGTGTATGTGGTACTGACCCGGCTGGATTTACTGTACGGTTTCGCTGCTCTGTTTCAGTCTCTGGACAGGAACGATCGCGATGCCATTCTTGGCGTTACCTTTACCCGTCATGCTCATGAAAATGACGACTGGCGCGCAGAGCTGAATGCATTCTGGCAGACCTGGAGCGAACAGCTCAATAACGCCCTGCCGGAGCGACTGCTAACCCCCGGCTCCCGCAGTTCCCTGTTCAGCTTTGTTCGTCAGATACAGGGTAGCCGTGAACCGCTGGTATCCCTGTTGAGCGGATTACTGGACGGGGAAAATATGGACGTCATGCTGCGAGGCGTGTACTTCACCTCCTCCCTGCAACGCGGCCAGATAGACGATATTTTTATGCAGTCTGCCGCCCGTCAGTTCCGCCTGGGCAATAGCCCGATGACGGCCTGGCCTTTGGTGGACACGGCCCCCTATTTTACCCGCAACCTGTTTCCACAGACTTTACTGGCAGAGCCTAACCTCGCCGGTGAAAGCCGCGTCTGGCTGATGCAGTCCCGCCGCCGGTTATCGGTGTTTTCCGTCACCGGGGGCATCGCCGCGCTGCTGCTGATTATGGGCTGGCATCACTATTACAATAACAACTGGCGTTCCGGCATCACCGTACTGGAGCAGGCCAAAGCCTTTATGTCGGTTCCGCCACCGCAGGGTATGGATGATTATGGCAACCTGCAACTGCCGTTACTCAACCCGGTGCGTGACGCCACGCTGGCCTACGGTGACTGGGGCGATCGCAGCCGCCTGGCCGATATGGGATTGTATCAGGGCAGGCGTGTCGGCCCGTATGTGGAGCAGACCTACCTACAACTGCTGGAGCAGCGTTACCTGCCCGCCCTGTTTAATGGTCTGGTCAAAGAGATGAACGCCGCGCCGCCGGAGAGCGAGGAAAAACTTGCGGTACTGCGCGTCATCAGAATGCTGGAGGATAAAAGCGGACGCAGCAACGAGGTAGTGAAACAGTACATGGCAAAACGCTGGAGCGATAAGTTCCATGGCCAGCGAGATCTCCAGGCGCAGCTTATGTCTCATCTGGACTATGCCCTGCAGCATACAGACTGGCACGCGGAACGTCAGGCAGGCAACGTCGACGCCACCAGCCGCTGGACGCCTTATGACGGCCCGGTGGTGGCGGCCCAGAAAGAACTCAGCAAACTGCCCGTCTACCAGCGTGTTTACCAGAGTCTGAAAACGCGTGCCCTCGGCGTGCTGCCCGCCGATCTGAACCTGCGTGACCAGGTGGGCGCCACGTTTGATCAGGTGTTTACCTCCGGGGATGATAATAAACTTATTGTTCCGCAATTCCTCACCCGTTACGGCTTGCAAAGTTATTTTGTCAAACAGCGCGATGCGCTGGTCGAACTGACGGCGATGGATTCCTGGGTGCTGAACCTGACCCACAGTGTGAAATACAGCGAGGCAGACCGGGCGGAAATCCAGCGTCAGCTCACCGAACAGTATCTCAGCGACTACACCGCCACCTGGCGCGCCGGGATGGATAACCTTAACGTGCGCAATTACGAATCCATCGCTGAACTGACCGGCGCACTGGAGCAAATTATCAGCGGCGATCAGCCACTCCAGCGGGCGCTGACGGCACTGCGCGACAATACACAGCCCGCCGTACTCTCTGAAAAATTGGATGACAGAGCGCTTCAGGAAGCCATGGCAGAGTCGGAGTATCAGTTACTGACCCGCCTGGGGCATGAGTTCTCCCCGGAGAACAGCACGCTGGCTGTACAGAAAGACAAAGAAAACACTCTGCAGGCAGTTTATCAACAGTTGACGGAACTGCACCGTTATCTGCTGGCGATCCAGAACGCACCGGTACAGGGAAAATCAGCACTGAAGGCGGTGCAGCTACGGCTTGATCAAAACAGCAGCGATCCGATCTTCGCCACCCGACAGATGGCAAAAACTCTGCCTGCCCCGCTTAACCGCTGGGTGGGCAAGCTGGCGGAGCAAGCCTGGCATGTGGTGATGGTGGAAGCAGTCCATTACATGGAGATTGACTGGCGTGACAACGTGGTGAAACCGTTTAACGAGCAGCTCGCCAACAACTATCCGTTTAACCCTCGTTCGTCACAGGATGCATCGCTGGATGCCTTTGAACGCTTCTTTAAACCGGATGGTTTACTGGACACGTTCTACCAACAGAATTTGCGTCTGTTTATAGAAAACGACCTGAGTCTGGAGGACGGGGATAACAACGTGATTATTCGCGAAGACGTCCAGGAGCAACTGAATGCCGCGCAGGAAATTCGCGATGCCTTCTTCAGCAGGCAAAACGGCCTTGGCGCTCAGTTTGCCGTGGAAACCGTATCGCTTTCCGGCAATAAACGGCGCAGCGTACTCAACCTTGACGGTCAGTTAGTGGACTACAGCCAGGGCCGCAATTATACCGCGCATCTGGTTTGGCCAAATAACATGCGTGAGGGTAATGAAAGCAAGCTGACGCTGATTGGCACCGGCGGCAAAACGCCGCGCAGCATCGGTTTCAGCGGACCGTGGGCACAGTTCAGGTTGTTTGGCGCAGGGCAACTCACCGGCGTACAGGATGGCACATTCAGCGTGCGCTTTAACGTGGACGGCGGCGCAATGGTGTACCGGGTGCATACGGACACGGTAGATAACCCGTTCACCGGCGGGCTGTTCAGCCAGTTCCGGTTGCCGGATACCCTGTACTGAGGAGGCTGAAATGAGCCAAGACATACTCACACAAATTATTGTTACCGGCAGCGATCCTCGCGGCCTGCCGGAATTTAGCGCCCTGCGGGAAGAGATCAATAAATCCTCTCACCCGTCGCAGCCGGAGCTGAACTGGAAACTGGTGGAATCACTGGCACTGGCGATCTTTAAAGCCAACGGCGTGGATCTGCACACGGCGACCTATTACACCCTGGCGCGCACGCGTACACACGGGCTAGCCGGATTTTGCGAAGGGGTGGAGCTACTGGCGGCAATGATAGGCCACGACTGGGATAAATTCTGGCCGCAGGATGAATCAGCCCGTACCGGGATGCTTGACTGGCTCAATACCCGGACCGGTAATATCCTGCGCCAGCAACTGTCCTTTTCAGACACTAACCTGCCGTTGCTGTACCGGACTGAGCGCGCATTGCAGTTGATTTGCGACAAACTCCAGCAGGTAGAACTGAAACGACAGCCGCATGTAGAAAACCTGCTTTATTTTGTGCAGAACACGCGTAAACGACTTGAGCCACAGCCAAAAAGCAGCGTGGGTACTCAGTCACAGACCACCGTCAGAACGTTGATTTATGCCCCGGAGAGCACACAGCCCGTCACGGAGGAAAGCCTTCCTCCCCTGCCCGACCTGCCGGAAATGAAGGTGGAAGTCCACAACGGCACCACACCGGTCGCCAGCGCCACGCCAGGCCGGAATTGTAAAGGTTTTATGGCGGGTATTGCCTGTACGACGGCTGCCGCTGCCGCACTGTGGTGGTGGCAGGTGTACCCGATGCAACAACAACTTTCACAAGTCAGGGATACAGCACAGGGCGCGGCAACAGTCTGGCTGTCGTCGCCTGAACTGGACAGTTACGGGCAACGGCTGCAACAGCTTCCCGACACCTCGCCGCTGCAACTGCTGGAAACAGGCATGCAGATGATGCAAACCGCAGACAGCCGCTGGCCGGAGAGTTTGCAACAGCAGCAGGCAACAGCGCAGTGGAATGAAATCCTGAAAACCCGCGCGCAAAGCAGCCCGCAAATGCGTGGCTTGCAGCAGGCGCGGCAAAATCTGCGTGACTTTGCCGACCTGATGATGCAACGGGAGACAGAGAAACAGGGCTTTACCCTCTCCTATATCAAAACCGTCACCTGGCAGGCGGAACGACTGCTGAATCAGGAAACGCCGCTGGAATCCCTGCTGACACAGTACCAGGACGCCAGGGCACAGGGACGGAATACGGAAGCGCTGGAAAAACAAGTTAATGAACAGATGAATGGCGTATTAAGCCGCTGGCTGCTGCTGAAAAGCAATGTAGTGCCAGAGTCGGCAACTAATGCAAAATCACGAAAATAATAGTTAACGCGAGGAGAACAACATGGCAAATTTAATTTATTTAACTCTGAACGGTGAAAAGCAAGGATTGATTTCAGCAGGTTGCTGTTCACTTGATTCTATCGGTAATAAAGCTCAGTTACTGCATCTTGATCATATTATGGTATATGAACTGACGCATGGATTAAGTCGGGATCAAAATGTCAATCATCATTCAGTTACGATAAAAAAACCTGTCGATAAATCATCTCCTTTGCTGGGAAAAGCAATTAACGATAATGAAATATTGACCTGCACTTTTGATTTTTATCGAACCAATAGATTTGGAATTAATGAAAAATATTACAAGCTGGAATTAAAAAAAGCCCGAATTAGTGATATTAATTTCTCGATTGCACATGTAATCATTGACAGCGAAGTACAACCTCAGGAAAGTATTTCTTTTATATATGAATCAATCAACTGGGAACACTGCATTGCCGGGACCAGTGCGTACAGCTTATGGAATGAGAGGGTGTTTTAGTAAAGATTTTACAAATGAATGGAGGGCTTCACATGGTAAAGCGCACGGCAGCGGTACACAAAGGCATCCCAACAACAGAAAATCCGAGAAAAAGACCCCAGGTAAATGCCCGGACAACAGGAAAAGATTCTGGACAACCGCCCAAAAAACTTAGTCCCCTTGAGGAGTGGAAATCCGGGCGAGAAAAAGCGATTGGCAATCCTGACTGGTATATTTATGATAATACAATCAGGAAACTTGTTTCTGAAATTAACCAGCATTTATCCATGTCGAAAAACATCGAAAAATATAAGCCACTGGACTGGAAATTGATTAAGGCAATGATATGGACTGAAACAGGTGCGACATCGACTGAATGGAAAACAAAACCTATACAAATAGGAAAGAGCGGGGATAACGGCATCCTCGAGGTGACGGTTCCTGCTCGCCCAAGAAAATACAACATTATAACCCCGAAAAATTGGGACAAATACTTAAAAAACAAATCTGATATGATAAAAAACAATCCTGAATATAATATTCGCGCAGGCATTGTTCTTTTAATGATAAAGATGTCAGAAACGGAAAAAGATAAAACTGTTTATGACAATGAAAAAGAAGATATCTATGAAGTCGTTAAGGGAGATCTTGGCTATAGCTCTATCGCCAAGAAAATAGGTACAACACAGAATGTTCTTACCACACTGAATGGCGTTAAAGTCATTCATCCTGGAGATAAACTTAAATATAAGAAAGCGCATCTGGAACAGTATATACAAGGATGGAAATTGTTTACTCCTCAAAATATTCAAATCCAATACAATGGAGACCCAAAGCGAGCTACAGTCAGTAAACCTGGTGATATAAATTATGCGGATAAATTTGAATATGTTTATAGTCTCATTGTCTCTGATGAGAACAAAAAATAGATAATATACTTAAGGGCTGCAAATGAAAACAAATAAATATTTATTCTCATTATTATTATTGTGTGATATTACCAATGCACATGATATAAAAGTATCTGATTGCTCATACGATCAGTTAATACAACAAGATAGGGTTTATTGGTGTCTTATGGATAAATATCAGAAGAGCGTTTTGGCGTTAAAACATGAGGAAGACAGAGCAGAAAAAAGACTAAAGCAATATGATACTGAAGGAGCGAGAGGGCTTAATGAAGATGGCTCTATTGATTACGAACCTTATATTCATATAGCAAGAATAACATTCCCGGAACTGCATCGCTCATTTATTCTTTATCGCGAAAAACAATGTAAATACGCCTCACAAAGTGATGGAGCGCTTCCTGGCTATCGCCCCTCAATTTCGTCACTATATTGTAAAACCAATATGAATCTATCACAAATACAATGGATTAAAAACACCATCTAGGATGACGTCATGAATAACAAGTATTTATTCAAAATTATTTTAATGATATTATTTACCTTGCACTCCAGTTTATTATTTGCGGTGGATAAAGTTATTATAGAAAAAATGCCACAAGATCTTCAGGATTTTTTTGAAAGTGCTGATGCTTGCGAAGTTTGGGTAAGTAACTTTGACCCACGTTTAGAAAAAATAACTTACAATATTGTTGAAAGTGTTATTAAAGAAAATTGCTCAGATATTGAACGCAAACTATCCGCGATGAAAAACAAATATAAGAATAACAAAGATTATTCAGCAAGACTAACGGTCTATGATGACACCATCATAATATATGACGAATATAAAAAGACGCGGATAAAAAATAAAAGTAATGAGTAATTTTATGATTAGCATTTTAGCATTTACACAATAATTTAGAGAGAGAAGTAGTAACCAAACTCACATCATCTGGTTGTGTTTAAACCAGCAGGTTAATCCTGCAATTCGATAAGGGTTCGTTTTGTGGTGGTCTGACCGGTGGTCTTGGCAAACTAAAAAAATAGCATTCTTATTGAAAACAGTTCATTAGCCCAAAGAACTACACCGAGTCCGGCACCACTATTTAAAGAACCCGCTCAAAAGGCGGGTTCTTGCTTTCGAGTATTTCGAAAATTATTCCCATCAAATAACCCCGTGATGGCAACATCACCATCACAGGGGTTGCGCGATTATTCCTTCACCACAATCAGCGGTTCAATATCGCTCTCTTTTTTAATCACCAGCGACTCGTCACCGCGCAGGCAGGTACCGCCGTAGTTACCACCTACGGTAAAGGTACAAACCTGGATATATTTACCGGCAACTTTTGGCAGACACCAAAGCTGCTGAAAAATGTTCTTCTGCTCGGCAAACTTACCGCTGGTTTTATCCAGTAGCTCTTCCTGATGACTCACCAGATCGATGTTGCTGCCACAACGTCCTGCAATAGGTTTCACCGCATAACCGGTTTGCGCCAGCTCTTCATTAACAGTGAAATCCGTATCAAGCAGATAACGGTGGTGCGGGAACAGTTGCCAGAGGATCGGCAGAATCGCTTTGTTGCCAGGGATAACCGTCCACAGAGGTTCGAAGACCAACACTTCCGGGCGCAGCAGCACGTCGATTAAACGCACTTCCTGATTCGTATGCCCGGTACGAATTGGCACCGCGGCGTACTCCGTTTCGCTGACCTCGCGCACCTGCTCAATTGCGGTTTCCCACGCCCAGGTCTTCCAGACGCAGTTCACCAGACGGCCATCACCGTCAATCAGCTGACCGGCATCATCCCAGCACAGTTCATCCAGACCTCGCAGAATTTTGCTGTCAAACCCGGCCTGACGCAGCGCCTGCTGCATAAACTGCGCGTGATAGTTCTCCTCGATATCCTTATCCTGCATGATGTGGACAAACGGACGTGCGCGGCTGTGCTTCCAGGCCCCCGCCAGTTCGTTGATCAACCCTTCAGCCGGGTTGTGTCCCTGCCCTGTGTAACCACGCTCGGCCCATCTTTCGAGGATCAAACCGGCTTCGGTATGGCACGATGCGGAATCGGCGTTGTACTCATACACCTTCAGTCCACGTTCATCCATACAGAAATCCATACGCCCCGTAATCATATGATGCCGACGACGCTGCCAGGAAAGGCGCAGGCGCGGCCAGAGGATTTTCGGGATATCAAACAGCGCCAGCAGGTTGTCGTCTTTCAGCACCTTATCGGTCGCATGCAGATACATCAGGTGCAGCTCGTTGGTGGCTTTAATCAGCTCCTGCTCGGCGCTCTCGGTAATGGTGAAGTATTGATGCGGGTCCTGATTAATCACATGGCCGTTCGCCAGCACGTAGGCTTTTTGCAGCGGATCCTGCTCATTCAGCCATTTACCGTCAAATTGCCCGTTATCTTCCAGTCGCGCGCCGCCAATTTTCAGCGAGTCATTGGCGATCTCCGGCTGCGGTAGGCTGAAACGGGTATCATCGGTCTGGATCATCCAACCAAGAATAGTCGTATCGTCAAAGGTATCACGCAGGGTGTAACAACCGTTCTCAACCACCATCTCCAGTTCGCGAGTCCACTGCTGTCCGGGAGGCAGCGGCGTATGGAGCACGTTCTGTTCGGCAATACGGATTTTGTTTTCCAGCAACTGGGTGACGACCGCCACATGCCCGGTATCTTTAAATTCACCGCCTTTTTGCCAGATAAGCAGAGCGCCTGCTACCGGCGCGCGGGGCGAACCATTCGGAAATGCCTGTAACGGTAGGATGTTGTCATTCACTACTTCGCGCAGGAAGCGTAAGGAGAAGATCTCCCAGGCCATACCCACATCGGTGAAGACCATGCCATAGTTAAGGAAGAGAAAGCGGCGTGCGAACTCTACGCACTGCCATTTGTGGCCCATGTATTCATCGTCGATATAGCTGCGAAAAGCTGCATCATCGTCGTAGTCCCGTGGGTCGAGGGAGCTGTAATCTGAAGAGTAGATTGCTACGCCACCTGGGGCATAGCCCAATAATGTCCCGAATGGGGCATCCTGACTGGTCGTTCCTTTGCTCATGCACCTTACCTCAAAACAATACAGCCTGAGCAGGTTGGCGTGAATTTTTCGCTCTGATTGCCTGCTCTGCGACACTAACCGGACAGAGGTCGACATCATCATACACCTCAACGCAGCGGCTGGCGCTCAGAGGCGAAAAATTCACAGCAGGAACTACGCTTTGGTCAGGGTGACCGGTACGCTTTTATACGCCGGAGTCAAACTTTGTGTATCTACTGCATCCAGCGAAAGCAGGACATTCGCTTCAGGCAGATAAGCGCCAATTGAGCCAGCCGCCATGTTGTAAATCACCACCGTTAAGCCGTACATGATGCGATCCGCGCAGGGCTGACCGTTGTCGTCCAGCGCCTGAACGTTGACCACATCACCCTGGCTCAGACCGCGGCTCGTCGCTTCTTCGGCGCTTAAAAACACCACATCCCGACGGCCAGTAATGCCACGATAGCGATCGTTCATACCATAAATCGTGGTGTTGTACTGATCGTGGCTACGCAGCGTTGCCAGAACCAGTGCATCAGCAGGCTGATGTTCCCGCTCTACCGCCCGCTGATGGCTGACGATAAAGTTGGCTTTGCCATTCGCTGTTCGCCATTCACGGCGCGAAGCAGGCGTATCCATACGAAATCCGCCCGGCTCGGCAATACGTGCGTTGTAATCGTGGAACGCCGGGATCACGGCTTCAATGGCGTCACGGATCAACGTGTAGTCCCCGGTAAATGCTTCCCAGTTGATCGGAGAATGCGGCAGCGTGGCACGCGCCATGCCCGCCACAATCGCGGGCTCCGATTTTAACCAGCGGGAAGCCGGCTTCAGCGCGCCACAGGAAGCGTGAACCATCGACATAGAATCTTCGACGGTGACTGACTGGATCCCCGTCGCCTGCATGTCGCGCTCCGTTCGGCCTAATGCAGGTAGCAGGTAGTTATGCTTTGCCAGCAGCAGATGCGATCTGTTCAGTTTGGTCGCCACATGGACCTGCAGATCCAGGTTTTTCATCGCCGCAAAGGTACGCTGCGGCTGGGGCATCGCTACCGCCAGATTGCCGCCCATGCAGATGAGCGCTTTTGCGTCTCCCCGCTCGATGGCCCGAATGCTCTCCACGCTGGAGCGTCCATGTTTGCGCGGAACGCGGATAGAAAAATGCTTCTCAAGTCGTTGCAGGAAGTCTTCGGACGCCGCTTCGTTGATCCCTACAGAACGATCGCCCTGCACATTAGAATGGCCGCGTAACGGGCAGATCCCCGCCCCCGGCTTACCCATATTGCCTTTCAGCAACAACAGATTTACCAGCTGCTGGACGTTCTCGGTGCCGTTTTTATGCTGAGTGATGCCCAGACCATAACAAACAATCGTGGCGCTGGATTTACTGTAGCTGTGCGCCAGATCTTCCATCTGACTGCGCGTCAGGCCCGAGTCCTGTTCCAGCTCAGCCCAGTTATGCTGACGTAAGTCGTCATACAGCGCTGCATATCCCGCGGTATGTTGGTCGATAAACGCATGATCGAGCGTCGGCTGCTGATCCAGTAGGATCCGCGCTTCGTCCATTTCGATCAGCGCCTTCATTATGCCTTTGAGCAACGAGGCGTCACCGCCCATTTTTACCTGGTAGTAGTCGTTGCTCAGCTCCGTCGCCTGACCGGTGAACATCTCTTTCGCGCTTTGCGGGAAGCTAAAGCGCTCAAGCCCCCTTTCGTTCAGCGGGTTGATGGAGATAATTTTGGCTCCACGCTTGGCAACGTCGCGTAAGGTGGTCAGCATGCGTGGATGGTTAGTACCAGGGTTATGCCCGATACAAATCACCAGATCGCAGTGGTCAAAATCATCAAGTTCAACGGTCCCTTTCCCAAGGCCAATGGCTGGCGTTAGCCCTGCGCTGGTCGGTCCGTGGCACATGTTTGAGCAATCAGGAAAGTTGCTGCTACCATATTCGCGGGCAAACAGCTGATACAGGAACGCCGCCTCATTTGACGTTCTGCCGGAGGTATAAAACTCAACCTGTTGTGCTGAGTCATAGCTGCGCAGACGCTCGCCGATCTCCCGAAAGGCGATATCCCAATCCACCGCCTGCCAGGTGTCTGACACTGCATCGTATTTCATTGGATGCGTCAAACGACCGATGTTTTCCAGTTCATAATCGCTGTAGTGCCAGAGTGTGGAAACCGGGTGACGACTGAAAAATTCCGGTGACGCTTTCTTACTGGTTGTCTCCCAGGAAACCGCCTTAACGCCATTTTCGCACAGCTCCATTGGCGCACGATGCCCGGGGTCCGGCCACGCACAGCCCGGACAATCGAACCCTTTCACCTGGTTCATTTTGAACATCGCGATAATGTCGCGCGCGACAGCCTTTTGCGAAAACACCGAAGCAGTGACGGCTTTTACCGCACCCCACCCACCCGCAGGGCCCTGATAACCGCTTACTCCTGGAACACCATTTTTCATTATTACTGCTTATTCACCGCCAATTTTTGATGGTGAATACGGTAGCAATTTCCGTCCAACATTGATTTCCTCTTCATGGAGTACGGGCCAGGTACAATGAACGGGTTAGATTTATCTTCCCCTTTCAGCACAAAGCGACATAAAGTCCCAATCTGTTAAATTGAGTTCTACCTAACTGCTACACTGCATCAACACAACCACTCAGAAGGCAGGTCAATATGTCAGACAATACCTATCAGCCCGCGAAAGTCTGGACGTGGGAAAAATCGAACGGCGGCGCTTTCGCCAATATCAACCGTCCTGTTTCCGGTGCCACCCACGAAAAAACGCTGCCGGTTGGCAAGCATCCGCTGCAGCTCTATTCGTTGGGTACACCGAACGGGCAGAAAGTGACGATTATGCTGGAGGAGCTGCTGGCGCAGGGCGTGAAGGGCGCGGAATACGATGCCTGGATTATTCGCATTGGCGATGGCGATCAGTTTTCCAGCGGCTTTGTTGAGGTGAATCCGAACTCGAAGATCCCGGCACTGCGCGACCACTCGCAAAACCCACCGGTTCGCGTATTCGAATCTGGCGCAATTCTGCTCTATCTGGCGGAAAAATATGGTTATTTCCTGCCGCAGGATTTGGCAAAACGTACTGAAACACTGAACTGGTTATTCTGGTTACAGGGTGCGGCGCCGTTCCTCGGCGGTGGTTTTGGTCACTTCTATAACTATGCGCCGGTAAAAATTGAGTACGCTATTAACCGCTTCACGATGGAAGCCAAGCGCTTACTCGACGTACTGGATAAGCAGTTAGCACAGAATCAGTTTGTGGCAGGAGATGAATACACCATTGCCGATATGGCGGTTTGGCCGTGGTTTGGCAATGTGGTGCTGGGCAACGTGTACGACGCGGCAGAGTTCCTCGATGCAGGAAGTTACAAGCACGTGCAGCGCTGGGCAAAAGAGGTTGCCGCGCGTCCGGCAGTTAAGCGTGGTCGTATTGTAAACCGCACTAACGGGCCGCTGAACGAGCAGCTTCATGAACGTCATGACGCCAGCGACTTCGACACCAATACCGAAGATAAGCGCCAGGGTTAACGCAAGATGCCGGATGGCGGCATAAATGCCTTATCCGGCCTTGTATTATCCTCTCTGTGCAGAGAGGGCCGGCCAGTTCTCCCTGCCATGCCGTCCGCATGCCGTATCCGGCCTTAGGTTAACAACCTGTATTGTAGATTTATGCAGCGGACTGCCGTTCTCCACAAGTGACAAACCGGACAGTATCATGGACCGGTTTTCCCGGTAATCCGCATTCACAAGGTTGGTCTCACTATGGAACAGGAACTTCATTTTATCGGTATTGACGTCTCTAAAGCCAAGCTGGATGTCGATGTGCTGCGTCCCGATGGCCGTCACCGCAGTAAAAAATTTGCGAACACCCTGAAGGGCCACAATGAACTCCTCCACTGGCTCAACAGCCATAACGTGGCGCCGGCGCATATCTGTATGGAAGCCACCAGTACGTATATGGAAGACGTGGCCGCCCATCTCAGTGATGCCGGATTCACCGTCTCCATCATCAATCCTGCCCTCGGCAAAGCCTTCGCACAGAGCGAGGGGCTGCGCAGCAAAACCGATGCCGTTGATGCCCGCATGCTGGCAGAGTTTTGCCGTCAGAAGCGCCCGGCAGTCTGGGAAGCTCCGCATCCGGTTGAACGGGCGTTACGGGCACTGGTGCTGCGCCATCAGTCACTGACGGATATGCGTACGCAGGAACTGAATCGCCT
>NZ_JAOWHT010000030.1:0-253564 GCF_030332445.1 Citrobacter sp. Cpo126
AGGTCGGGTGTGTAAGTGTAGCGATACATTGAGCTAACCGATACTAATGAACCGTGAGGCTTAACCTTACAACGCCGAAGGTGTTTTGGCGAAGAGACATCGAAATTCAGCTTGATTACAGATTACATCGACATGCCCGGGAGGTGTGTTGATAAACAGAATTTGCCTGGCGGCTGTAGCGCGGTGGTCCCACCTGACCCCATGCCGAACTCAGAAGTGAAACGCCGTAGCGCCGATGGTAGTGTGGGGTCTCCCCATGCGAGAGTAGGGAACTGCCAGGCATCAAATAAAAGCGAAAGGCTCAGTCGAAAGACTGGGCCTTTTGTTTTATCTGTTGTCTGTCGGTGAGCGCTCTCCTGAGGAGGACAAATCCGCCGGGAGCGGATTTGAACGTTGCGCAGCAACGGCCCGGACGCCCGCCATAAACTGCCAGGCATCAAATTTAGTGAAGAAGCCCATCCTGCCGGATGGGCTTTTTTGCGTCTGTGCGGGATGAAAACCGCCGGATGCGGCGTACCGCCTTATCCGGCCTGCAGGGGCCGGGCTGAACGTATTTTGTAGGCCTGATAAGCGCAGCGCATCAGGCACATCACAACACCGCACCATCGGGTGCAAAGCTATATCCTGAGCCTCCATAACACAAGCCATCCTGCGGTATATGCAGTAAACCCCCAATCTGAATTTTCTGTATTACCTCCCGAAAATATCAGGATCGCCTGCGACAGTTACGTGTACCTTTATCTATAAGTAAGGGTCTATCCGGAGAATAAAGTGTTCGGAAAAATGGTATTAAACTACATGCCAGGGCTAAAAAATTTATTAGCGTACGATAAAAGCTGGCTAAAACATGATGTTAAAGCCGGGTTATCCGTTGCTGCCGTAGCACTACCGGTTGCGATTGCTTACGCTGAGTTGGCGGGAGTCGGGGCTATCGTCGGGTTATATTCCTGCGTTTTGCCAATGCTAGCTTATGCGCTGTTTGGTTCTTCCCGCCAATTGATTGTTGGTCCTGATGCCACGACCTGCGCGGTGATTGCGGCCGTTGTGGTTCCTCTTTCTGCCGGAAACCCAGAACTTCACTGGCAGTTGACAATTGTCATGACTGTGATGATGGGGGGATGGTGCCTGCTTGCCAGTAAATTTCGCCTGGGTGCGCTTGCTGACTTGCTTTCGCATCCCATTCTAACGGGTCTGCTTAACGGGGTTGCCGTGACGATTATTGTCGGGCAACTCGGTAAGGTGTTGGGGATTACGCTTGATGAAGAGCAAGTGATTGAGAAGATCATTGCCCTGCCTGGCCGACTCTCAGAAATTCATTTATTAACCTTAGGTATCTCCATCCTAACGTTAGCGATTTTAATAGCTATCAAAACGTTTCGTAGCCAATGGCCAGCACCGTTGATTGCTATTGTGATAACAACGGCGCTGGTATGGATTACATCTGCGCAGCAGTATGGGATTGCCACTATTGGGGGATCGGGCTTTCAGTCTGGTTTGCCCGTCGTTCACTGGGGATCGTTTCAGCCTGGTCTGGCGCGTGATTTATTGATCCCTGCGCTGAACCTGGCGTTAGTCAGTTTTGTTAGCCTGATGCTAACCGCTCGCAGTTTTGCCGCAAAAAACGGATACGAAATAAATGCTGATGCTGAGTTCAGGGCTTTGGGGGTCGCGAATCTAATGTCTGGCTTATCTCAGGGGTTTGCGATTAGCGGAGCCGATTCCCGGACTGCGGTAAATGATTCCTCTGGAGGGAAAAGCCAGCTTGTTTCCGTTGTTGCTGCCTTAATCATCGGAATCGTCGTGGTATTTTTCACGCAGCCATTACAATTTATTCCGGTATCTGCATTAGGCATTGTTCTAATTTATGCATCGTGGTCATTAATTGATTTACGCGGACTCTGGAACCTGAGGCGAAGAAATAAACCCGCATTTCGCCTGGCGTTCTTCACCTTTGGCTGTGTTCTGATTATTGGTGTTATTCAGGGGATTGGCCTTGCGGTATTGTTGGGTCTGTTGCAGTTCCTGCGCACAGTTTTCCGTCCTACTGAACACTTATTGGGAATTGACGAAAATGGGATGATTCACTCATTAGGTAATACAACCGATGTGAAAATGATCCCTGGCGTGTTGATGTACCGATTTAACTCACCGCTGACCTATTTTAATGTGGCTTATTTTAAGCGCCGCGTTTTGAATTTAGTCGATGGTGCTGCGCTACAACCTAAATGGGTGGTCATTGACGCCGTTTCTTGCTTTACCTATTCAGATATCAGCGTCCTGGCAACCATTAATGAGTTAAAACGGGACCTGAAGGGGCGGAAGATTAAGTTAATTCTTGCGGGCCGGAAAACGGAGTTAACACGCTGGTTTAAGGAGAGTCGACCGACAATGAAAGATGACGACATGATTCTGGCACCAGACCTTTATTTGGCGCTCCGGTTCATTCAAAGCAAAGAAAGCATGAGTGAGGATGAATCTGGCGTTGTTGAATAAAGCAGATTTAGGTAAATGATCAGGCTGGATGGAAGGTGCCTGTGGCGATGAACATGCCCAGACACCCATTTGCTAAAGGGCGATCAGCATCCGCGCGGGGACGGTGAGATCCCCGGCAGAGCATTGATACCGACATGCTACCTGAAATATAAGCAGTGTGACTGTTGTTAACCTTACGCTATGAATGCGACAGATCGCTTAAATGCTTTCCTTCCCATTGCTGGCTTCGAGCTCGCGGATCAAGCGCTTGTTGATCTTGCCGACGCTGGTTTTGGGAATTTCTGGGACTATCCTTATCTGTCGTGGGATCGCCCATTTAGTGATGTGGCCGTGGTCGACGAATCCTTGCAGATGTGCCGCTATGGCCTGCGGCTCCAGGTCTTCTCCTTCCTTGCAAACCACCAGAGCCAGGGGGCGTTCGCCCCACTGTTCATCAGGTATCCCGACGACGGCTACCGACCTGACCGCCGCGTGTGAGCTGATGAGGCTCTCCAGCTCCAGCGTGCTTATCCACTCACCGCCCGTCTTGATTACGTCTTTGATGCGATCCTTTATTTCCACTATCCCATGGGGATCGATAGAGGCAATGTCGCCGGTATGCAGCCAACTGCCATTCCATAGCTCAGCTCCTTTCTCGGGTTCCTTCAGGTAGCCCTGAGTCAGCCAAGGGGCTCGCACCACTATTTCACCCAGGGCTTCGCCGTCGTGCACTACCTCCCGACCTTCGCCATCAACGATACGCAGATCCACCAACGGAACAGGCAGGCCGGTTCGAATCCGCAAGGGTAACTGCTCATCCATGGGAAGGGCCAGCTCGGCATCGCTTAAGTGGGTCATACAGAGCAGGGGACAGGTTTCAGACATACCATAGCCAGCGTGAATGCGTATGCCCTTATGGTGGGCCTGTGTCGCCAGTCCAAGGGACAGTGAACTGCCACCCAGCAACATCTTCCATCCAGACAGATCGGTCCGTGTGGCTTCGTCGCACTCGAGGATCATCTGCAAGATAGTTGGCACACAGTGCGAGAAGGTTACACCCTCATCGTGATAGAACCGCACCAGCTTGTTGGGTTCGTAACGACCGGGGTAGACCTGCTTCACACCCAGCATTGTTGCGACATAGGGAGCGCCCCAGGCGTGCACGTGAAACATAGGAGTGATCGGCATGTAGACATCGTTCGATCGTAGCAGCGACTGTCCCTCGTGGGCTGCCAGGAGGCCCAGCTCATTGAGCGTGTGCAGGACCAGCTGACGATGGCTGAAGTAGACCCCCTTGGGATTGCCCGTGGTTCCAGTGGTGTAGAACAAGGTCGCTACCGAGTTTTCATCGAAGTCGGGGAAGTCAAAGCGATTTCCCGCTGCGGCCAGCAGGGTCTCATATTCCCCCAGCACCGGCAGGCTGGTTGCCTTCGATTCTTCGTCGCTAAGCTGGATGTATCCCCGGACAGTGGTCAGTGTCTCTGCCAGTGACTCGACAACCGGCAAGAAGTCGTCGTGCACCAGTACCAGGTTGTCCTCGGCATGATTCATGGTGTAAGCGATTTGGTCCGCCGAGAAGCGGACGTTCACCGTGTGTAGCACGGCACCAATCATAGGCACCGCGAAGAAGCACTCGAGGGCGCGATGGCTGTCCCAATCTAGCAGGGCGACGGTGTCTCCAGGCATGACACCGGCCGCTGTCAGCATGTTTGCCAGGCGATGGATGCGCTGTTTGAGGGTGCGATAGTCGTAACGCAGCTTGTCGGCGTAGACGATTTCTCGCTCGGGATGAGAAAGCCCACCCGACAGCAGCAAGCTCTTGATCAGCAACGGATAGGCATGGGCTCCCTGCGCTGACTGTATGACTCTTGTTTTCACCATCCAGATTCCTCGTTGACTCATTATTTTCTCGGTATGACGGCAATTGTAGATGAAGGTTGGCCTTTACTCCCTGGCGTTTGCTTCAGATGTCGAGGCGGCGCACCAACTCCAGCCCCTGGGGATGAATGTGCATACCCTGGGACGTCATCTGGAAGAGAGCGGTGCGACCCTCAGCAAGATTATCAATGAAGTGCGGCGCGACCTGGCGCTCCCGCAACAGTATTGTGCCCAAGGTTGTTCAGATAAATTACTCAAATCTGGCCTATGGATAAGCACGCCAGACAAAGAGGTGTGCCTGATACCGCTATATTTTTTGCAGTACCATCGTGGTTCCAGTGAAAGGTTTAAGTGTCGTGATGAGGTGGGGTAGGAGTTGCTGTGGTCAGAACGATAAGAAATCTCGCGGAGCCCTGAAAGCAAAGAACCCGCCATAGGCGGGTTCTTCTAAATAGTGGTGCCCGGACTCGGAATCGAACCAAGGACACGGGGATTTTCAATCCCCTGCTCTACCGACTGAGCTATCCGGGCAACGGGGCGCATTAAACCGTATTCACGTCTGTCAGTCAATCAAATTTCTGGAAACATTGTTCAACCGCTTAATATTGCGGCAATCTGCATGGTTATGCCTGAAGTTTGCACAAATCTATCCGGCAGAGACGACGAAAACAGATAATGCTCGCTTAGGTCAGCGCACCGCCCATTCGGCACTGGGCAAAGCGCAGGATATCTTCAGCCAGGCGGTGTGCCGTTTCGACATCAGCATGGCTACGATTAACCAGCATGCGGCTCAGGCAGCCTTCCAGCACCAGTTCCATCTGTTTGGCGACCATTGCCGGGTCGTCAACTTCCAGAGTCGTCAGCAGCTCATGGGTGAAGTCATGTGCCGCCTTTTTTTGCTGATCGGCTAACTGATGGATCGGATGCCCGGGATCGGGGTAAAACGTACAGGCGGCGATGAACAAACAGCCGGGATAGCGATTATTGCTCACGCATTCGGACAGCGCAGTGTAGCGCGCCAGTAATTTCTGCTCAGCGCTCAGCGTGTCATCCAGTAAAAGCTGACGCCGCCAGATATCCACCCGCTGGCTGAGGTAACGCAGCGCATCGTACAGAATGGCCTCTTTATCGGGCCAAAAGCGCTGCAGTTCATCCAGAGGATAATCGATGCGTTCGGCCACCATTTCCAGCGTGGTATTGGCTATCCCTTGCACCTCAAGTAATTTCAGGGCTTCTCCCAGGACATCTTCACGTTGCACGGTATTCTCCTCCGTATTTCCTGTTGCAAGTGTCGCTCACGGTTGGCGATCGCGCAAATGTGCGCTGAAGGTCGCGGCATCCATAAAGCCCGTAACCCGAGCTTCCGGGTGCTCTTTCCCCTCGGCATCAAAGAACAAGATAGTCGGCAAACCTAAAACCTGTAGATGTTTCAGGAGAGCGACATCCTGGGCATTGTTTGCTGTCACATCCGCCTGCAATAGCACCGTGTTGCCTAGCGCTTGCTGAACCTGCGGATTACTGAACGTGTACTTTTCAAATTCCTTACAGGCTACACACCAGTCGGCATACAGATCCAGCATGACTGGCCTGCCTTTAGCTTGCGCCAGTGCTTGATTTAATGCATCTACCGATGCCACCGGCGTGAAGTTAAGATGTGCCTGGGTTTGAGCATGTGGCGCGCCGAACGCCCAGTCCTGCAATGGACGTACACTGACAAGCGCTGCGGCTAACAGGACAATCTGCACGATGCGCATCCAGGCGTGCTTTGCCTGCAGGCTGGTGATGAACGCCCAGCCAAAGAACGCGACGCCTAGCAGTGACCATAAGCGAACGCCCCACTCGTCGCCAACGATACGTTCGAGTAAGAAGACGGGAAGCGCCAGAATGACAAAGCCAAAAGCGGTTTTGACATGTTCCATCCATGGGCCACTTTTAGGCAGCAGGCGGTTGCCAAATACGGTAATCAGCATCAGGGGTAAGCCCATCCCCAACGCATACAGATACAGTGTGCCGCCTCCCAGCCACATGTTCCCGCTCTGAGCGATATACAGCAAAATCGCGCTTAGCGGGGCCGTTGTGCAAGGAGAACAGATGAGGCCAGCAATCGCCCCCATCGCAAAGACGCTGCCGGGAGATCCGCCTTGCTGGCGGTTACTCATTAGCGTGAGACGCGTTTGCAGTGATGAAGGCAATTGCAGCGTGAACAAGCCAAACATCGACAGAGCCAGCAGCGTAAAGATGACGGCAAGACCAATCAGGACGTAGGGATGCTGAAGCGCAGCCTGGAACTGCAAACCGGCGGCTGCAACAACCAAACCCAGCGCGGTATAGGTGAGCGCCATCCCTTGAACGTAGATAAACGTCAGCAACAGTGCCCGTCCGGTTGATAAGCGCTGCTTGCCACCCAGTACGATACCGGAAATCAACGGATACATCGGCAGTACGCAAGGCGTAAACGCGATACCAATTCCGATCAGCAATGCCCACAGTGCGGAGAAGGGGAGTTGGGTCGTGGGCTGCGGTTTGTCTTGCGGATCTGCAGTGGTTGAGGCTGGCGCAGAGGCGGCCGCGGAACCAGCAGACACTTCACTTAATGGCACCGTTTTTGTTTCTGGCGGATAGCAAAATCCAGCGTCGGCGCAGCCCTGATATGTGACCGTTAATGTTGCGCCAGACTTAGCCTGATTGACCGTGATCGGGACAGTCAGCTGTTTACGGTAAATCTCACTTTTGCCGTAAAACTCATCTTCATGCCAGACGCCTGGCGGCAGTTTTACCTCAGCAATATCGGCCTGAGATGGCGTAATGCTTATCTGTTTGCGATACAGATAGTAGCCATCTTTAACCTGCCATGTGAGGTTCAGATCGTGTTGGTTTTGCTGAAAATCAAAAACAAACGCCCGATCGGCAGGAACAAACTGCGAGCGGCCAGGCGCGTCAAATAATCCGGCAAAGGTAGATGTGCTGCACAGCAGCAGGATCAGCGTAAGGATGCGTTGAGCCATGAGCGGTAATCAAAGTCTCCGTGAGTGACGGGTAAAACCAGAAGTTCAGGCGTTTGATACGGATGATGTGACTTCAGGCAATCGAGAAGGGCTTGCTGGTGTGTGACGGTGGTTTTTAAAATCATCTGGACTTCATATTCCTGTTCCAGTTTGCCTTCCCAATAGTAGAGGGAGGTCGCACCGGGTAGCAGGGTCACGCAAGCAGCCAGCTTTTCCGCCAGCACTTTGGCGGCGAGATCCTGGGCGGTTGCTTCATCCGGGGCGGTACAGAGCACCACAACGGTATCGGGGATGGAAATATCCTGACTCTTTACATCAAGCATAAACACCTCGAAAGAACAGAGTAACCAGCAAAAGAGTGGTCACTATACAACGGACGAGGGAAGGATGTTAGTTAAAGCGGGGTGGGGAGGAGGAACTGCAGGGCGCCCAGGCACCCTGCAGGAAAAACTTACAGCATGAAGCTGCCCAGCAAGAAGCCGAAGCAGACAGCCAGAACCACACCCAGAGTACCCGGGATGAAGAACGGATGGTTAAAGACGAATTTACCGATGCGAGTTGTACCGGTGTCATCCATCTGAACTGCCGCAACCAGAGTTGGGTAGGTTGGCAGAATGAACAGGCCAGAAACCGCGGCGAAAGACGCAACAGCAGTCAGTGGGGAAACGTTCAGAGCCAGAGCCATCGGCATCAGTGCTTTAGCGGTTGCAGCCTGAGAGTACAGCAGTGCAGAAGCAAAGAAGAAGATGACAGCCAGCAGCCACGGATGACCCTGAATTACGCTACCTGCAGTATCTTTGATCCAGTCAATGTTGTGAGATACGAAGGTATCACCCAGCCATGCAACACCCAGGATACAAATACAGGCGCTCATACCGGCTTTGAAAGTGCTGGAGTTCAGGATGGAGTCAGTTTCAACGCGGCAGATG
This sequence comes from Citrobacter sp. Cpo126, assembly GCF_030332445.1. Taxonomy (NCBI): domain Bacteria; kingdom Pseudomonadati; phylum Pseudomonadota; class Gammaproteobacteria; order Enterobacterales; family Enterobacteriaceae; genus Citrobacter; species Citrobacter sp. Cpo126. The sequence goes on from NZ_JAOWHT010000030.1 coordinate 8,285, forward strand.
ATCGTGGTCAGCGTCGCGATGCTCAGCATGATGATCAGGATTGCGTTGGTGGTGTTCATCAGCGGTTTAGCGACCAGACCGAGGCTTGGGCTGTTGACGATCGCATATACGACGACACAAACCACGCCCAGCAGGAACAACCAAACAGAAGTTTTTGCGCCCGCTTTGATTTCAACTTGTCTTTCACCACGCAGTTCAACCAGGCCTTCTTCCAGACGCTTACGATAAATCGGATCGTCAGACAGTTTGGAGTTGAACAGCGCAGTTACCAGGAAGGACATGACCAGAACAGCCAGCAGGGTGGACGGAATGACCACGGACAGCAGGTGAATGTAGCTGATGCCATGACCTTCCATTACGGAAGACATGTAAACCACGGCTGCGGAGATTGGAGAAGCCGTAATCGCAATCTGTGCAGAAACCACTGCAGTAGAGAGCGGACGGCAAGGTTTGATCCCTTGTTCTTTCGCAACTTCAGCGATAACTGGCAGCGTTGCCAGAGAGATGTTGCCGGTACCTGCGAAGATAGTCAGGAAATAGGTCACGATAGGTGCAAGGATCGTGATGTATTTCGGGTTTTTACGCAGCAGTTTTTCAGTTTGATGAACCAGATAGTCCAGACCACCTGCAATCTGCATAGCTGAAATGGCAGCGATAACCGCCATGATGATGGAAATAACATCGAACGGGATATTACCGGGTTTTACGCCGATAGCGGCGAGAACCAGAACACCCAGCCCACCTGCAAATCCAATACCGATACCCCCAAGTCTGGCACCTAAAAAGATTGCCAGCAAAACGATGATAAGTTCTAAAACTATCATATTAGCCTTCCTTGTTGTTTAACAAGTTGATATTAAATTGTTGTTTTTAAGTAACTTCGAGTAAGAAAAAAGGCACGTCATCATGACGTGCCTTCTCCGGTACTACCCTACACGATTACTGTTCGCTTTCATCAGTATAACGTTTTGCTTTATAAGCAGGGTGCATCAGGTTCTGTGCAGAGAAGATATCGTCCAGTTCAGACTCGGTCAACAGACCGCGCTCCAGGACAACTTCACGTACGCTCTTACCGGTTTCGGCACAAATTTTACCGACGATGTCGCCGTTGTGGTGACCAATGAACGGGTTGAGGTAAGTAACGATGCCGATGGAGTTGAATACAAACGCTTCACAGACTTCTTTGTTAGCAGTGATACCACTAACGCATTTTTCCAGCAGGTTGTAGCAAGCATTGCTCAGAATGTGAATGGATTCAAACATTGCCTGACCAATGACCGGCTCCATTACGTTCAGCTGCAGCTGACCAGCTTCAGATGCCATGGTTACAGTGATGTCGTTACCGATGACTTTGAAGCACACCTGGTTTACGACTTCCGGAACAACCGGGTTCACTTTAGCTGGCATGATAGAAGAACCAGCCTGCAGTTCTGGCAGGTTGATTTCATTCAGGCCCGCACGCGGACCAGAGGAGAGCAAACGCAGGTCGTTACAGATTTTGGACATCTTCACAGCCAGACGTTTCAGTGCGCCGTGCACCATAACGTATGCGCCACAGTCAGAAGTTGCTTCAATCAGGTCTTCTGCAGGAACACAGGCGAAGCCGGTGACTTCAGCCAGTTTCTGTACTGCCATCGGAGAGTACTCTTTCGGCGTGTTCAGACCAGTACCGATTGCTGTCGCGCCGAGGTTAACTTCCAGCAGCAGCTCAGCGGTACGGCTAATGTTTTTCACTTCTTCTTTCAACAGTACGCTAAAAGCATGGAATTCCTGACCGAGGGTCATCGGTACAGCATCCTGCAGCTGGGTACGACCCATTTTCAGGATGTCCTGGAATTCAACAGCTTTTTTCTCGAAGCCTTCGCGCAGCTGGTTCAGTGCATCAACCAGTTTGATGATGGATGCGTATACAGCGATACGGAAGCCAGTTGGGTATGCGTCGTTGGTAGACTGACATTTGTTAACGTGGTCGTTCGGGTTCAGGTACTGATATTCACCTTTCTGGTGACCCATCAGTTCCAGACCGATATTGGCCAGAACTTCGTTGGTGTTCATGTTGACGGAGGTACCCGCACCACCCTGGTAAACGTCTACCGGGAACTGATCCATGCATTTTCCGTTATTCAGGACTTCATCACACGCCGCGATGATGGCATTTGCCACACTCTTAGGAATGGTTTGCAGCTCTTTGTTGGCCATAGCCGCTGCCTTTTTAACCATTACCATACCGCGAACAAATTCAGGAATATCGCTGATTTTGTTGTTGCTAATGTAGAAGTTTTCAATCGCTCTCAGAGTGTGGACACCGTAGTAGGCGTCCGCTGGAACTTCCCTGGTACCCAACAAGTCTTCTTCGATACGAATGTTGTTTAACATGTGAACCTTCTTTTTCAAGCTGCCAATGATTTGACTAAACACACAGGATATATGTGATTTCGATTGTTTCTCGACCGACGATTATCCCCTGCATCGGTCTGATACCCGAGATCATATGCTGGTTCAGGATTTCTACCGTAATCTGGATCACTTAAAGCGTGGAATTTACCCCTTATTTATTATTCTGTGAAATGGATCACCCCTTTGTGATTAACCCCAAATATTAGTGTACAAGCCACTTGAAATTTTGCTAACCACCACAATATCAAATCGATGCGATTAACATAATTTTTCGAACAGAAGTTGAACAAAACGGCTGTTATTAACAGGAGATCCCTTTGCGCTGGATACCATTACTTGCCATTTTTCTCTATGTTTACATAGAGATATCTATTTTTATTCAGGTTGCCCATGTGATGGGCGTCCTGATGACGCTGATTTTGGTTATTTTTACATCGGTTATCGGTATGTCTCTGGTTCGTAATCAGGGATTTAAGAACTTTTTACTGATGCAACAGAAAATGGCGGCAGGTGAAAGTCCGGCTGCAGAAATGATCAAAAGCGTATCGCTGATTATTGCCGGTCTGCTGTTGGTGCTGCCCGGATTTTTCACCGATTTCCTCGGTCTTCTTCTTTTATTACCCCCGGTGCAAAAACATCTGACGATGAAACTGCTGCCACATTTGCGTTTTTCGCGTATGCCTGGCGGTGGTTTTAGCGCCGGAACGGGTGGCGGTGAGACTTTTGATGGTGAATTTCAGCGCAAGGATGACAAGCGCGACAGCATCGAACATAAAGACGATCGTCGGGATTAAGCATCAGTATGTAGGCCGGATAAGCGTTAGCGTCATCCGGCAAAAGTGTTTATAGGCCGGATGATGGCGTCAACGTTGCCTTATCCGGCCTGCGGGGTAAAAACAGCCACAGTCCTGCCAGCATAATCAACGCGTACAGACTCTTCCAGCCGACCATCGCCAGTAGCAGTAGGCACAGCAGACCGCCAATGACCGCCAGTACGCGATAATGCCCTTTCAGTAATCGACAACCTGCCAGCATGCACAGCAGATAAATCATAATAAAGATGCCGTTGGCGTAGACGATTAACGCATCGAGATTGATTTGCAGCATATAGATGCACAGAGTACTGATTACGCAACAGCCCAATACGGCGTTTAGCGCATTGCGCGGAAGGTGTCGGGGGGACAGACGAGCCAGATAACTCTCCGGCTTATACTGCGCTTGCGACCAGACCAGCCGGGCGAAGCTTTGTATATAAATGTTGAGGCTGGCAAAACAGGCCAGATAACCAATGATGCAGGCGACCCACAGAGCTTGTACGCCAAACAGTTGCACGACGATCTCTGGCAGCGACGCTGCGGCCGCCATTTGCTCGCCGTAGGCACCAAAATGGAGAACGACAACGGTGCATGCCCAATAAACAGACCCTGCCAGCAGCAGGCCGATCATCAGTGCGCGTGGGAAGTCTCGCTCCGGATTTTTGAATTCAGACGCCAGGTGAGCAAACGCTTCAAGGCCGACAAAGCACCAGAACATGACCGACAACGCGGCGAACAGGCCGGGAAGCTCAATATCGGTAATCGCAGGGAAGGGGATTTCGCCAGGTGTCAGATCGCCCGCCCACCAGATAGCAACAATCAGGGCAACAATCAGTCCTGCAATGACCGTTTGTAGATTCGCGCTGGAGCTTGCGCCGCGGGAGCCGATGTACCAAACCAATGCCAGCGTACCGAGCTCAGCCAGCAAAAGCTGCTCGTCATGCCAGCCAAACATCGCCTGACCGAATCCGGCGGCGATATGCAATGCCGCAGGCAAGCCGACGGGAATGACCGACAAAAATAGCCATCCGGTGACGCGCTCCAGGCGTGAACCAAAGGCCATGCCGACAAAATGCGCCACACCGCCTGCGCTGGGAAAATGACGACCCAGTACGGCGAAGACAATTGCCACAGGAAAGACCAAAACAATCAGCACCGGCCATGCCCACAGGCTGTTGTTGCCCGCAACCAGTGCGGCCAGCGCGGGGACGGCAAAAACGCCTGTACCTAACAATGATGTCGACAACAGGCCAACGCCCTGAGCCAGTCCCAGCTCTTGTTTCAGTCCGCTCATAAGTTGTTATCCGGTTATGCCCATTGACCGGGCTACAGCGCAGATTTTTGATGGTATCACAATCAGATTTGCTTATGACGACGTGACTGAAATCGTTATGAAATGTGAGGTGCGTCGGCGTTTTGACGGGATTTTCTGCTGATAAAAAATTTTTTTCGCTTGCCCCCTTGAAGGCACAAAACCCCATCCCCATCTCTCTGGTCACTAGCCGGGAAACCGTTTACGGGCCGGCGTCACCCATAACTGATAAAGACTTTCTCAAAGGAGAGCTATCAATGAGTATTCGTCCGTTACATGATCGTGTGATCGTCAAACGTAAAGAAGTTGAATCCAAATCTGCTGGCGGCATCGTACTGACTGGTTCTGCAGCAGGTAAATCAACTCGTGGCGAAATCATCGCTGTCGGTAAGGGTCGCATCCTGGACAACGGTACCGTACAGCCGCTGGACGTGAAAGTCGGCGATATCGTTATTTTCAACGATGGCTACGGAGTTAAATCTGAGAAGATCGACAATGAAGAAGTGTTGATCATGTCTGAAAGCGACATCCTGGCGATTGTTGAAGCCTAATCCGCGAACGACACTGAACATACGAATTTAAGGGAAAGAGAAAATGGCAGCTAAAGACGTAAAATTCGGTAACGACGCTCGTGTGAAAATGCTGCGCGGCGTAAACGTACTGGCAGATGCAGTGAAAGTTACCCTCGGTCCAAAAGGCCGTAACGTAGTTCTGGATAAATCTTTCGGTGCACCGACCATCACTAAAGATGGTGTTTCCGTAGCACGTGAAATCGAACTGGAAGACAAGTTCGAAAACATGGGTGCGCAGATGGTGAAAGAAGTTGCCTCTAAAGCGAACGACGCTGCAGGTGACGGTACCACCACCGCAACCGTACTGGCTCAGTCCATCATCACTGAAGGTCTGAAAGCCGTTGCTGCGGGCATGAACCCGATGGATCTGAAACGTGGTATCGACAAAGCTGTCGCTGCTGCTGTTGAAGAACTGAAAGCTCTGTCCGTACCGTGCTCCGACTCTAAAGCTATTGCTCAGGTTGGTACCATTTCCGCTAACTCCGACGAAACCGTAGGTAAACTGATCGCTGAAGCGATGGACAAAGTCGGTAAAGAAGGCGTGATCACCGTTGAGGACGGTACCGGTCTGCAGGACGAACTGGACGTGGTTGAAGGTATGCAGTTCGACCGTGGCTACCTGTCTCCTTACTTCATCAACAAGCCGGAAACTGGCGCAGTAGAACTGGAAAGCCCGTTCATCCTGCTGGCTGACAAGAAAATCTCCAACATCCGCGAAATGCTGCCGGTTCTGGAAGCTGTAGCGAAAGCAGGCAAACCGCTGCTGATCATCGCTGAAGATGTTGAAGGCGAAGCGCTGGCAACTCTGGTTGTTAACACCATGCGCGGTATCGTGAAAGTCGCTGCAGTTAAAGCACCTGGCTTCGGCGATCGTCGTAAAGCAATGCTGCAAGATATCGCTACCCTGACCGGTGGTACCGTTATCTCTGAAGAGATCGGTATGGAGCTGGAAAAAGCAACTCTGGAAGATCTGGGTCAGGCGAAACGCGTTGTTATCAACAAAGACACCACCACCATCATCGATGGCGTGGGCGACGAAGCTGCAATCCAGGGTCGCGTGACTCAGATTCGTCAGCAGATCGAAGAAGCAACTTCCGACTATGACCGTGAAAAACTGCAGGAGCGCGTAGCGAAACTGGCAGGCGGCGTTGCGGTTATCAAAGTTGGTGCTGCGACTGAAGTTGAAATGAAAGAGAAGAAAGCCCGCGTTGAAGATGCCCTGCACGCTACCCGTGCTGCTGTAGAAGAAGGCGTGGTTGCTGGTGGTGGTGTTGCGCTGATTCGCGTAGCGTCTAAAATTGCCGGCCTGAAAGGTCAGAACGAAGACCAGAACGTAGGTATCAAAGTTGCGCTGCGCGCAATGGAATCCCCACTGCGTCAAATCGTACTGAACTGCGGCGAAGAGCCGTCTGTAGTGGCTAACACCGTGAAAGCGGGTGACGGTAACTACGGTTACAACGCTGCAACTGAAGAATACGGCAACATGATCGACATGGGTATCCTGGATCCAACCAAAGTAACTCGTTCTGCTCTGCAGTACGCGGCTTCTGTTGCGGGTCTGATGATCACCACCGAGTGCATGGTTACCGACCTGCCGAAAGGCGATGCGCCTGACTTAGGTGCTGCCGGTATGGGTGGCATGGGTGGAATGGGCGGCATGATGTAATTGCCTACACCCTGCATCCTTCAGGCTGCAGATGCGTTGGCTGCGTTTGCTAACCCCAGTCACTTACTTGAGTAAGCTCCTGGGGATTAACAAACTGGCCGCCTTCCTGCAACCAGAATGATTTGGGTGTTCATCTCCCAGAATTGAGAAACCCTCGGGCAGAAATGTCTGGGGGTTTTTCTTTTGGTCATCTTTTTAGTATATGATTCAGCTACGGACATAAGGTCCAACTAATTGAATATGGGGAATGACATGCACGTGAAATATTTAGCAGGGATCGTTGGTGCCGCGCTACTGATGGCGGGTTGTAGCTCCAGCAATGAACTGAGTTCAGCCGGGCAAAGCGTACGTTTTGTTGAAGACAAGCCTGGCGCAGAGTGCCAACTGATAGGCACCGCAACCGGTAAGCAAAGCAACTGGCTTTCAGGCCAGCACGGCGAAGAGGGCGGCTCAATGCGTGGCGCAGCAAACGATCTGCGTAACCAGGCTGCGGCAATGGGCGGTAACGTGATTTATGGCGTCAGCAGCCCATCGCAGGGAATGCTGTCCAGCTTTGTTCCTACCGCCAGTGAGATGATTGGACAGGTTTATAAGTGCCCTAATTGAGAACTGCTGCTGATGCCGGATGGCGACGCTAAAGCGTCTTATCCGGCCTACGGTACGAATGATCGTAGGCCTGATAAGCGCAGCGCCATCAGGCATTCTGAGTCTTATGCGCAGACTGAACGCGTAAATGATGCAATGCGCGCAGGCACTGATCCTGATTGAGCTTTTGCGTCTTATCACCCGTCAACGTTCTGACAAACACCTGGCACGGTACACCGGTAAGTTTTTTCAGCCGCGGGCTGAAGTCGAGAAGGCGGCGAGTAATGGCTTCGGCTTCTTTGCTACCGGAAAGGGCGCGAGTTTTCACGACCGAACCACAGAACTGGGCTTTTCCTTTATCATCTGTATAGCGGTAAATAATCGCCAGATAATGATTAAACAGGTTATGTTTCCATTCGGGTTGTGTATAAGAGTCGTATTCCAGATTGTCGTTTTGCTGACAATCAACATCGTACAGCGGCAGGAAATCCAGCAGCGATGTTATTCGTAGCGCGAGTTCTCTCATGCCAGCATTATTTATTGCGTGAATAATTGCATGCGCCAACACCTGAATCTGTAATTCATTAACCAGTAATTCGCATGTTTGTCCGTCATGTAACGTCAGAGAAAATGTTAAATTCTCGCCTTTGTCATCCACTAACATCAGCGAATTTATGCGACGGTTAATATCCGCATTTTTTAGTTCATCTTCCTGAATTGACGGAATATTCTCGTGCATTTTTTTGCTGGCTTTATCACATGCCTTTTCATATTGCATACGCTCGTCTTTGTTTAGCTGAGAAATAGCGTACAGCCGACTCTCCAGCGCGATAAGCAGGTCTCTAAGTCCAAGTGGAGAGAGAAAAAAGAGTGATTCCTTGTTTCTTGGTTCTTTTATTTTTAATGCCATGGCAACAAATTCATTCTTTTGGCGAATAATGCCAGTATTAATGCCCTTAATACTTATAGCCATAAAAGGTTCTCCCTAACCATATATTTGTTAATATTCTGCATTTGAAATTATTGATAAAATTTACGAATGAATTATTTAACTGCGCTAATTAAAATAGCACAGATTAAAAGCGAGGCTCCACTTGTGGGGATTTAAATAATAAGTAATCGTGGTGAGTGTCCGGAATCGGACACTCAGTAATGGCTATTGTTGACGTAACTGCAGATCCAGCGGTGTTTTACTTGGCTCACCACCAATTTCACGCGCCAGTTTGGGGACCATATAGCCGGAAACTAGCGTCAGAAGCTCACGCATAATGCGACGCGCTTCATCGTCGCTGACCATAAAGTGTGCGGCACCCTGCACTTTATCCAGCACGTGCAGGTAATAGGGCATCACACCGGCATCAAACAGTGCGTTGCTAAGGTTAGCCAGGGTTTGTGCGTTATCGTTCACGCCACGCAGCAATACGCTTTGGTTGAGTAACGTAACGCCCACGGCACGCAGACTGCTCATCGCCTGGCGAAACGTCTGATCAATTTCATTGGCATGGTTAATGTGATTGACCAGCAGAATCTGCAAGGAGGAGTGCGCAAAACGCTCGACCAGTCCTTCTGTAATGCGCGCCGGGATCACTATTGGTAAACGGCTGTGAATACGCAGACGCTTAATGTGCGGGATAGCTTCCAGTTGCGTGAGCAACCAGTCCAGTTCGTGGTCCTTGGCCATTAACGGATCGCCACCAGAGAAGATGATTTCATCCAGCTCAGGGTGCGCGTTAATGTAGTCGAGGGCGACCTGCCAGTTGCGCTTATTGCCCTGATTTTCGGCGTATGGGAAGTGCCGGCGGAAGCAATAGCGACAATTTACCGCGCAACCGCCTTTAACCAGCAGCAGTGCCCGATTGCGATATTTATGCAGCAGACCGGGAACCACGCTGTGCTGTTCTTCCAGTGGATCGGTTGAGTAGCCTGGCGCGGCCACAAACTCTTCCTGGGCAGTCAGTACCTGACGTAAAAGCGGATCGTCCGGGTTGCCTTTCTCCATGCGGGCAATAAACGCACGCGGCACGCGCAGGGCGAAAAGCCGTCTCGCGTCGCGTCCGGCCAACAGTTTTTCATCTGCATCTATGTTCAAAATATGCAGAAGTTCATCGGGATCGGTCACAACATCGGCAAGTTGCGATAACCAATCTTCTCTGGATGGGGTATTTAGGGTTACAATATGCGCCATTTTGTGGCTTAGCTACCAGTTAACAATTTTCAGAGGGCCTTATGGCAACGTACTATAGCAACGATTTTCGTGCTGGTCTTAAAATCATGTTGGACGGCGAACCTTATGCGGTTGAAGCCAGCGAATTCGTTAAACCAGGTAAAGGCCAGGCATTTGCGCGCGTTAAGCTGCGTCGCCTGCTGACCGGTACTCGCGTAGAGAAAACCTTCAAGTCTACTGACTCCGCTGAAGGCGCAGACGTAGCCGACATGAACCTGACCTTCCTGTATAGCGACGGTGAGTTCTGGCACTTTATGAATAACACCACTTTCGAACAGCTGGCTGCAGACGAGAAAGCGGTAGGCGATAACGCCAAATGGCTGCTGGACCAGGCTGAATGCATCGTGACCCTGTGGAACGGTCAGCCGATCTCCGTAACTCCGCCGAACTTCGTTGAGCTGGAAGTTGTTGAAACCGACCCAGGTCTGAAAGGCGATACCGCTGGTACTGGCGGCAAACCGGCTACCCTGTCTACCGGCGCAGTTGTTAAAGTTCCGCTGTTCGTACAGATCGGCGAAGTGATCAAAGTGGATACCCGCTCCGGCGAATACGTTTCTCGCGTAAAATAAGTTTTCCATTTGATCTTATGGCGCAGGTTGCTGCGCCATACTTTTTCCAGGGCAGGAATGATGAAACGTCTTCTCGGTCTTGTAATGCTACTCCTTTTCACCAGCACCCTCATGACGGGATGCAATACCGCGCGCGGCTTCGGTGAAGACATCAAACATCTTGGCAATTCAATTTCTCACGCCGCCAGCTAATCCTTTCATATAGTCTTAAAAACGGGTGTTTATCCATCACACTCCCGGATCTTGTCTATTATTAAGTAGCTATACACAAACAATATTGGCTAGAAAAGGAAGACGTTATGGTTAAGAAGACAATTGCTGCGATCTTTTCTGTGTTGGTACTTTCTTCCGTTCTAACCGCGTGTAATACCACACGAGGCGTAGGACAGGATATCTCTGAAGGCGGTAGCGCAATCTCTGGTGCAGCGACAAAAGCTCAGCAATAATGAAGAACGGTACGACGTAAGTGTCGTACCGTTAATCTCCCTTCCCTGGGAGTGAAAGGAACGGCGAGAAGCGGTTCCCCAGGTGCAGTTTCATACGGATATTCCGCTTATAGGTGTAGACCGTTTTGCCATGAATGCTGAGCGCGGCGGCAATGGCATTGTTACTCACACCATCCATCCACATTGATAATACTTTCTCCTCCTGCGGCGTAAGCAAAGGCGTGGCGTTTTTGGCTATTTCTAATGCGGGGCGAACCTGAAGCGCTTCCTGAATTGTGTTGGAGAGTGTGTTCAGCGTGGTGTGCTTGGTCAAGACCGAATGGGCTACGGATTGAGAGGGCACGATGGGGGCATGCTGTCTGTCTGCTGATTGCAGTAAAATCAGTGGGATGACGCCACAACTCATAAAAAAAGGTTTAATTGGCGGACTGGAGTGCGTCTCGCTAATAAAACTGTATAAATCCGCGATCACCAGATGCGGTTTCCATTGCAAAATATGCTCTTTTGCTAACAGGAGATTATTGATTCCTGATACCAGAAATGAGGAGCTGAACCTGCCAGAATGATTAAGCAAGGCCTCTATCCCTGTGCGGGTAAAGTGGCACCGGTCAATCACTAAAATTTTAAGCATAAACGTTTCGCATTCAGAAGAGGGGCAATCGACTTTCTGGTTTCAGAAAGCCCTTCATCATAGAGAACTCCGATGAGTGCAAATGCGGGAACTACGCCGCTAATTATGCTTAATTCTTGCTTTTAGCAGGCGGTGAATAAAAAGGTTGAAATTCATTTTCTTCCGGGCAAAAATGCCATTTCACACATCAGCTTTGCAGGACGACCTGCAAACGCTTCATTCACCGGGGACGGCCCCATAGTTCTGGAGCCTGATATGTCCTGGATCGTTTTATTAATTGCAGGTTTGCTCGAAGTCGTATGGGCGATTGGCCTGAAATACACCCACGGTTTTACGCGTCTTACGCCAAGCATTATCACTATTGCGGCGATGATCGTCAGCATCGCCATGCTCTCCTGGGCAATGCGCACGTTGCCTGTTGGAACAGCTTATGCGGTCTGGACCGGTATTGGCGCTGTTGGGGCGGCCATTACAGGGATTTTGCTGCTGGGTGAGTCTGCCAGCCCGGCACGTTTGCTGAGCCTTGGGCTGATCGTTGCTGGTATTATTGGTCTGAAGCTGAGCACTCACTAAGCGCCAGGCTGTTTCACCCAAATCAGTTTATTCACTTCAAACCCTTCCCGGGTCGCGATGGCTAACATTTGCTGTTTCATTTCATCTGAAATAGTAGGGGTCCGTGAAAGGATCCACAGGTAGTCGCGATCCGGACCACAAACCAGCGCGTGACGATATTCCCGGTCGAGTGCAATTACGTTATACCCGCCATAGAAGGGGCCGAAAAAAGAAACTTTAAGCGCGGCTCTGCTTGGGTCGCCGGTGAAATAGGCTTTCCCTTCCGTTTTCTGCCACATCTCCCTGTCAGGGTTATAGCCCTTGTTAATAACGTTGATCCCGCCGTCGTCGCGCAAGCTGTATGTTGCGGTCACTTTATCCAACCCGCGCTCGAAACGATGGTCGAAGCGTGCAATTTCATACCAGGTTCCCAGATAGCGTTTGGCATCAAAGTTATTTACCACGGTAACGCCTTTCGGCGGTGTCGGGGAGCTACACGCGACAACCAGGAATGCAGCCGTAACTGCAGCAACGACGGGCAAAATGCGCATGGGATTTTCCTTGCTGTATTTTTGTTAAGTGTAGATGACAACAGGAAAAAAAGAGAAAGAAAGGAGGCCCAATATCCTGGGCCTCATCGTTAGTTATTGCAGCTTTTCAAGAATGCGCCAGGCCGCCTCGACACGGACAGGGTTAGGATAGCTTTTGTTTGCCAGCATCACGATGCCAAGGTTTTTTTCTGGAATGAAGGCTACGTAGCTGCCAAATCCTCCAGTGGATCCCGTTTTATGCACCCATGAGGCTTTCACTGCCGGGGCGGGCGGGTTTACCTCAACGGCGTGAAGCGCTGCCAATGCCACTTTGCTGTCACTACCGTTGATGATCGAATCAGCTTTCAGCGGCCAGTTCAGCATCTCCCAGCCTAATCCCTGGTACATATCGCCAATACGCCAGTAGCGAGACTGCGCAAGCGCAATGCCCTGCTGGAGCGTTTTCTCCTGAACGCGGCTGGCGTCCATGTTGACCTGAATCCAACGGGCCATATCGGTAACGTTGGATTTCACGCCATAGGCTTCGGCGTCAAGTTGTCCAGGAGTAACGTGTACGGGCTTCCCTTCGCGATAGCCCCAGGCATAATCTTTTTGTTCGTTCTGCGGAACTGTAATCCAGGTATGCGCCAGTTTTAATGGTTGCAGGACGCGTCTGGTCATTGCCTCTTCGTAACTCATTCCTGAGGGTTTCACCGCCAGCGCGCCAAACAGACCAATGCTGGAGTTAGCGTAAAGACGCTTAGCGCCCGGAGTCCATTGCGGCTGCCAGTTTTGATAAAAACGCAGTAATGCGGCTTTATCTGTAACGTCATCGGGGATCTGCAGCGGTAGGCCGCCTGCCGTATAGGTGGCTAAGTGCAGCAGGCTGATACCCTGCCACTGTTTGCCTGTCAGTTCTGGCCAGTATTTCGTGACCGGATCGCTGAGCTTAATTTCGCCGCGGGCGATAGCATCGCCGCCCAACACGCCGTTAAACGTCTTACTGACCGACCCTAGCTCAAACAGCGTTTGCTGCGTGACTGGGTGGTTATTGGCGATATCGGCTTTACCCCAGGTGAAATAATAGGGTTTTCCCTGGTAGATAATGGCAACGGCCATACCCGGAATAGCCTGCTCCTGCATCAACGGGGTGATGGTGCGATTAACGATATCGGCAATCTGTTGTTCTGTTTTGGCGGCGGCAAACGTGGAGAATGAGGCTGTCAGCAGCAGAGCGCAGCATAACGATTTTTTCATCATGAAATCAGTTCCGTAATTAAAAGCAAAAGGGTGTCTGGGCCCGTCAGACGCAATCAGTGTGTTTGATTTGCACCGTGTTGACAAACGGTTAAATTTAGCAGCAGATATAAGTTTTTCTAACAGGCCGGATGATGACGCGTAGCTATATCCCTCTTAACTCGCTGCGGGCTTTTGAAGCCGCGGCCAGACATCTCAGTTTTACCCGCGCCGCGATTGAGCTTAACGTGACGCATTCTGCCATCAGTCAGCATGTAAAAGCGCTGGAGCAGCAGCTAAATTGTCAGCTTTTTGTGCGCGGTTCTCGTGGATTAATGTTGACGACTGAAGGGGAAAGTCTGTTACCTGTACTTAATGACTCTTTCGATCGTATGGCGGGGATGCTGGATCGTTTTGCCACCAAACAGACCCAGGAAAAACTTAAAATTGGCGTGGTGGGGACCTTTGCGGTTGGGTGTCTGTTTCCTCTACTGGGCGATTTTAAGCGCAGTTACCCGCATATTGATTTGCATATTTCTACCCATAATAACCGCGTGGATCCCGCTGCCGAAGGGCTGGATTATACCATTCGCTACGGAGGGGGAGCCTGGCACGATACCGACGCGCAATATTTATGTAGCGCGTTGATGTCTCCACTGTGTTCGCCAACATTGGCTTCGCAGATACAAACGCCTGCGGACATCCTGAAATTTCCGTTATTACGATCGTATCGGCGGGATGAATGGACGCTTTGGATGCAGGCCGCCGGAGAGGCGCCCCCGTCACCGACGCACAACGTGGTGGTGTTTGATTCGTCCGTCACCATGCTGGAAGCCGCGCAGGCGGGGATCGGTGTGGCAATTGCACCAGTCAGAATGTTCACGCATTTACTCAGTAGGGAACGAATCGTTCAACCGTTTTTAACGCAGATTGATTTGGGAAGTTACTGGATAACGCGTTTGCAATCGCGTCCGGAGACACCCGCGATGCGTGAATTTTCCCGTTGGTTGACAGGAATGCTGCACAAATAAAAAGGCCCGCCAATGGCGGGCCTGATAATTAACGCATGTACTTAGATGGTCAGAATACCAATAGCCGTTACAACGGTCAGGATTGCTGCCAGTCCGTAGAAGACCCATTTGCCAGCAGGCACGTGGATTTTCAGGTCATGCATCGCGTGGTGCATACGGTGTAAACCACACCACAGCGGCAGAACGATCATCAGGAACAGAAACGCACGTCCGATGAAGCTCTGAGCGAATGCCAGTACGCGTTCATAGCTGAAAGCATCAGGAACAAAGCCCAGCGGCAGCATAATGCCTACCAGCAGGATCATTACCGGCGCAATGATTGCGCTCCACATACCGCCTGCACCAAACAGGCCCCAGAATACGGGTTCGTCAGAGCGTTTTGGATTTGGATTAATCATTCCGGACTCCTTACCAGAACAGGGCAACAAACAGTATGACTACTGTCGCAACCACAGTAACTGCCCAGAGACCTTTGATGATCGGCTCTGGCCCCATTTTTTCGTCTTTTACGATGATGTTGGCTGCTTTTGGCGCCAGCTCAAACCAGGTTTTGGTATGCAGCAGCGCTGCTGCCAGGGCGATAATGTTAAGGATTACCACCACCGGGTTTTGCAAAAAGGCGACAAAGCCCATCCAGGACTCTGCACCATGCTTGAGTGCAAACAGGCCGATAATCAGTTCAATGCTGAACCAGACTGCCGGAACTGCCGTGCCTTCACGCAGCATGTAAAAACGATAAAATGGCAGCTTTTTCCACCAGGTGGACGTCATTGGCCGCACATAGGCTTTACGTTTAGTCGTCATCGTGCACTCCTTAGCGTGGTTTCAGGGTAGCGATAAGAAAGTCTTTTGAACTTTCAACTTTACCCTGCTGAATGGCCGCAGCCGGATCGACGTGTTTCGGGCAGACTTCGGAGCAGTAGCCCACGAAAGTACAGGTCCAGACGCCGTTCGGGCTGTTCAACTGAGCCATACGCTCCTTCTTACCGTGGTCGCGGCTATCTTCGTTGTAACGATGCGCCAGCGTAATCGCAGCCGGTCCAATGAACTCAGGGTTCAGGCCGAACTGCGGACACGCGGCATAGCACAGACCACAGTTGATGCAACCGGAGAACTGATGATACTTCGCCATCTGCGCCGGAGTCTGGGTGTTTGGACCCTGATCCGGTGTACGCGGGTTACCGATAATGTACGGTTTGATCGCTTCCAGGCTTTCGATAAAGTGCGTCATGTCGACGACCAGATCGCGCTCAATCGGGAAGTTGCCCAGCGCTTCAACCTTCATGCCGTTGGTGTAATCACGCAGGAAGGTTTTGCATGCCAGTTTCGGTACATTGTTGACCATCATGCCGCAGGAGCCGCAGATCGCCATACGGCAGGACCAGCGGTAGCTCAGGTCCGGTGCCAGGTTATCCTTGATGTAACCCAGCGCATCCAGCAGTGACGTGGTTTCATCATAAGGAACTTCGTAGAAAGCACTGTGCGGCGCGGTATCGGTTTCCGGGTTATAGCGCACCACCTCAACTTTCAGGTTTTTCATCTCAGCCATTCGCCTTCTCCTTCTTATCGGCTGCTTCCGCTTCGCCACCGTAAACACGTTTAGCCGGTGGCAGAGTGGTGATTTTCACGTCGCTATATTCCAGGCGAGTCGTGCCGTCAGCATCGCGGAAGGCGAGGGTGTGTTTGAGGAAGTTCACATCGTCACGCTCGGTGCAGCCTTCATCCAGACGCTGGTGCGCGCCGCGGGATTCTTTACGCGCCAGAGCAGAGTGCGCCATACATTCAGCAACGTTCAGACCGTGACCCAGTTCGATGGTATACAGCAGGTCGGTGTTGAAGACGCTGGAGGTATCAGTGATACGTACGCGCTTGAAGCGTTCCTGCAGTTCCGCCA
The DNA here is from genome assembly GCF_030332445.1 of Citrobacter sp. Cpo126. NCBI lineage: Bacteria > Pseudomonadati > Pseudomonadota > Gammaproteobacteria > Enterobacterales > Enterobacteriaceae > Citrobacter > Citrobacter sp. Cpo126. The sequence continues at coordinate 24,745 of NZ_JAOWHT010000030.1, forward strand.
GCTTATCAACGGTTTTCTGCATGAGTTCCGGCGTACGGTAGATACCGCAACCTTCTTCCATGGACAGGCCCATTTCGTCACGGATCTTAGACCAGTTTTCGTTACCTTCCTGGTTAACCAGATCTTTCAGACGTTTTTCAACGCCAGCAACCTGTGCATCAAGAGCGGCACTGTTTGCAGCGCCAGCCGTTGCAGCGCGTTCTGCTGCCTGCTCACCGGCCATACGACCGAAGACCACCAGTTCTGCCAGGGAGTTAGAGCCCAGACGGTTAGCGCCATGCAGACCAACAGAGGAACATTCGCCGACAGCGAACAGACCTTTAATGCGGGTTTCACAGTGCTGATCGGTTTCGATACCGCCCATGGTGTAGTGCGCGGTCGGACGTACCGGGATCGGTTCTTTAACCGGATCGACACCCACGTAAGCTTTCGCCAGTTCGCAGATGAACGGTAAACGTTCGAGCAGTTTTTTCTCGCCGAGGTGACGCAGGTCGAGGTGAACCACATCGCCACGCGGAGTTGAAATGGTGTTGCCTTTGCGCCATTCGTGCCAGAACGCCTGAGAAACTTTGTCGCGCGGACCGAGTTCCATGTATTTGTTTTTTGGCTCGCCCAGCGGGGTTTCCGGACCCATGCCGTAGTCTTGCAGATAACGGTAGCCGTTTTTGTTGACCAGAATACCGCCTTCACCACGGCAGCCTTCAGTCATCAGGATACCGGATCCTGGCAGACCTGTTGGGTGATACTGAACGAATTCCATATCACGCAGCGGAACGCCGTGGCTCAGCGCCATGCCCATACCGTCGCCGGTTACGATGCCGCCGTTGGTGTTGTAACGGTAAACACGACCTGCGCCGCCCGTTGCCATCACGACAGCGTTAGCACGGATTTGCACCAGCGTGCCTTCCATCATGTTCATGGCGACCAGGCCGCGAGCATGACCGTCGTCAACCAGGATATCCAGAACGAAGTGTTCGTCAAAGCGCTGAATCTGCGGGAACTGCAAAGATGTTTGGAACAGCGTATGCAGCATGTGGAAGCCGGTCTTATCCGCGGCAAACCAGGTACGCTCGATTTTCATACCGCCGAAGCGACGTACGTTGACGCTACCGTCTTCACGACGGCTCCATGGGCAGCCCCATTGTTCCAGTTGCGTCATTTCAGTTGGGCAGTGGTGGACAAAGTAATCCACGACATCCTGCTCACACAGCCAGTCTCCGCCTGCTACCGTATCGTGAAAATGGTAGTCAAAGCTGTCATGATCCTGCGCGACAGCAGCAGAGCCGCCTTCGGCAGCAACGGTATGGCTGCGCATTGGGTACACTTTTGAGATCAGTGCGATTTTAGCGTTGGGATTTGCTTGTGCGGCAGCAATTGCAGCACGTAATCCCGCGCCACCGGCGCCTATAATGGCAAGATCGGCTTGAAAGGTTTGCACGACATTCCTCCAGATTGTTGTTATTTCATCCCTGCCTGAAATCAGATGCTTCATCGGCTTCAAACAGGTTATGAACGCGTTTCCACTGCTCCTTTATAGGTACAATAGTATAGTCTTAGGGATGTGCGGGAAATTTGACGTGTTCGATTTTTTTAGCGTGTCATAGGGGGGAATTATCATTGAATTTGATTAATTTAATTACTAAACCACCCTAAGTCGCTTTTTTTATCCAATTGCCAGTGATGATTAGTGCTGCCTGAAATTTGTCTCGTTAGCGCGATACGAGTAGACTTCGTGCCCTTGTCATAAATCGGAGAAATAACCATGAGCGAAACGGCAACCTGGCAGCCGAGCGCGTCCATCCCCAATCTGTTGAAACGTGCAGCAATTATAGCGGAGATTCGCCGCTTTTTTGCCGATCGTGGCGTGCTTGAGGTTGAGACCCCTTGTATGAGTCAGGCAACGGTAACGGACATCCACCTGTTCCCGTTCGAAACGCGTTTCGTTGGCCCTGGACACTCCCAGGGAATGAATCTCTATTTAATGACCAGCCCTGAATACCATATGAAGCGCCTGCTGGTGGCAGGATGCGGCCCGGTGTATCAACTGTGCCGCAGCTTCCGTAATGAAGAGATGGGGCGCCATCATAACCCTGAATTCACCATGCTTGAGTGGTATCGTCCGCACTACGATATGTATCGCCTGATGAATGAAGTGGATGATTTGCTCCAGCAGGTGCTGGACTGCTCACCTGCGGAAAGCCTTTCTTACCAGCAGGCCTTCCAGCGCCATCTGGAGATTGACCCGCTGTCTGCGGATAAAACCCAACTGCGGGAAGTGGCGGCGAAATTGGATCTCAGCAATATCGCTGATACCGAAGAAGACCGGGATACCTTACTGCAACTGCTGTTTACGATGGGTGTTGAACCGCATATTGGTAAAGACAAGCCGACGTTTGTGTATCATTTCCCGGCCAGCCAGGCATCACTGGCGCAAATCAGTACCGAAGATCACCGCGTGGCTGAACGTTTCGAGGTTTATTACAAAGGTATTGAGCTGGCGAATGGTTTCCATGAATTGACCGACGCGCGCGAACAGCAGCAGCGGTTTGAACAGGATAACCGCAAACGTGCCGCACGAGGCTTACCACAGCAACCTATCGATACCAACCTGCTGGAAGCGCTGAAAGTCGGCATGCCGGATTGCTCAGGCGTGGCGCTGGGCGTTGACCGTCTGGTGATGCTGGCGCTGGGCGCAGAGAGCCTGGCCGAGGTAATCGCATTTACAGTCGATCGCGCATAACTTACTCTTCAGCAATACAAAGTGGTGGCTTAATCGCCACTTTGTAGCATATTTTTTCATTTCCCCTCTAATAGCCACAATTTACACCTGGATATTTGATATCGTTTAGGTATCAATTCTGTGTTGTTTTTTTATCGCTGAACTCTGCAAAGAGAGCAGTGCCAACCGGTGAGCGGCGTTTGTTAAACGCTTGCCAGAGTAAGGGATGGTTTAATGACCCAAACAATAAAAAAGATGAGCCTGATAGGTCTCATTCTCATGATATTTACGTCAGTTTTCGGTTTTGCTAATAGCCCCTCCGCGTTCTATTTAATGGGGTATAGTGCAATACCATGGTATATATTTTCTGCATTATTATTCTTTATTCCATTTGCTTTAATGATGGCGGAAATGGGTTCTGCCTATCGGAAAGAAGAGGGGGGAATCTATTCGTGGATGAATAATAGCGTTGGACCACGCTATGCGTTTATCGGCACGTTTATGTGGTTTTCTTCTTATGTGATATGGATGGTTAGTACTGCGGCGAAAGTCTGGGTACCTTTTTCAACCTTCTTGTTTGGCGCAGACATGACGCAGCACTGGCGTATTGCAGGGCTTGAGCCTACGCAGGTTGTCGGACTGCTCGCAGTCGGTTGGATGATCCTGGTGACCTGCGTGGCATCCCGGGGTATTAATAAGATTGCGCGTATTACGGCTGTAGGTGGAATTGCCGTAATGTGTCTTAATTTAGTTCTGTTGTTAGTGAGTGTCGCTATTTTGTTATTAACTGGTGGCCACTTTGCACAGGATATTAATTTCATCTCTTCGCCTAATCCCGGATATCAGTCTGGACTGGCAATGTTGTCATTTGTTGTGTTTGCCATTTTTGCTTACGGCGGAATTGAAGCTGTGGGGGGACTGGTTGATAAAACAGAAAAACCAGAAAAGAACTTTGCAAAAGGCATTGTCTTTGCCGCTATTGTCATTTCTGTTGGTTATTCACTGGCCATCTTTTTATGGGGCGTTAGCACTAACTGGCAGCAGGTATTAAGTAATAGCTCAGTTAACCTCGGGAATATTACCTATATCCTGATGAAAAGCCTCGGAATGACGTTGGGTAATGCGCTACATCTTTCCCCTGATGCCGCAATGGTGATGGGCGTATGGTTTGCACGTATTACCGGGCTTTCCATGTTCCTTGCCTATACCGGCGCTTTTTTCACCCTCAGCTACTCACCGCTGAAAGCGATTATTCAGGGCACGCCGAAGGCGTTGTGGCCCGCGCCGATGACCAAACTTAATGCCGTAGGGATGCCGACGACGGCAATGTGGTTACAGTGCCTGCTGGTGAGCCTGTTTATCCTGTTGGTTTCATTTGGTGGCGATACGGCTTCGGCGTTCTATAACAAACTGACGCTGATGGCGAATGTCTCGATGACGCTGCCGTATCTGTTCCTGGCGCTGGCGTTCCCGTTCTTTAAATCCCGTCCGGGTCTGGAAAGGCCGTTTGTTGTCTTTAAAACCCGAGCGGCGACGCTGCTGGCAACGGGAGTGGTCGTGCTGGTGGTGACGTTTGCTAACGTGTTCACCATCATCCAGCCGGTAATTGAAGCCGGAGACTGGAACAGCGCACTGTGGATGACCGGCGGTCCGATCTTCTTCTCACTGCTGGCGATGGCGATTTATCAGAACTACAGCCGTCGCACGACCAACGAGCCTGAGTGGGCGGTGGAATAAAGGCCATCTGGCGTTTATTGCCTGTTGCCGATCCGGACGCATATTAAGCCCGAAAATGTCTGTGGTCGGCGATGAAATGCCCGATGGCGCAAGCTTATCGGGCCTACAGGTTAATTGCAGACCCGTAGGCCGGATTAGACCCAACGGGTCGCCATCCGGCATTTCTTGCCTGCATTGTGCGTTACAAACTCCCTGCCGGGCGACTGCCTCTTCCTGCAGAACTTAATGTTCTCCCTGTTTGCTTACCGCCGAGGCTCTCCAGACGCATCTGGAACGGAGGGAACGGCATATCAATACCGTGCTCGCGGAAGCCTGCCAGAATCAGTTGGTGGATTTCATGGCGCAGCGGCATGCGATGCCCCATTTCTGCGGCATAAATACGCAGTTCGAAGATTTGAATCCCCTGCTGCAGGTCAACCAGGAAGACTTCAGGTGCCGGATTATCGATAACCAGCGAACAGCGCTGCGCGGCAGTCAGCAGGATCTGCGTAACCTCCTCGCTATTAGCCTCCGACGGTGCCGGGATGGTTAACACCACACGGGTAACGGAATCGGATAACGACCAGTTGATAAACTGTTCAGTGATAAAGGCTTTGTTGGGCACGATGATCTCTTTGCGGTCCCAGTCGCTGATAGTGGTGGCGCGGGTATTAATTTTCGTCACGCTACCGGTAAGATCGCGAATCGTCACCGTGTCGCCAATGCGGATTGGTTTTTCAAACAGGATAATTAGGCCGGAAATAAAGTTGGCGAAGATCTCCTGCAAACCAAAGCCCAGACCGACACCGAGAGCCGCCACCAGCCATTGCAGTTTGGACCATTCAATACCGATCATCGAGAAGCCAACCAGACCGCCAATCAGCATCAGCAGATACTTGGTAATGGTGGTGATGGCATAACCGGTGCCGGGGGTTAAATCCAGATGTTGCAGTAGTGCCAGCTCCAGCAGTGCGGGTAGGTTGCGCACTAACTGGGTGGTGATGATGAATACCAGAATCGCGATAAGCACCGCGCCCAGCGTTATCGGTTCTAAGCTTTCCACGCCCTGAACCGTGGAGGTGACATCCCACAATGAGATGTTTTCCAGGAAGCCGAAAGCGGAATGAATTTCTGACCACAGTACAATGACCGAGAGCAGGGCGATAAGCATCAGGATAGAACGCACCAGGCGCAGCGATTGCGCGCTGATAGCATCCAGATCCACTTCGCTTTCATCAACGTCAATCGCGCCTTCAAGGCTGGTGGAATGCGGTGGTTCTTCTTCGCCCCGCGCGCGCTGCGCCAGCATTTCAGCGCGTCGATGCTTGGCGCGGTCGAACGCCAGGCGGCGGCGCTGGATCAGCATCCAACGGCGGATAACGTGATACACCACCAGTAATAAGAACCAAATCGCTACGGACGTTTCCAGACGAGCCAGCAGGGCTTGTGACGTGGCGAGGTAGCCTACTGCCGCGGCGAGAATGGCAATCAGCGGCGCACCCATCAGCATATTCCACAGCATGCTGTTAACCATGTTATCGCTGTTGCCCTCTTTATCGAGGTACAGCGGTATCCCGGCGCGTTTCAGGCTCAGGGTTACGACCGCCAGCGCACCGCAAATCAGAATAAAGCACAGACGTCCCAGTGAGGCGGAGAATTCCCGGTCATTGAGGTTATCAAACATAATCACCGCCATGATCAACGGGACAATCAGCCCGATGCTCATCAGGTAATAGTGCATGGCTTTCGCGACGCGGTTCCGCGGCCAGCCAAAGTGGGCAATGAACAGACCGTTGGGACGTGCAAAGGTGGCGCAGATCATTACCGCCCACAGCATGGGCACCGTGGCGGTAACGCCATCGCCGATCGCGACAGCCAACGGATAAGGCCAGGCTTCCTGCAATCCGTAACCGAGCGTTGCCCACAGCACTGGCAATGGTGAAGCGACGAGTATTGACCAGAATACCGTGCGTATTGTCAGCCAGAAGTGGTCCTGGGTGACTTTCCCGACCCGCGCGGACGAGCGTTCAAGGAAACGGGTGAAGTGCTTGCGCGAAGAGAGGCTAAAGCCAACTAACACCAACGCCGCGAACAGCGGTAGCAGCGTTTCTTTGCTGGTCAGCATCATGATGCTGGCTTTGCCCAACTGATTAAACGTATCTAATGAGATCAGACGCCGCAGATCCTGAACGATGTCGACAGGCCAGGAGAGGGAGATAGGGCTAACGTCTGACGTCCAGAACAGGTAGCGGTGTGTCGCTTCATTGACCTCTTTTAGCGCATCTTCCAGTTGGCTGTTGGAAACTTTGAGCTTGGTCAGCTCAAGGATCAGCGTATCGCCGCCCTGTAACAATGAGTTCAGCAACTCACGCTGGGTGCGTAGCTGGGCGTTGAGGATGCTGCTCTGTTCAGCGGTCAGCGGTTGTCCATCGGCCTGATGAATTTGACGCAGCTGCGGCTGTTTGTTGAGGAGATCCTCATAGCGCATGCGGTGTACGCGAAGCTGCGCCATTTCGGTATCCAACTGCTGAGGTTTAGGCATTTCCGGCAGACGGGATACCTGCGCTCGCAGCGCTTCTCCCAGCATATTTGAAACCCCAAGCCACTGAGACTGCTCTCGCAGCGTATTCAATGCCTGACGCACCTGCAGCGTTTGGCTGGCGGCCTGACGCTGCTGCGAGGCGACCAGGTCCATACGCTGTGCTTGCTGGTTCAAGGCCTGAGACAGCTCGCGGTTTACCTTGAACTGGTCGACAATACCCTCCGGCAGTCCCGCGCTGTTTTCCGCCAGCAGTTCAGTGCTTTCCAGCGCTCGCTCAGCTTCACGCTGACGTTGACTGTTAAGCTGGTTGCGCAAAGCCTGCAGGTAAGCGTCGAGTTGTTGACTCTGTTTTTCCGCCAGTTCGGAGCGCATACGCGCCAGTTCCTGACGGTTATTGGCGGAAAGCTGCGCCAGCTCCAGTTCATCGACCTGGGCTTTAAGTTTGGCGGATTCAGCCTGCATCGCCTGATTCTGTGCGGAATTACCGTTGGCGGTACCAATGCGTCGCTCAAGCTCATTGAGCTGGCGGCGGGCATCGGTTTGCTGTTGAGGAAGCTGGCTTAACGAGTCGGCGATTTCCCGGGCGCGATCCTGCTCCTGCTGGGCCTGACGACTCTTTTCCAGCAGTTGGCTGCTAACCTGGAGGATCTCCTGGTTTAACGCATCGGTAGTGAGTCCGGTTGGCACATTGCGCGGTTCATCACGCAGGTTGCTAAGCTGCGCGCGTAACGTTGCGGACAGCTTGGGGAAGTTATCAATAACCTGCTGATATTGCTGGGCACGCTCGAGAGAGCCTTTACGCTCCTCAAGGGCATTCAGCGCGGACTGGAGCGCCTCGACGGTTTCTGGCTGAGCAGGTTTTGCCGCTTTTGCCTGCTCCAGTTCCTGGGTGAGTTGTTTGGCATCGGGGGCCGTCGCAGCGTACGCCCCCAGGCTGAGGCACCAGGCCATCAGAAAAGTGATAATCAGGCGCACAGCAGCGATTCCTATGTTTAACTTTCGTCTTTTTTGTCGTCAACCAGCGGGCTGGCGTCGTGTTCTGCTTCGATCTCTTCTTTCGCCAGCGGGGCCGGTTCTGCCTCTGGCGTCACGAAAGTCTCGGTTGAGATGGCCATTGGTTGGCCGATTTTGGTCACGGACAGATCCTGCAACTGCTCAACCAGGTTAACTTTGCCAGGTGCGAACAGGTTGATGACGGTGGAACCGAGCTTAAAGCGGCCCATTTCCTGACCTTTCAGCAGCGCCACCGACCCTTCGCTTTCGCCTTCCGGCCAGGTCCAGCGCTTGATGACGCCTTCACGCGGTGGGGTAATGGTGCCAGCCCATACGGTCTCAATGCTGCCGACGATGGTCGCGCCGACCAGAATCTGCACCATCGGGCCAAATTCGGTATCAAACAGACAGATTACACGTTCGTTGCGGGCAAACAGGTTCGGTACGTTTTGCGCAGTCAGGATGTTTACAGAGAAGAGATCGCCCGGCACATACATCATTTCACGCAGGATACCGTTACACGGCATGTGTACACGGTGGTAATCGCGTGGAGACAAGTAAGTGGTTACAAACGTACCGTTGCGGAATTTGTCCGCCATCTGATAGTTGCCAGCCAGCAGCGCTTCAAGGGTATAGCTGTGCCCTTTAGCCTGCAGCAGTTTGTCTTCCTCGATGTTGCCTAACTGGTTAATCACACCGTCAGCGGGCATGACCAGTACGTTTGGATCGGTATTAATCGGGCGAGCATCATCGCGCAGCGGGCGAACAAAGAAGTCGTTGAAGGTGCGATAGCTGGCGGTGTCCGGCTTTTGCGCCTCTTTCATATCGACCTTGTAATATTTCACGAACAGATCGATAACCAGTTTGGTCAGCCATCCCGCTCGTTTGCTCGCACCCCAACCCGCCAGGCGAGTGAGCCATAGTTTCGGCAGAATGTATTGTAGCGAAAGCTTAAATGAGTTTAACAAGGTAGCCTCCAGGCCATAATTTGTTCCCAATCCGGCATACGGGCCGGATCCTGAAAAAAGGGGGACGATTCTAGCGATGCTTAGCTTAGTTGTCAGTTGTCTGTATCAGAAAAGTTTTTACGCGTTTTTACCTGCGCCATGCTTTCCAGGATGCGGTGATAATTTTCAAACCGGGTTTCGGCTATGGCCCCTTTTTCTACAGCCTCACGGATAGCGCAGCCTGGATCGGTATCATGCTTGCAGTCGCGGTATTTGCAATGGCCCAGGTAGTCATGGAATTCGACAAAGCCATGCGTGATTTGTTCCGGCTCCAGATGCCACAGTCCAAACTCACGTACGCCAGGGGAGTCGATAACGTCGCCGCCGTGTGGGAAGTGATACAGGCGAGAGGCCGTGGTGGTGTGCTGTCCAAGGCCGGAGTTGTCAGAGACATCATTGGTCAGGATCTCTTCCTGCAGGCCGAGGAGATTATTGAGCAGGCTGGATTTACCTACGCCCGATTGACCGGCAAAAATGCTGATGCGATCGGTTAATGCTTCTTCAAGCGGTTTCAGGCCGTCTTTAGTGCGGCTTGATACCATCAACACCTGATAGCCAATGTTGCGATAGATATCCATCTGTTCGTTAACGAAGGCCATGCCTTCATCATCCAGCAGATCGATCTTATTCAGCACGATAATCGGTTCAACGTGTAGCGTTTCGCAGGCTACCAGATACCGGTCGATAATATTGAGTGACAGCTCGGGTAAGATGGCTGAGACAATAACGATCTGGTCGATGTTGGCGGCAATAGGCTTTACCCCGTCGTAAAAGTCGGGGCGTGTCAATACCGAAGTACGATCGTGTACCGCTTCAACGATACCTTTGACATTCACGCCTTCAGCTGCCGCTTTACCCGGGCGCCAGACTACGCGATCGCCAGTAACCAGCGAGCGAATTGTACGGCGGATGTTGCAGCGGTGAATTTCACCGTCAGCAGACTCTACGTCGGCATGCATGCCAAAACGGCTGATAACGATGCCTTCAGCGGTTTCGCCAAACAGGTTGTCGTCGTAGTCGGGCTTCTCCGTGGACGTTTTAAGACGACGCTGGTGATTGGCGTTCACACGGCGCTGTTGGCCTTTGGAGAGTTTATTCTTACTCAATCGGACTGGCTCCTGGTCGCCCATGATGGGCAAAACATTTATGATACACACAATTTTAGATCAATGTAGTCACACTGAATGTGACGCTGAAGGGTGGAAAATAGCATGAGTGCCAATGAAAACAACCTGATTTGGATCGATCTGGAGATGACAGGTCTGGATCCCGAGCGCGATCGCATTATTGAGATCGCCACGCTGGTGACGGATGCCAACCTGAATATTCTGGCTGAAGGACCGACAATTGCGGTGCACCAGTCCGACGAACAGCTGGCATTAATGGATGACTGGAACGTACGTACGCATACCGGTAGCGGGCTGGTGGAGCGCGTGAAGGCGAGCACCATGGGCGATCGTGACGCTGAACTGGCCACGCTGGCTTTTTTGAAAGAGTGGGTTCCGGAAGGGAAATCACCTATCTGCGGCAACAGCATCGGGCAGGATCGTCGTTTCCTGTTTAAATACATGCCGGAGCTGGAGGCGTATTTCCATTATCGCTATCTGGACGTCAGTACGCTCAAAGAACTGGCGCGTCGTTGGAAGCCGGAAATCCTTGCGGGCTTCACCAAGCAGGGAACACATCAGGCGATGGACGACATTCGTGAATCTGTTGCTGAGCTTGCTTACTATCGCGAACATTTTATTAATCTTTGATTTTGTCCTCCGGTGGCTTGCGTCACCGGTTTTTTGACGCTAAATTGTTCAGCTTGATTGTAAATTAATCACTTGAACGAATTTTCGAAAAAAACGCTTTCAGGGGGGTTGCAGCTAAACGGATTTCTCGTATAATGCGCCTCCCGTAACGACGCAGAAATGCAAATTACGACAGCAACAAAAGCAGTACAGATTTGCGGGAATAGCTCAGTTGGTAGAGCACGACCTTGCCAAGGTCGGGGTCGCGAGTTCGAGTCTCGTTTCCCGCTCCAAAATTTGAAAGTGCTTATTAAGCACAGACACACCCAAGCGGGAATAGCTCAGTTGGTAGAGCACGACCTTGCCAAGGTCGGGGTCGCGAGTTCGAGTCTCGTTTCCCGCTCCAAAATTTGAAAGTGCTTATTAAGCACAGACACACCCAAGCGGGAATAGCTCAGTTGGTAGAGCACGACCTTGCCAAGGTCGGGGTCGCGAGTTCGAGTCTCGTTTCCCGCTCCAAATTCTTACCCCAATAAAAATATCCACAACGAATAATCGCGTTGGGGACGTTTTGTTTCGTCATTGACATACTCTTGTAAACAGACTTATCCACAGGTTCGGGTATTATTCCTGGAATGCAAAAAACTTCGCCGGGTGAATAGTATCATTTTAACTATTTGAAATTATTAATTTAATTATCATTTCAAATTGTTAATACGATCACTTGACGATTTTTTCCCTCTTGAATATCAATGTGTTTTTATTTTTATACACAAGCTGTGGATGACTTAAGCGTCGCGCGGCAGACCCTTCTCAATGACCCTGACCAAACGTTGTTTCTGCGGTAGCTGCACCTCAACTACGCAGGCATTTCGCTTCTCGATTTGCTGAGCAACCGCCCACTCTATGTGTTCGTCGAGAAGTGGGTGCTCACCTCTGCGACTTTCCAGTGCGCGAAGAATGGCTTCATTCCAGGGAGCATTACCCAACGCAACGGCGATATTTCGCAGCCAGCGCAGGTGGCCAATACGACGAATGGCAGACCCTTCCGTGACTTTTAAAAACCACGCTTCGCTCCAGCTAAACAGCTCTATTAACTCCGGAGCATGAAGCTGCTTGCGCGGGTTGAAGTCATCCTCTGCCGTCAACTGTGAATAGCGGTTCCACGGGCAAATAAGCTGGCAATCATCGCAGCCATAAATTCGATTCCCCATCAAGGGACGAAATTCTTCCGGGATCGCGCCTTCCAGTTCGATAGTGAGATAAGAGATACAGCGGCGCGCATCCACCGTATAGGGTTCAACAATGGCCCCGGTGGGACAGATGGTCATGCAGGCGACGCATTTCCCGCATCCTTCTTCTACTGGTTGGTCGATCGGCAAGGGTAAATCGATCAGTAATTCCCCGAGGAAGAAAAATGAACCTGCTTCGCGATTGAGGATAAGTGAGTGCTTACCTGTCCAGCCAAGCCCGGCTTTTTCCGCTAACGGACGCTCAAGAATGGGCGCAGAATCGACAAAAGGTCTAAAATTCAGCGAAACGCAGTGCTGTTGAATCATCTCTCCCAGCTTTTTTAAGCGGTTACGTAGCAGCTTATGGTAGTCGCGCCCCAGCGCGTAACGGCTGACGTAACCCAGAGAAGGATTCTTCAACGTGCTGGCGAAGGCCGCATTGGCAGGAAGATAGTTCATACGTACGCTGATGACACGTAGCGTACCGGGCAATAATTCGTGAGGTCGGGCGCGCATCATGCCGTGACGGGCCATCCAGTCCATCTCGCCGTGGTATTGTTTATCCAGCCAGGTCTGCAGTTTGGGTTCCGCTTCGCTGAGGTCGGTATCGGCAATCCCGACCTGCTGAAAGCCAAGCTCCAGCCCCCACTGCTTAATATTTTGCGCTAACTGATTGAGATCGAGGGGCTCTGACATGACGGACCATACAATGAAGAAAAACCCCGCAAGTATACCACACTCCATCTGGCACGCCGATGACATCAGGCGGATGGAGCGAGAGGCGGCAGACAGTTCAGGGCTGACGCTGTACGAACTGATGCAACGGGCGGGAGAGGCGGCGTTTCAGGTCACTCGTGAGGCTTATCCGAACGCCCGGCACTGGCTGGTGCTATGTGGTCATGGCAACAACGGCGGTGATGGTTACGTAGTGGCAAGACTTGCCAAAGCGCTGGGTCTTGAAGTTACGTTGCTGGCGCAGGAAAGTGACAAACCGCTCCCCGAGGAGGCGCAGCAGGCGCGTGATGCCTGGCTTAACGCTGGTGGCGTCATTCACGCGGCGGATATCAATTGGCCAAATAACGTGGACGTCATTATTGATGCGCTGTCAGGCACTGGCTTAAAACATGCGCCGCGTGAGTCTCTCTCGGTATTGATTGAACGTGCCAATTCTCACCCAGCCCCCACCGTGGCGATAGACATTCCCTCCGGCCTGCTGGCGCAGACGGGAGCGACGCCGGGCGCGGTCATCAACGCAGCGCATACCATTACCTTTATTGCACTCAAGCCGGGCCTGCTCACCGGTAAAGCGCGCGATGTCACCGGGCGTCTGCATGTTAACGCACTTGGGCTGGACGACTGGCTGGCGGGACAGAATGCGCCAATTCAACGTTTTGATGTTCAACAGCTTGCGCACTGGCTAACGCCGCGTCGACCCACCTCGCACAAGGGTTCCCACGGTCGACTGGTGATTATCGGCGGTGACCACGGTACGGCAGGCGCAACACGCATGGCCGGGGAAGCCGCGCTGCGAGCAGGTGCCGGGCTGGTCAAAGTGCTGACGCGCAGTGAAAACATTGCGCCTATTTTGACAGCCAGACCGGAACTGATGGTCGATGCGCTGACACCACAGACGCTGGAAGAGAGCCTGGCGTGGGCGGATGTAGTGGTGATAGGCCCCGGGCTTGGTCAGCAGGAGTGGGGCAAAAAAGCGCTGCAAAAAGTGGAGAATTTTCGCAAACCGATGCTCTGGGATGCGGATGCGCTGAACCTGCTGGCAATCAACCCCGATAAACGTCACAATCGCGTGATCACGCCGCATCCAGGTGAAGCCGCGCGACTGCTGGGTTGTTCCATTGCAGAAATTGAAGACGATCGCTTACTTTGTGCACAACGTCTGGTAAAACGGTACGGAGGCGTGGTGGTGCTGAAAGGCGCGGGTACGGTTGTTGCTGCTGAACAGGCGGAGTTGGGTATTATTGATACCGGCAATGCCGGGATGGCCAGTGGCGGAATGGGGGATGTGCTTTCCGGTATTATTGGCGCATTGCTCGGACAGAAGCTTACCCCGTATGATGCAGCATGTGCGGGATGTGTTGCGCACGGAGCGGCGGCGGATGTGCTGGCGGCGCGTTTTGGTACGCGCGGCATGTTGGCGACAGATCTCTTTACCACGCTACAGCGTATTGTTAACCCTGATGTGATTGACGTTTATCATGATGAATCGAGTAATTCCACTACCTGATGAGCAGGCGACTTTAGACCTGGGACTGCGGGTAGCCAAAGCCTGTGACGGCGCGACGGTTATATATTTGTACGGCGACCTGGGGGCGGGTAAAACCACCTTCAGCCGGGGATTTCTGCAGGCGTTAGGTCATAAAGGTAATGTAAAAAGCCCCACCTACACGCTGGTTGAACCCTATTCACTCGATAACTTGATGGTATATCACTTCGATTTATACCGACTTGCGGACCCAGAGGAGCTGGAATTTATGGGGATCCGCGATTATTTTGCCAATGATGCCATCTGCCTGGTGGAATGGCCGCAACAAGGTAAAGGTGTACTGCCAGACCCGGACGTCGAAATACACATTGAATACCAGGCGCAAGGTCGAGAGGCGCGTGTAAGCGCAGTCTCCTCATCAGGTGATTTATTGCTGGCGCGTTTAGCCGATTAACCTTAAGGGTGGCGGGATGATTTATCGCATCAGAAACTGGCTGATGGCAACCCTGGTCCTGCTGTGCGCGCAGGCAGGGGCCGCCAGCCTCTCCGATCTTCAGGTGTCCAATGGCGATCAACAGGCGCGGATTACGCTGAGCTTTATTGGCGATCCTGAATATGCCGTTTCGCAGGACGGGAAACGAACCGTCGCGCTGGATATTAAACAAACCGGTGTGATTCAGGGGTTACCGCTGCTGTTTAGCGGCAATAATCTGGTGAAATCTATCCGTTCCGGCACGCCAAAAGATGCGCAATCTCTGCGCCTGGTGGTGGATTTAACCGAGAACGGTAAAGCCGAAGCAGTAAAACGCCAGAACGGCGGCAATTATACCGTCGTGTTTACCATCAACGCTGATGCGCCGCCGCCTCCACCTCCCGTGGTTGCAAAGCGTGTTGAAGCGCCGATTGTTGCCCCACGTCCTGTCGAGCCAGCGCGCAATCCGTTTAAAGCAGAAAACGATCGCACTACGGCTGTGACTAACAGCAATACCTCCACGCGCCCTGCGGCGCGCGCCAGCACCAGCAACGGCGATAAGGTGGTGATTGCCATTGATGCCGGACACGGTGGACAGGATCCTGGCGCTATTGGTCCTGGCGGCACGCGTGAGAAAAACGTCACGATTGCCGTGGCGCGCAAGCTGCGCAGTTTGCTCAATGATGACCCGATGTTTAAAGGTGTACTCACCCGTGATGGTGATTACTTTATCTCGGTGATGGGGCGTTCAGACGTCGCGCGTAAACAAAACGCCAATTTCCTGGTTTCTATTCACGCGGATGCCGCGCCAAATCGTGATGCCACAGGTGCTTCCGTTTGGGTGCTGTCAAACCGTCGGGCGAACAGTGAGATGGCCGGCTGGCTGGAACAGCACGAGAAGCAATCGGAGCTGTTGGGCGGCGCGGGCGATGTGCTGGCAAACAGCCAGTCCGATCCTTATCTCAGCCAGGCCGTACTGGATCTGCAGTTCGGTCATTCGCAGCGCGTCGGGTATGATGTGGCGACCAGCATGATCGGCCAGTTAGAACGTATTGGTTCGATGCATAAGCGTCGTCCAGAACACGCCAGTCTTGGCGTACTGCGTTCGCCTGATATCCCGTCAGTGCTGGTTGAAACTGGCTTTATCAGTAACAACAGCGAAGAACGTCTGTTGGCGAGTGATGATTACCAGCAGCAACTGGCTGAGGCGATTTACAAAGGATTGCGTAACTATTTCCAGGCGCACCCGATGCAAACCGGGCCGCAGGGCGCACCGGCGCAAACCGCCAGCGCCATATCGCCGGGTAACACGTTAACAAATTAAGGATTAGCCATGCCGATTCAGGTTCTACCGCCACAGCTGGCGAACCAGATTGCCGCAGGCGAGGTGGTAGAACGGCCTGCGTCAGTGGTGAAAGAGCTGGTGGAAAACAGCATCGATGCCGGTGCGACGCGCATTGATATCGATATTGAACGCGGCGGCGCGAAGCTTATCCGTATTCGTGACAACGGCTGCGGGATTAAAAAAGACGAGCTGGCGTTGGCGTTGGCGCGTCATGCCACCAGTAAAATAGCCTCGCTTGACGATCTTGAAGCCATCGTAAGCCTCGGATTTCGCGGCGAAGCGCTGGCCAGTATCAGCTCCGTGTCTCGTTTAACCCTGACGTCGCGTACGCAAGAACAACCCGAAGCCTGGCAGGCGTATGCCGAAGGGCGTGACATGGATGTCACAGTTAAACCCGCTGCGCATCCGGTGGGAACCACGCTGGAGGTGCTAGATTTGTTCTACAACACCCCGGCGCGGCGCAAATTTATGCGCACCGAGAAAACCGAATTTAATCATATCGACGAGATTATTCGCCGCATTGCGCTGGCGCGTTTTGATGTGACGATAAATTTGTCGCACAACGGCAAAGTGGTGCGTCAGTACCGGGCAGTGGCCGCGGATGGGCAGAAAGAGCGCCGACTGGGCGCGATTTGCGGCACGCCGTTTCTGGAGCATGCGCTGGCGATCGAATGGCAGCATGGCGATTTAACATTGCGCGGCTGGGTGGCCGATCCTAACCACACAACGGCAGCACTGGCAGAAATCCAGTACTGCTACGTGAATGGTCGGATGATGCGCGACCGGCTGATCAACCATGCTATCCGCCAGGCCTGTGAAGATAAGCTGGGAGCCGATCAACAGCCCGCTTTTGTGTTGTATCTGGAAATCGATCCGCATCAAGTGGATGTCAACGTACACCCAGCTAAACATGAGGTCCGTTTCCATCAATCCCGGCTGGTGCACGATTTTATTTACCAGGGCGTGTTGAGTGTCCTGCAACAGCAGCTTGAAACGCCGCTGCCGTTGGCTGATGACGACGAACCCGCCCCAAGGCACATTCCGGAAAACCGCGTTGCTGCTGGACGCAACCATTTTGCCGAGCCGGCTCCCGCGCGTGAACCTGCGACACCGCGGTACTCAGCATCCGCTGGCACTGGAAGTGGCAATAGTGGTGGCGGTGGCCGTCAGGCGGGAGCCAGTTGGCCTCGTGCTCAACCCGGATACCAAAAGCAGCAGGGCGAAATTTATCAGCAACTGATGCAGACGCCTGCTCCAACGCGTAAAACGCCGGTCTCTGAAACGCCATCGACGCCTCTGACTGGCAGCAGTCAGGGCTTTGGCCGGGTGCTAACGATAGTTGGTGCAGACTGCGCGTTACTCGAGTGCGATGGCCATATTCGGTTGTTGGCATTACCGGTGGCTGAGCGTTGGCTGCGTCAGGCGCAGTTAACGCCGGATCAGGGAGCGGTTTGTGCTCAACCGTTACTGATCCCTTTACGTCTAAAAGTGACCGCTGATGAAAAAGCGGCACTGCAAAAAGGACAGAGCCAACTGGCTGAGTTGGGCATTGAATTTCAGCTGGATGCGCAGCATGTGACCATCCGGGCGGTGCCTTTACCCTTACGCCAACAAAATTTACAAATCTTGATTCCTGAACTGATAGGCTACCTGGCGCAGCAATCCGTATTCGAGCCGGGCAATATTGCACAGTGGATCGCACGTAACCTGATGAGCGAGCATCCACAGTGGAGCATGGCACAGGCGATTACGCTGTTAGCGGATGTTGAGCGGCTCTGCCCACAACTCGTGAAGGCACCGCCGGGTGGTCTGTTACAACCTGTTGATTTACATTCGGTAATGAATGCCCTGAAACATGAGTGATACCCGTAAGGCGAGCCTGCCAAAGGCGATTTTTTTGATGGGGCCAACGGCCTCCGGTAAAACGGCATTAGCAATTGAATTGCGTAAAGTTTTGCCCATAGAGTTGATAAGCGTTGATTCCGCCCTTATTTACAAGGGGATGGATATCGGTACAGCTAAGCCTGATGCAGCTGAATTACAGGCCGCACCGCACCGATTGCTGGATATCCGCGATCCATCGCAGGCGTACTCCGCTGCGGATTTTCGTCGCGATGCGTTAGCCGAGATGGCCGACATCACCGCCGCGGGCCGTATCCCGTTGCTGGTGGGCGGCACAATGTTATATTTCAAAGCCTTGCTTGAAGGACTGTCGCCGTTACCGTCGGCGGACCCGGAAGTCAGGGCCAGAATTGAGCAGCAGGCGGCAGAGCAGGGTTGGGACGCGTTACACCGACAGCTTCAGGACATCGATCCCGTGGCAGCGGCGCGTATTCATCCAAATGATCCGCAAAGACTTTCCCGGGCACTGGAAGTTTTTTTCATTTCGGGTAAAACTTTAACGGAGCTGACGCAAACGTCAGGAGATGCTTTGCCGTATCAGGTGCATCAGTTTGCAATCGCCCCGGCGAGCCGTGAACTGCTCCATCAGCGAATTGAGCAGCGTTTTCATCAGATGTTAGCTTCAGGTTTTGAAGCAGAAGTCCGGGCGCTTTTTGCCCGTGGAGATTTGCATACGGATTTGCCTTCCATTCGTTGTGTAGGGTATCGCCAGATGTGGTCATACATTGAAGGTGAAATTTCATACGATGAAATGGTTTATAGAGGTGTTTGCGCCACGAGGCAGTTGGCGAAGCGACAGGTAACCTGGTTGCGTGGTTGGGAAGGGGTGCACTGGCTTGACAGTGAAAAGCCTGACCAGGCGCGAAACGAAGTATTACAGGTTGTTGGTGCTATCGCGAACTGAATGTGTACAATTGAAACGTATCGTGCGCAATTTTTCAGAATCGAAAGGTTCAAAGTACAAATAAGCATATAAGGAAAAGAGAGAATGGCTAAGGGGCAATCTTTACAAGATCCGTTCCTGAACGCACTGCGTCGGGAACGTGTTCCAGTTTCTATTTATTTGGTGAATGGTATTAAGCTGCAAGGTCAAATCGAGTCTTTTGATCAGTTCGTGATCCTGTTGAAAAACACGGTCAGCCAGATGGTTTATAAGCACGCGATTTCTACTGTTGTCCCGTCTCGTCCGGTTTCTCATCACAGCAATAATGCCACCGGCGGCACAGGCAGCAACTACCATCACGGTAGCAACGCGCAAGGTTCATCTGCGCAACAGGACAGCGAAGAAACCGAATAAGGTTATTAGCTGTTTTACATACGGGGAGCCAGCGATCCTGTGTTCCCCGTTGATTTATATTAAGGGGTTGACGCTTGTTTGACCGTTATGATGCCGGTGAGCAGGCGGTACTGGTACACATCTATTTTTCGCAAGACAAAGATATGGAAGACCTCCAGGAGTTTGAATCTCTGGTTTCTTCCGCCGGTGTCGAAGCAATGCAGGTGATTACCGGGAGCCGTAAAGCACCGCACCCGAAGTATTTTGTTGGTGAAGGTAAGGCAATCGAAATTGCCGAAGCCGTAAAAGCGACTGGCGCTGCGGTGGTGATTTTTGATCATGCTCTAAGCCCTGCCCAGGAACGTAACCTGGAACAGTTGTGCCAGTGTCTTGTTATCGACAGGACTGGTCTCATTTTAGATATTTTTGCCCAGCGTGCGCGAACCCATGAGGGTAAGTTGCAGGTTGAGCTGGCGCAGTTGCGCCATATGGCTACGCGTCTGGTCCGTGGCTGGACTCACCTTGAACGGCAAAAGGGCGGGATTGGTTTGCGCGGCCCGGGTGAAACCCAGCTCGAAACCGACCGTCGTTTGCTGCGTAATCGCATTTTGCAGATACAGTCGCGCCTGGAAAAAGTTGAAAAGCAACGTGAGCAGGGGCGACAGTCGCGCAAGAAAGCGGATGTCCCAACCGTATCACTGGTGGGATATACCAACGCCGGAAAATCCACCCTGTTCAACCAGATCACCGAAGCCCAGGTCTACGCAGCAGATCAGCTGTTTGCGACCCTGGACCCGACGCTACGCAGAATAGACGTTGCGGACGTGGGTGAGACTGTGCTGGCGGATACCGTTGGGTTTATCCGTCATTTGCCGCACGACCTGGTGGCGGCGTTTAAGGCCACCTTGCAGGAAACACGTCAGGCGACATTGCTGCTGCACGTTATTGATGCAGCAGATTTTCGTGTGCAGGAAAACATTGAGGCCGTCGATACGGTGCTCGAAGAGATCGATGCGCATGAGATCCCGACCCTGCTGGTGATGAATAAAATCGATATGTTGGATGACTTTGAGCCGCGTATCGACAGAGATGAAGAGAATAAACCCATTCGCGTTTGGGTATCAGCGCAAACGGGGATTGGTATACCACAACTTTTTCAGGCTTTGACTGAGCGACTTTCCGGTGAGGTGGCGCAGCATACGTTGCGTTTGCCGCCGCAGGAAGGGCGTTTGAGAAGCCGGTTTTATCAACTTCAGGCAATAGAAAAAGAGTGGATGGAGGAGGACGGCAGCGTAGGTCTGCAGGTTCGTATGCCGATCGTAGACTGGCGTCGCCTCTGTAAACAAGAACCGGCACTGGAAGACTATGTTGTCTGATCTGACGGATATGGCCTGAAGATTTTTTCGCCTCTATACCTTGTGGATTTTGTGCGGCAGGAAGGCGGCAAGTCCTGAAATCTCCAGGAGCATAGTCAACTATGTGACTGGCGTTGAGGGACGCAGCCAACGCAACGGCAGCGCAAAAGACGCAGGTATAGCATCGCATAACAAATATGGAGCACAAAAATGGCGTGGAATCAGCCCGGTAATAACGGACAAGACCGCGACCCCTGGGGAAGCAGCAAACCTGGCGGCAACCCTGAGGGAAATGGAAACAAAGGTGGTCGCGAGCAGGGACCTCCCGATCTGGACGATATCTTCCGCAAACTGAGTAAAAAGCTCGGTGGTCTGGGTGGCGGTAAAGGTACTGGCTCTGGCGGCGGTAGTTCATCGCAAGGCCCGCGTCCGCAACTGGGCGGTCGAGTCTTTACTATCGCAGCGGCCGCTATCGTCATTATCTGGGCGGCCAGCGGTTTCTATACCATTAAAGAAGCGGAACGCGGCGTGGTGACACGCTTCGGTAAATTCAGCCATTTGGTTGAACCGGGTCTGAACTGGAAACCGACCTTTGTCGACGAAGTGACACCGGTCAACGTTGAAGCCGTGCGTGAACTTGCCGCATCCGGCGTCATGCTGACCTCTGACGAAAACGTCGTGCGCGTCGAAATGAACGTACAGTACCGCGTGACCGATCCGCAGCGTTACCTGTTTAGCGTAACCAGCGCGGATGACAGTCTGCGTCAGGCTACCGACAGTGCCCTGCGTGGGGTTATCGGTAAATACACCATGGACCGTATCCTGACCGAAGGTCGTACCGTTATTCGTAGCGATACCCAACGTGAACTGGAAGAAACGATCCGTCCGTACAACATGGGTATCACCCTGCTGGACGTCAACTTCCAGGCTGCACGTCCGCCGGAAGAAGTAAAAGCCGCGTTTGACGATGCTATCGCAGCACGTGAAAACGAACAGCAGTACATCCGTGAAGCGGAAGCGTACACCAACGAAGTTCAGCCGCGTGCAAACGGTCAGGCGCAGCGTATTCTGGAAGAAGCGCGTGCGTATAAGACTCAGACAATCCTGGAAGCACAGGGTGAAGTGGCTCGCTTCGCAAAAATTCTGCCGGAATATAAAGCCGCACCGCAAATTACCCGCGAGCGTCTGTATATCGAAACCATGGAAAAAGTGCTGAGCAATACCCGCAAAGTCCTGGTTAACGATAAAGGCAGCAATTTGATGGTTCTGCCGCTGGATCAAATGCTGAAAGGTGGTAGTGCGCCAGCAGCAAAGACTGACAGCAGTTCAAACCTGCTGCGTCTGCCGCCAGCAACGACTTCCAGCACTGGAGCAAGCAACACATCGTCCACCAGTCAGGGCGATATTATGGACCAACGCCGCGCGAATGCGCAGCGTAACGACTACCAGCGTCAGGGGGAATAACGATGCGTAAGTCAGTTATTGCGATTATCATCATCGTTCTGGTAGTTCTGTTCATGTCTGTCTTTGTGGTCAAAGAAGGCGAGCGCGGTATTACTCTGCGCTTTGGTAAAGTTCTGCGTGACGATGAAAACAAGCCGCTGGTCGTAGCACCTGGCCTGCACTTCAAGATTCCGTTTATTGAATCTGTGAAGATGCTGGATGCGCGTATTCAGACTATGGACAACCAGGCCGATCGCTTTGTTACCAAAGAGAAGAAAGACCTGATCGTTGACTCCTACATCAAGTGGCGCATCAGTGACTTTAGCCGTTACTACCTGGCAACGGGCGGTGGCGATGTTTCTCAGGCGGAAGTCCTGCTGAAACGTAAGTTCTCTGACCGTCTGCGTTCTGAAATTGGTCGTCTGGACGTGAAGGACATCGTTACCGATTCCCGCGGTCGTCTGACCCTGGAAGTTCGTGACGCGCTGAACTCCGGTTCTGCTGGCACGGAAGACGAAGTGGCGACTCCGGCAGCAGATAGCGCGATTGCCGAAGCGGCTGAACGTGTTCAGGCTGAAACGAACGGTAAAGTACCGGTCATCAACCCGAACAGTATGGCGGCATTGGGCATCGAAGTAGTTGACGTGCGTATTAAGCAAATCAACCTGCCTGCTGAAGTGTCCGAGGCTATCTACAACCGTATGCGCGCTGAGCGTGAAGCGGTAGCGCGTCGCCATCGTTCACAAGGCCAGGAAGAGGCGGAAAAACTGCGTGCAACGGCTGACTATGAAGTCACTAAAACGCTGGCAGAATCTGAGCGTCAGGGCCGTATAATGCGCGGTGAAGGCGATGCAGAAGCCGCTAAGCTGTTTGCCGATGCGTTCAGTCAGGATCCGGACTTCTACGCCTTCATCCGTAGCCTGCGTGCTTACGAGAAGAGCTTTGAAGGGAATCAGGACGTAATGGTCATGAGCCCAGACAGCGATTTCTTCCGCTACATGAAGACACCAAATACCGCGACACGCTAATCGCGTTCCAGCGGTTTTAAAGCAGCAAAACCACCGGCATCTCCAGGGATGCGGTGGTTTTCTTTTTATATAAGGGCGATGGATGAATTCAACAATTTTGCTGGCACTCGCGCTGGTTTTGGTGCTGGAAGGGCTGGGTCCGATGCTTTATCCCAGCGCATGGAAGAAAATGATCTCTGCAATGGCGCAACTTCCCGAAAATATTTTGCGTCGTTTTGGTGGAGGTCTTGTGGTTGCGGGCGTTGTGGTCTACTACATGTTGAGGAAAACGATTGGCTGATCAATAAGTAGACTAATTTGCGGATTTTCGCATGCAAAAAGTGCTGTATATCTGAAAAAGCGGTGGTAAAATCCATTTTTAAGCAAACGGTGATTTTGAAAAATGGGTAACAACGTCGTCGTACTGGGCACCCAATGGGGTGACGAAGGTAAAGGGAAGATCGTCGATCTTCTGACTGAACGGGCTAAATATGTTGTGCGCTACCAGGGTGGTCACAACGCAGGCCATACTCTCGTAATCAACGGTGAAAAAACCGTCCTCCATCTTATTCCATCAGGCATTCTTCGCGAAAACGTAATCAGCATCATCGGTAACGGTGTTGTTCTGTCTCCGTCCGCGCTGATGAAAGAAATGAAAGGACTGGAAGATCGTGGTATCCCGGTTCGCGAGCGCCTGCTGCTGTCTGAAGCTTGTCCGCTGATCCTTGATTATCACGTTGCGTTGGATAACGCTCGTGAGAAAGCGCGTGGCGAGAAAGCGATCGGTACTACCGGTCGTGGTATCGGTCCGGCTTATGAAGACAAAGTAGCTCGTCGCGGTCTGCGTGTTGGCGATCTGTTTGATAAAGCAACTTTCGCTGAAAAACTGAAAGAAGTGATGGAATATCACAACTTCCAGCTGGTGAATTTCTATAAAGTTGAAGCAGTTGACTACCAGAAAGTGCTGGATGATGTGATGGCTATCGCCGACATCCTGACCTCAATGGTTGTTGATGTTTCCGATCTGCTGGACCAGGCGCGTAAGCGTGGCGATTTCGTCATGTTTGAAGGTGCGCAGGGTACGCTGCTGGATATCGACCACGGTACCTATCCGTACGTAACGTCCTCCAACACCACCGCAGGTGGCGTGGCAACCGGCTCCGGCCTGGGCCCACGTTATGTGGACTACGTTCTGGGTATCATCAAAGCTTACTCTACTCGTGTAGGTGCGGGTCCGTTCCCGACTGAGCTGTTTGATGACGTTGGCGAGTTCCTGTGCAAACAAGGTAACGAGTATGGCGCGACCACCGGTCGTCGTCGTCGTACCGGTTGGCTGGATTCCGTTGCTGTACGCCGTGCAGTACAGATTAACTCCCTGTCTGGCTTCTGCCTGACCAAACTGGACGTACTGGACGGTTTGAAAGAGGTGAAAATCTGTGTTGCTTACCGTATGCCGGATGGCCGCGAAGTAACGACTACTCCGCTGGCAGCTGACGACTGGAAAGGTATCGAGCCGATTTACGAAACCATGCCAGGTTGGTCTGAATCCACCTTCGGCGTGAAGGAACGTAGCGGTCTGCCGCAGGCAGCGCTGAACTACATCAAGCGTATTGAAGAACTGACCGGTGTGCCGATTGATATTATCTCAACTGGCCCAGACCGTACTGAAACCATGATCCTGCGCGACCCGTTCGACGCATAATTCTGGTTATAGCGTAGCGTCAAACGGCGCTGCGCTTGCACTAATTTATGCCGGATAAGGTGCTTTGCATCAGAATCCGGCTTAAAATCACGTAAGTTCCTCGCTTTTTTCCTTCCCGAACTGAAATAAATTAGCGACCTGGCTGGTGGCTGGTTTATCATCAATGTAATTAATACTACCAGGTATATCCGTTTTATCCCTTTTCCTGAGGTTGATGTGCAGTTAACAAGTTTCACCGATTACGGATTACGTGCGCTAATCTACATGGCGTCACTTCCCGAAGGACGTATGACCAGTATTTCTGAGGTGACAGAAGTCTACGGCGTGTCCCGTAATCATATGGTCAAAATAATCAATCAACTTAGCCGGGCGGGCTTTGTTACTGCTATTCGAGGAAAAAATGGCGGTATCCGCCTGGGTAAACCCGCTAAGGATATTGGTATTGGTGATGTGGTTCGCGAGCTGGAACCCTTATCGTTGGTCAACTGTAGCAGCGAGTTTTGCCATATTACCCCGGCCTGTCGACTCAAACAGGCGCTTTCTAAAGCAGTGCAAAGTTTTCTCACGGAACTGGACAACTACACACTTGCTGATTTGGTTGAAAAGAATCAACCGCTTTATAAATTATTGCTGGTGGAGTAACGACTCCCGCCAGCAGCGATGATGACGGAGGAACCGACATGTCACAAGATCCTTTCCAGGAACGCGAAGCAGAAAAATACGCGAATCCTATCCCGAGCCGGGAATTTATCCTCGAACATTTAACTAAACGTGAAAAGCCGGCCAACCGCGATGAGCTGGCCGCTGAACTCAATATTGAAGGTGAAGAGCAGCAAGAAGCGCTGCGTCGTCGCCTGCGCGCGATGGAGCGTGACGGACAACTGGTCTTCACCCGTCGTCAATGCTATGCGCTGCCGGAGCGTCTCGACCTGCTGAAAGGTACCGTTATTGGCCACCGTGATGGCTACGGCTTTCTGCGCGTTGAAGGCCGCAAAGATGACCTGTATCTGTCCAGCGAGCAAATGAAAACCTGCATTCATGGCGATCAGGTGCTGGCGCAGCCGTTGGGCGCGGACCGTAAAGGTCGCCGCGAAGCGCGTATTGTGCGCGTACTGGTGCCGAAAACCAGCCAGATTGTCGGCCGCTACTTCACCGACGCTGGTGTTGGATTTGTCGTCCCAGACGACAGCCGCCTGAGCTTCGATATTCTGATCCCGCCGGAAGAGGTAATGGGCGCTCGTATGGGCTTTGTGGTTGTCGTTGAACTGACCCAGCGTCCAACTCGCCGCACTAAAGCGGTGGGTAAAATTGTTGAAGTGCTGGGTGACAACATGGGAACCAGCATGGCCGTTGATATGGCCCTGCGTACTCATGAAATCCCATATATCTGGCCGCAGGCGGTTGAGAAACAGGTCGCCGGGCTGAAAGAAGAAGTGCCGGAAGAGGCGAAAGTAGGACGTGTCGATCTGCGCTCCCTGCCGCTGGTGACTATCGATGGCGAAGATGCGCGCGACTTCGACGATGCGGTTTATTGCGAGAAGAAACGCGGCGGTGGTTGGCGTTTATGGGTGGCGATTGCTGACGTAAGCTATTACGTTCGCCCGCCGACTCCGCTGGACCAGGAAGCGCGTAGCCGTGGCACATCCGTTTACTTCCCGTCGCAGGTTGTTCCGATGCTGCCGGAAGTGCTGTCCAACGGATTGTGTTCACTCAACCCGCAGGTGGACAGGTTGTGTATGGTCTGTGAAATGACCATTTCGTCGAAAGGCCGTTTAACCGGCTTTAAATTCTACGAAGCGGTCATGAGTTCCCACGCACGTCTGACCTACACCAAGGTCTGGCATATGCTGCAAGGCGACCAGGAGCTGCGTGAGCAGTACGCACCGCTGGTTAAACACATTGAAGAGCTGCATAACCTCTACAAAGTGCTGGATAAGGCCCGTGAAGAGCGTGGCGGTATCTCGTTTGAAAGTGAAGAGGCGAAGTTTATCTTCAATGCTGAACGCCGTATTGAGCGTATCGAGCAGACGCAGCGTAACGACGCGCACAAGCTGATTGAAGAGTGCATGATCATGGCGAACATCTCCGCGGCACGATTCGTTGAGAAAGCCAAAGAGCCAGCGCTGTTCCGTATTCACGATAAGCCGACGACCGAAGCGATTAACTCGTTCCGTTCCGTCCTGTCAGAGCTGGGGCTGGAGCTGCCTGGTGGCAACAAACCTGAGCCGCGTGATTACGCTGAACTGCTGGAGTCGATTGCTGACCGTCCTGACGCAGAAATGCTGCAAACCATGCTGCTGCGTTCGATGAAGCAGGCGATTTACGATCCGGAAAACCGTGGTCACTTTGGCCTGGCGCTGCAATCTTATGCACACTTTACTTCACCGATCCGTCGTTACCCGGATCTCTCCTTGCACCGGGCGATTAAGTATCTGCTGGCGCAGGAGCAGGGCCATAAGGGCAACACCACGGAAACCGGTGGCTACCATTATTCGATGGAAGAGATGCTGCAACTGGGTCAGCACTGTTCGATGGCCGAGCGCCGTGCTGATGAAGCCACGCGTGATGTCTCTGACTGGCTGAAGTGCGACTTCATGCTGGACCAGGTGGGTAATGTCTTCAAAGGCGTGATTGCCAGCGTGACCGGATTTGGTTTCTTTGTCCGTCTTGATGAACTGTTTATCGACGGTCTGGTGCATGTCTCCTCTCTGGATAACGACTACTATCGTTTCGACCAGGTTGGGCAGCGCCTGACGGGGGAATCCAGCGGCCAGATGTATCGCCTGGGCGATCGCGTGGAAGTTCGCGTGGAAGCAGTCAACATGGACGAGCGTAAGATCGACTTCAGCTTGATCTCCAGCGAACGTGCGCCGCGTAATGAAGGTAAAACCGCGCGCGAAAAAGCCAAAAAAGGCGATGCGGGTAAAAATACCGGTAAACGTCGTCAGATGGGCAAAAAGGTGAATTTCGAGCCGGACAGCGCTTTCCGCGGCGAGAAGAAAGGCAGAGCCAAACCTCAGGCGGATAAGAATGCGGCTGAGAAGAAAGGTGATAAAAAAGCGAAAAAGCCTTCGGCAAAAACGCTTAAAATTGCTGCCGCCACTAAAGCCAAACGTGCGGCGAAAAAGAAAGTCGCACAATAACAGCCATAGACTGTAAGTCGGGCAACCTTCGCGTTGCCCGGCGTTACGCATAAACTATTAACGAGTACATTCATGAGTGAAATGATTTACGGCATCCATGCGGTGCAGGCCCTGCTGGAACGTGCGCCTGAGCGCTTCCAGGACGTCTTTATTCTCAAAGGTCGTGAAGATAAACGCCTGCTGCCGCTGATCCACGCACTGGAAGCACAGGGTGTTGTCATTCAACTGGCTAACCGTCAGTTTCTGGATGAGAAAAGCGAGGGTGCGGTACATCAGGGGATTATTGCTCGCGTGAAGCCGGGCCGTCAGTATCAGGAAAACGATCTGCCGGATCTGATTGCTACGCTCGATCAGCCGTTCTTTTTGATTCTCGATGGCGTCACCGATCCGCATAACCTGGGTGCATGCCTGCGTAGCGCTGATGCTGCTGGCGTACATGCTGTAATCGTACCGAAGGATCGTTCCGCACAGTTGAATGCGACGGCGAAAAAAGTGGCCTGTGGTGCGGCAGAAAGCGTACCGCTGATCCGCGTGACCAACCTGGCGCGCACCATGCGTATGCTGCAGGAAGAGAATATCTGGATCGTCGGAACCGCAGGTGAAGCCGACCATACTCTCTATCAGAGCAAAATGACCGGTCGTCTGGCGCTGGTGATGGGCGCAGAGGGTGAAGGTATGCGCCGTCTGACCCGCGAACACTGTGACGAACTGATCAGCATCCCGATGGCAGGGAGCGTTTCGTCATTGAACGTTTCAGTTGCGACGGGCATCTGCCTGTTTGAAGCCGTCCGCCAGCGCGGCTAATTCATTCTCTATGTCTCTTAAGCCATCCCTCGGGATGGCTTTTTTGTGACCTGAATCCCAGGCACTCTCTTGTCTGGCTGACCATACTTAAAGCGACGGCCATTGACGGAGGGAGACACAATGCACTGGCAAACGCATACCGTTTTTAACCAACCTGTACCGCTCAATAACAGTAACTTATATTTGTCCGATGGCGCGCTGTGTGAAGCGGTTATCCGCGAAGGCGCTGGCTGGGACAGCGATCTTCTCGCCAGTATTGGTCAGCAGCTAGGGACTGCCGAGTCGCTCGAACTGGGCCGTCTGGCCAATGCTTTTCCACCTGAACTGTTGCGCTACGACCCGCAGGGGCAGCGGCTGGATGATGTGCGTTTTCATCCTGCCTGGCATTTGCTGATGCAGGGATTATGCGCCAACCGCGTACATAATCTGGCCTGGGAAGAAGATGCGAGGCAGGGAACATTTGTTGCCCGGGCGGCCCGTTTCATGCTGCATGCGCAGGTTGAAGCTGGCACGTTGTGTCCGGTGACCATGACTTTTGCCGCCACGCCGCTGTTACTTCAAATGTTACCCGCCCCCTTTCACGACTGGCTTACGCCGCTGCTAAGCGACCGTTATGACTCGCATTTGCTGCCCGGTGGGCAAAAGCGTGGGCTGCTTATCGGTATGGGCATGACCGAGAAGCAGGGTGGTTCAGATGTGCTGAGCAATACCACTCAGGCAGAACGTCTTGCTGACGGCTCGTATCTGCTGGTGGGACATAAGTGGTTTTTCTCCGTGCCGCAAAGCGATGCCCATTTAGTGCTGGCCCAGGCTAAGGGGGGATTATCCTGCTTTTTTGTGCCGCGATTTTTACCTGACGGGCAGCGTAATGCTATCCGTCTTGAGAGATTGAAAGATAAGTTAGGCAACCGCTCCAACGCCAGCTGCGAGGTTGAATTCCACGATGCGATTGGCTGGCTATTGGGTGAAGAAGGGGAAGGTATACGCCATATCCTGAAAATGGGGGGGATGACGCGTTTTGACTGTGCGCTCGGTAGTCACGGTATGATGCGGCGTGCTTTTTCCGTCGCGATTTACCATGCGCACCAGCGGCAGGTCTTTGGCAAGCCATTGATTGAACAGCCGATGATGCGTCAAGTGTTAGGTCGGATGGCGCTCCAACTGGAAGGTCAAACGGCGTTACTGTTTCGACTGGCGCGGGCCTGGGACCGCCGTGCTGATGCTAAAGAAGCGCTGTGGGCCAGGTTGTTCACGCCAGCAGCGAAATTCTCCGTTTGCAAAAGCGGTATGCCACTTGTGGCAGAGGCGATGGAAGTGCTGGGTGGGATTGGCTATTGCGAGGAGAGCGAGCTGCCGCGTTTGTATCGTGAAATGCCGGTAAACAGTATCTGGGAAGGCTCTGGCAACATTATGTGCCTTGATGTATTGCGGGTACTGACCAAACAACCCGGCATATACGAGATGCTCAGTGAAGCCTTTGCGGAAGTCAAAGGGCAAGACCGACATTACGATCGAATGGTACGTCAGCTCCAGCAGCGTTTACGTAAACCCAGCGAGGCATTGGGGCGGGAGATTACGCAGCAGCTTTTCCAGCTTGGTTGCGGAGCGCAGATGTTGCGCTATGCCTCTCCTCCAGTGGCGCAGGCCTGGTGCCAAATGATGCTTGATACGCGGGGGGGACTACGATTGTCTGAGCAGGTGCTGAATGATTTGCTTCTGCGGGCAACGGGGGGATTACGGTAATAATATGCCTGATGGCGACGCTTTCGCGTCTTATCATGTCTACAGTTCACTGTAGCTCAGATAAGTTTACGCCATCCGGCAATGTGTTAAGCATAGAGTATGGCCTGTACGCGCCAGTTGTCGGGCTGCTGATCTTCGTACATTTGAATGATCCGATACCATGAGGCACCTTGTTCATCCGCTTTTAACGCGACAACACGTTCTACATCCTGCGGATTTCCTGCAATGTTACTGACAGATATCTGGCCAATTTCGTTCAGGCCAGTAACACAGTCAGCACTGGCGAATTCGGCAGACTGCGCCGTAGTACCTACCAGTCCGGCAGAAAGCAGCAGTGAGGATAAGGCAAGTGATTGTTTCATCGTCAGCTCCATTATTCGTACCCCTACACACGGCAGGGCATTCCATCGCGATAATAAACCTCAAGCTTCCTGCTGTTGGTTTATTGTGCACAGGTAAACGCATAGGGGCGCAAAGCAATGTAAAGCTGACTAAATTTCAACCCAATGTTATTTACGATACAAAATAGCCTGTGAATACCATTGGCCTGTCACGATAGTTTCATCCACTAATAAAACCACGTAGTAATCAGCTTTAGCCGCGGCGGCTTTGGCACGGATCTCTGCCAGCGCATCATCCGGAGAGCCTCTTACCAGCGCGCTAACCGTCCCTAATCGCTGTAACCCATTACTCTGGTCACGGCGGATCTCCTGCGGGTGGTCGGCAACTGGCGGTGCGGGTTGTGGCGTTCCCTGTAGCACACTACAGGCGCTTAAAAACATAACCAACAACAAAGAGGCAAACCGGCGCATAACTCTATCTCGTTTCCTGATAGCCATAGTGTAGTGCCTTATTAATTTCCCTTTAGGGGAATGTTCCCGAATTGTTATCTCTCACGCGATTTTCGAATGAAAATGTTGCGAAAGCGTAACCCAGTTCTCAACATTATGAATCATTGCCGAACACATTCGCTTGCGTTAAGTATTGCTGCATGGCATACCAGAAAGAAAGAGGCGACAAATGATCGAAATTGAAACACGACAGTTGGCGGGTATCCCTGTCCTGCACGCCGTTCCGGCTGGCAAACGCGAATGTTCACTCCCTTGTATTATCTTCTATCACGGGTTTACCTCTTCAAGCCTGGTTTACAGCTATTTTGCCGTTGCGCTGGCTCAGGCCGGGTTCCGCGTCGTCATGCCAGATGCGCCCGACCATGGCGCTCGCTTCAAAAGCGATGCCCAGGTGCGAATGCACCGCTTCTGGCATATTTTGCAGCAAAATATGCAGGAGTTTACGACGTTACGTGCGGCGCTGGTGGCGGAAAATTGGCTTTCAGATGAGCGGCTTGCCGTCGGTGGGGCGTCGATGGGGGGAATGACAGCATTGGGCATAATGGCGCGCCATCCTGAGGTTAAATGTGTAGCCAGCCTGATGGGTTCAGGCTATTTTACCCGGCTTGCGCAGACGCTTTTTCCCCCTTTACTGGTTCAGACCCCAGAGCAGCAGGCGGAATTTGATGCCGTTATCGCCCCGCTTGCCGAATGGGATGTTACGCATCAGTTACCACGCCTCGCTGACAGGCCGTTGCTGCTGTGGCATGGACAGGATGATGATGTTGTACCGGCTGTTGAAACTTTCCGCTTACAGCAAGCGCTGATTCAGGCAGGTTTGGACAACAATCTGACCTGCCTGTGGGAAGCGGGCGTACGACATCGCATCACGCCAGAAGCGCTGGCTGCGACGGTGACGTTTTTCCGCCAGCACCTTTAAACGCGCATAATGCTCACGCCCTGAGCTTCGAGCTGTTGCAGGATCTCAGGGTTCGCATTTTTGCCGGTAATCAGCATATCGATTTGATCGGCGCGGCTGAACAGCATCCCCGCGCGTTCACCGACCTTACTGCTATCGACCAACACCACCAGTTTGCCCACCACGTTAAGCATCTTCTGCTCCGCCATCGCGGTGAGCATATCGGTTTTATACAGTCCATCTGCGGTCAACCCTTTGCCACTGGTGAACATCCAGTGCCCGGCATACAGGCTATTTTCACTGCCTTGCGGGCTAAGCGTGATGGATTGGCTTTTGTTATATTGCCCTCCCATGATGATCACGCTGTCATGCTCCTGGTCGATCAGATAGTTTGCCAGCGGCAGATAATTAGTGATGATCTGCACCGGCTTGCCGCACATTTCGCGACCCAGCAGAAAGGCGGTCGATCCGCAGTTGATCACCACGCTTTCACCCGCATTCACAAGCTGGGATGCCGCCTTGGCAATGCGAACTTTTTCATCGTGGTTCTGTGCCTGGTGCAGATTCATTGGCGTCCAGCGCGGTCGCTGCTGGGTAATAGCTTCTGCGCCGTTGCGGACTTTCTTGAGTTTGCCGCTTTCATCGAGTTTGTTGATATCCCGGCGTGCTGTGGCGGGTGAAATCCCCAGACGCTCAATCACGTTCTCAACGGTAACAAAGCCCAACTGCGCCAGCATATCCAGCAATATTTGATGTCTTTGTGCTTCAGTCATGAGCTATTCCGATACAAATTGATTTGAAAAGATGATATTTGAAATAGCCTGGAAATACTAAAGTAAATGGGAAAAAATGCCGGGATGGCCCGGCATTTTGTGTGGATCACAAGAACGATTTAAACGGTAAATCTGGTTCAATCGTGAAGCAGTCGTCAAAGCCGCGCGGATAGTGATATTCAAAGTTATCTTTGTCCAGCGGCCAGGTGAACTTGCCACCCACCTGCCAGATAAAAGGCTTAAAGCCATACTTCAGCCGATCTTTTTTCATCTCCCACAGTACGCGGATCTCCTGAGGATCGGCCTGGAAGTTTGACCAGATATCGTGATGGAAAGGGATCACCACTTTTGTATTCAGGGCCTCCGCCATACGCAGCATGTCGGAACTGGTCATTTTGTCCGTAATTCCCCGTGGATTCTCGCCGTAGGATCCGAGCGCGACGTCGATCTGGTGCTCATTGCCATGCTTTGCATAGTAGTTGGAGTAGTGTGAATCACCGCTGTGATAAAGCGTACCGCCCGGCGTTTTGAACAGATAGTTTACGGCGCGGGCATCCATACCATCCGGCAGCACGCCTGCCGCTTTTTGATCGGCAGGAAGCGTGATCAATGCCGTACGATCAAACGCATCAAGCGCATGAATTTCAATATCTTTCACTTTCACCACATCGCCAGGTTTTACCACGATGCAGCGCTCTTTTGGTACACCCCAACCGATCCACAGATCCACACAAGTCTGCGGTCCAATAAACGGCACGTCGTCGGCACAGTTCTGCATGACGGCTGCTGCAACATTTACGTCGATGTGATCGTTATGATCGTGCGTGGCCAGCACCGCATCGATCTGACGAATGGCAAACGGATCAAGAACAAACGGCGTGGTGCGCAGGTTTGGCTGCAGCTTCTTCACGCCCGCCATGCGTTGCATCTGGTGACCGGTTTTCATCAGCGGGTTACCGTGACTCTGTTTACCCGTACCGCACCAGAAATCGACGCAGACGTTAGTTCCGCCTTCAGACTTTAGCCAAATTCCGGTGCAGCCAAGCCACCACATAGCGAAAGTGCCAGGTGCGACCTGTTCCTGCTCGATCTCTTCATTGAGCCAGCTTCCCCACTCCGGGAATGTGCTCAGAATCCATGATTCACGCGTGATGCTTTTTACTTTACTCATCGCAATTACCTTCATGTTTGTTCAAGTTGAATCAAATGATGATTTGTTTTGATTGATACTGACATCATTTTCTCAAGAAGGCAATGCGCTGATTTTTGGTGTTGAATGGGAAAATGTGAACAAATAACAACGTGACAAGATGGTTTATATGAAATGTATTTTTGTATTTTATTGTTTTAAATGAATTTATTTTGGTGTGTATGAATTTGAAGTAAATCCACTCTGCAAGTAAGAGAATTATTTGCGTACTTCATCACATTTAATCAAATTCAATCTTGTTGTGATTACTTTTGAAAATTAGAGTGAGGGCACAACATCCTGGGCATCTGTAATGAATGTTCAGCAACTTCGTCTACTGGAGATCGTTATGGAGATCCTCTACAACATCTTTACCGTCTTTTTTAATCAGGTCATGACCAATGCACCGTTGCTGTTGGGTATTGTGACCTGCCTCGGCTACATCCTGTTGCGTAAAAGTGTCAGCGTCATTATCAAAGGCACGATCAAAACGATTATCGGTTTTATGTTATTGCAGGCAGGGTCGGGCATTCTGACCAGCACGTTTAAACCGGTGGTGGCGAAGATGTCTGAGGTTTACGGTATCAATGGCGCGATCTCCGATACCTATGCCTCCATGATGGCAACCATCGAACGAATGGGTGATGCCTACAGTTGGGTAGGGTACGCCGTACTGTTAGCGCTGGCGCTGAACATTTGTTACGTACTGCTACGGCGTATTACCGGCATTCGAACCATCATGCTGACTGGGCACATCATGTTCCAGCAGGCGGGGCTGATTGCTGTCTCTTTCTACATCTTTGGTTACCCGATGTGGACCACCATCATCTGTACCGCGGTGCTGGTGTCGCTCTACTGGGGCATTACCTCCAATATGATGTACAAACCGACGCAGGAAGTAACTGACGGCTGTGGTTTTTCCATCGGTCACCAGCAGCAGTTCGCCTCCTGGATTGCTTACAAAGTCGCGCCGTATCTGGGTAAGAAAGAGGAGAGCGTAGAAGATCTCAAGCTGCCAGGCTGGCTGAATATCTTCCATGACAACATCGTTTCCACCGCGATTGTGATGACCATCTTTTTCGGGGCGATCCTGCTCTCTTTCGGCATAGATGTGGTTCAGGCGATGGCGGGTAAAACCCACTGGACGGTCTATATCCTGCAAACCGGTTTTTCGTTTGCTGTCGCTATCTTCATCATCACCCAGGGCGTACGTATGTTCGTTGCTGAACTTTCAGAAGCGTTCAACGGTATCTCTCAACGTCTGATCCCCGGCGCGGTGTTGGCTATCGACTGCGCAGCGATTTACAGCTTTGCCCCCAACGCGGTGGTCTGGGGCTTTATGTGGGGTACCATCGGCCAACTGATCGCGGTAGGTATTCTGGTTGCCTGCGGCTCTTCCATCCTGATTATCCCAGGCTTTATCCCGATGTTCTTCTCGAACGCCACTATCGGCGTATTTGCTAACCACTTTGGCGGCTGGCGCGCGGCGCTCAAGATTTGCCTGGTGATGGGGATGATCGAAATCTTCGGCTGCGTCTGGGCGGTTAAGCTCACCGGTATGAGCGCCTGGATGGGCATGGCGGACTGGTCAATTCTGGCACCGCCGATGATGCAAGGCTTTGCCTCCATCGGCATCGTGTTTATGGCCGTCATTATTCTGATTGCACTGGCTTATATGTTTTTCGCAGGGCGCACGTTGCGTGCTGAGGAAGACGCAGAAAAACAACTGGCAGAACACTCTGCTTAATAAGGAGTTCCGATTATGACCGTACGTATTCTGGCTGTGTGTGGCAATGGGCAGGGCAGTTCCATGATCATGAAAATGAAGGTGGACCAGTTTTTAACCCAGTCAAATATTGACCATACGGTAAACAGCTGCGCCGTGGGCGAATACAAAAGTGAACTGAGCGGCGCGGATATCATCATCGCCTCTACGCATATCGCCGGTGAGATTACCGTTTCTGGCAATAAATATGTCGTTGGCGTACGCAACATGCTGTCTCCTGCCGATTTTGGACCAAAACTGCTGGAAGTGATCAAAGCGCATTTCCCGCAGGACGTGAAGTAAGGGGCGGCATATGAAATTACGTGACTCGCTGGCAGACAATAATTCCATCCTTTTGCAAGCCGAGGCCAGTACCTGGCAGGAAGCGGTAAAGCTTGGTGTGGATCTGCTGGTTAAGGCCGATGTGGTTGAACCACGCTACTACCAGGCCATCCTTGATGGCGTTGAGCAGTTTGGCCCGTACTTTGTGATTGCACCAGGCTTGGCAATGCCGCACGGCCGTCCGGAGGAAGGGGTCAAGAAAACCGGTTTTGCGCTGGTGACGCTGAAAACGCCGCTGGTGTTTAACCACGAAGATAACGACCCGGTCGATATTCTGATAACGATGGCGGCAGTTGATGCCAACACGCATCAGGAGGTGGGCATCATGCAGATCGTGAATCTCTTTGATGACGAAGCCAATTTCGACCGTTTACGCGCCTGTCGCACCGCGCAGGAAGTGTTGGATTTAATTGATAACGCCACTGCGGCGGCTGTTTAAAAGGATACCAAAATGTCATTACCTATGTTGCAGGTTGCGCTGGATAACCAATCAATGTCTTCCGCGTATGAAACGACGCGTCTGATTGCCGAAGAGGTCGATATCATTGAGGTGGGCACTATTCTTTGCGTGGCAGAGGGCGTGCGCGCCGTACGCGATCTGAAGGCGCTTTACCCGCATAAAATTGTGCTGGCGGACGCCAAAATTGCCGATGCGGGAAAAATCCTCTCCCGAATGTGTTTCGAAGCCAACGCTGACTGGGTCACCGTCATCTGCTGTGCGGATATCAACACCACCAGGGGGGCACTGGAGGTGGCGAAAGAATTTAACGGTGATGTACAGATTGAACTGACGGGTTACTGGACCTGGGAGCAGGCGCAAGAGTGGCGTGACGCGGGCATTGGGCAAGTTGTGTATCACCGCAGCCGTGATGCGCAGGCAGCGGGTGTGGCGTGGGGAGAGGCGGATATCAGCGCGATCAAACGCCTGTCCGAGATGGGCTTTAAAGTCACCGTCACCGGCGGTCTGGCGTTGGAAGATCTGCCGCTGTTCCAGGGAATTCCGATTCACGTATTTATTGCCGGTCGCAGCATTCGCGATGCCGCCTCTCCGGTGGAAGCGGCCCGTCAGTTCAAACGTTCTATCGCCCAGCTGTGGGGATAAGGAGCGACTATGTTGTCGAAACAGGTCCCGCTCGGTATTTATGAAAAGGCACTCCCCGGCGGGGAGTGCTGGCTGGAACGTTTGCAGCTGGCGAAGGAACTGGGCTTTGACTTTGTCGAAATGTCGGTTGATGAAACCGACGCTCGCCTGGCGCGTCTTGACTGGAACCGCGAGCAGCGACTGGCGCTGGTGGCCGCTATCGCCGAGACAGGGATACGGGTACCGTCCATGTGCCTGAGCGCTCATCGACGTTTCCCGCTGGGCAGTGAAGATGATGCGGTACGCGAACAGGGGCTGGAGATCATGCGTAAAGCCATTCAGTTTGCGCAGGATATCGGTATTCGCGTTATTCAACTGGCGGGTTACGACGTTTATTACCAGCAGGCCAATAACGAAACGCGTCGTCGGTTTCGCGATGGGCTGAAAGAAAGCGTAGAGATGGCGAGCCGTGCACAGGTGACGCTGGCGATGGAAATCATGGATTATCCACTGATGAATTCGATCAGTAAGGCGCTGGGATACGCTCACTATCTCAACAATCCGTGGTTCCAGTTGTATCCCGATATCGGCAATTTGTCGGCGTGGGACAACGATGTGCAGATGGAGCTGCAGGCGGGAATGGGCCATATCGTTGCCGTACACGTGAAAGATACCAAACCCGGCGTATTCAAAAATGTGCCGTTTGGTGAAGGGGTTGTCGATTTCGAACGTTGTTTTGCGACGCTCAAACAGAGTGGGTATTGCGGGCCATACCTGATTGAGATGTGGAGTGAAACGTCGGACGACCCGGCACGTGAAGTGGCGAAGGCGCGCGACTGGGTGAAAGCGCGTATGGCCAGCGCCGGTCTGGTGGAGGCGGTGTAATGCAAAAACTCAAACAGCAGGTTTTTGAGGCTAATATGGATCTGCCGCGCTACGGGCTGGTGTCGTTTACCTGGGGTAATGTCAGCGCCATCGACCGCGAACGCGGGATGGTGGTGATTAAGCCCAGCGGCGTCGACTACCAGACAATGACAGTGGACGACATGGTAGTTGTGGATCTGCACGGCAACGTGGTGGAAGGACGCTATCGTCCTTCTTCCGATACCGCCACCCATCTGGCGCTGTATCGTCGCTATTCCTCTCTTGGCGGCGTGGTGCATACCCACTCAACCCACGCGACGGCATGGGCGCAGGCAGGTCTGGCAATTCCTGCGCTAGGCACGACGCATGCGGACTACTTCTTTGGCGATATCCCCTGCACCCGGGCGTTAACTGAAGCGGAAGTTCAGGATGAGTATGAGCTGAATACCGGCAGGGTGATTGTTGAAACGCTGGGGGAGGTGGAACCTTTGCATACGCCAGGCGTAGTGGTGTACCAACATGGCCCGTTTGCCTGGGGTAAAGACGCTCATGACGCGGTACATAACGCGGTGGTGATGGAAGAGGTGGCAAAAAT
The DNA here is from genome assembly GCF_030332445.1 of Citrobacter sp. Cpo126. Taxonomy (NCBI): domain Bacteria; kingdom Pseudomonadati; phylum Pseudomonadota; class Gammaproteobacteria; order Enterobacterales; family Enterobacteriaceae; genus Citrobacter; species Citrobacter sp. Cpo126. The sequence goes on from NZ_JAOWHT010000030.1 coordinate 63,461, forward strand.
GGCATGGATTGCGCGTGGCATTAATCCGGCACTCAGCGCTATCGACAGTTATCTGATGAATAAGCACTTCATGCGTAAGCACGGCCCAAATGCCTATTACGGGCAGAAGTAGGAAAAAACGTTCCGGAGCCAACTCTTCATGGGGATGAGATCGGTCTGGCTTCGGGATTGTTTTGCAAAAAAAGCCCCCAGTGAAGGGGGCAAGTCAAACTGTGGCAATGTTCTCGTTGGTTATTTCTGGTGTTAACGATAAATATCTGCACTGGCGTGCATATTTCCGTTACTACCGGGTTCCCTGGTGAGGATCACGTGGTAGTAGGTTGCGCCTTGCGCATCGGTCTCTTCATTCAGGGCCTGAGTGGCTTCACTTTCAGTGGCGAAGTTATGATTTATGTAAATGACGCCTAAGCTCTGCACATCATCCATGTTCCTGGCCTGATGGTTATCAATTTTGATGGCTGCCGTTGCATTTGCACTGAGCAAAAGCACAGCCAGAAGGGTCAAAACACGGGCTCGCATATGTACCTCCTCGACTGCGGTCTCTGGTTGCCTCTCTCCTGTGAGTGATTAACTTCTGATGTAATTTTAACCGCTACCAGCGCAGTCGATAGCGACCATTTCTGATGCAGTTGTTCAAAAAATTACCGCATAACCATCTTTTCTTTAATTAACAGTCTGCTGGTGGATACCGCTGCGGTGAAAAAATACCTGCCTTTCGCGCATAAGCTCTTACCAAATAGTCAATTTAATCGGGTGAGTACGCCGTTTATAGTGAGCCGGATAATTAATATAACTTTATGATAATAAGGCAAAAACTTATGGATACTTCATTCATGGATTTCAGCTATTTCGTGGTTATGTTTATGGTCGCGCTGGTGGCTGGCTTTATTAACGTGGTGTCGGGTGGTGGTGGATTTCTCTCTATTGGCGCACTCTTAATTTCTGGTTTACCCCCGGCTAATGCGCTGGCAACCAATAAAATTCAGGCTCTGGGTAGCTCGCTGACCTCCGGAATTTACTTTTTACGCCGAGGACATATCAACGTGCAGGAGCACAAGTATGTGTTTTTATCTGCCTTTATCGGTTCTGCGCTGGGAACGACGCTTATCCAGTTCATTGAACCGGAACTGCTGAAGAAACTGCTCCCAATCCTGATTATCGCAGTCGCCATTTACTTTATTTTTGCGCCAAACCTTAGCGAACCGAAAAGAAAGCAGCAGGTATCCCTGTTTCTCTTCTCGTTGATCGGTGGGGGATGTATTGGTTTTTATGATGGCTTTCTCGGTGCTGGGGCAGGTTCCTTTTATACCCTCAGCTATATTCTGCTGTGGGGATACAGTATTGATAAAGCGCAAATCCACTCGAATTTTATTAACCTGGCGTCGAACATCGCCTCGATTTTGTTCTTCATTTTCGGCGGTAAAATGATCTGGTCGCTGGGTTTGGTGATGTTTGCAGGGCAATCCCTTGGCGCACGTCTTGGTGCGACAGTCGTACTGACGCGCGGTAAGAAAGTCATCCGACCCATGATTGTCATTGTCTCCATTTGTATCAGCATCAAAATGCTGCTGGATATGTATTAATGGCGACATGATAAATAATCGTACAAGCACCTTGAGTTTACCTGCTGACCCCAGTATTATGACGCGTCATTTTTCAGCCGACCTTTAACACGTTCCTTGCCTCCATGGGCCTCGGCTGACCCAGACAGGAGGCTGAATAATCCGTAAGGAGCAATTCGATGCGTCATTACGAAATCGTTTTTATGGTCCATCCTGACCAGAGCGAACAGGTTCCGGGTATGATCGAACGCTACACTGCTGCCATCACTGGTGCAGAAGGCACGATCCACCGTCTGGAAGACTGGGGCCGCCGTCAGCTGGCTTACCCGATCAACAAACTGCACAAAGCTCACTACGTTCTGATGAACGTTGAAGCGCCGCAGGAAGTGATCGATGAGCTGGAAACTACCTTCCGCTTCAACGATGCCGTTATCCGCAGCATGGTTATGCGTACTAAACACGCTGTTACCGAAGCATCTCCGATGGTTAAAGCGAAAGACGAGCGTCGTGAACGTCGCGATGATTTCGCTAACGAAACCGCAGATGATGCTGAAGCTGGGGATTCTGAAGAGTAATTTCTGATGACCAACCGTCTGGCGTTGTCCGGCACCGTGTGCAGGGCTCCCCTTCGAAAGGTCAGTCCATCAGGAATTCCTCATTGCCAGTTCGTGCTTGAGCATCGTTCTGTGCAGGAGGAAGCCGGGTTTCACCGGCAGGCGTGGTGCCAAATGCCCGTTATTATTAGCGGACACGAAAACCAAGCCATTACTCACAGTATAACGGTCGGTAGCGCAGTGACCGTTCAGGGGTTCATCTCTTGCCACAAGGCAAAGAACGGCCTGAGCAAAATGGTTCTGCATGCCGAGCAGATTGAATTGATAGATTCTGGAGACTAGCCATATGGCACGTTATTTCCGTCGTCGCAAGTTCTGCCGTTTCACCGCGGAAGGCGTTCAAGAGATCGACTATAAAGATATCGCTACGCTGAAAAACTACATCACCGAAAGCGGTAAGATTGTCCCAAGCCGTATCACCGGTACCCGTGCAAAATACCAGCGTCAGCTGGCTCGCGCTATCAAACGCGCTCGCTACCTGTCCCTGCTGCCGTACACTGATCGTCATCAGTAATCGGTCACGGTCCATTAATACGACTTTGAGAGGATAAGGTAATGCAAGTTATTCTGCTTGATAAAGTAGCAAACCTGGGTAGCCTGGGTGATCAGGTTAACGTTAAAGCGGGCTATGCTCGTAACTTCCTGGTACCACAGGGTAAAGCTGTTCCTGCTACCAAGAAAAACGTTGAATTTTTCGAAGCGCGTCGCGCTGAGCTGGAAGCTAAACTGGCTGACGTTCTGTCCGCTGCTGAAGCTCGTGCAGAGAAAATCAACGCACTGGAAACCGTAACCATCGCGTCTAAAGCTGGCGACGAAGGTAAACTGTTCGGTTCCATCGGTACTCGCGACATCGCTGACGCTGTAACTGCAGCTGGCGTTGAAGTAGCTAAGAGCGAAGTTCGTCTGCCGAACGGCGTTCTGCGTACCACTGGCGAGCACGAAGTGAGCTTCCAGGTTCACAGCGAAGTGTTTGCTAAGCTGACTGTAAACGTAGTTGCAGAATAAGTTTTTATTCTGATGACCGCGTAAAAGCGCCGGCCCTGTGCCGGCGTTTTGCTTTTCTGTTCCCCCGCTTTTCTCTCTGGCTATTCTTTATCCTTTTCGGGATAATCACAAAAATAAAACATTATTTCAAAGTGGTGATGGAATGGAACCAACGCACCAACCTCTGTTTGCGCGTAAAAATGTTGTCTACCTGAGCGCAGCGTTCTGCTGTCTGTTGTGGGGGAGCGCCTATCCGGCGATCAAAAGCGGATATGAGATCTTCCAGATTGCCACGGATGACATTCCCTCAAAGATTGTCTTTGCCGGATATCGCTTTCTGTTTGCGGGATTATTGCTGCTACTGCTGGCGGTAGCGCAGCGTAAACCGATTGGCCGGTTAAGCCCGCGTCAGTACGGCCAACTCACGCTGTTGGGGCTAACGCAAACCTCGCTGCAATACATCTTCTTCTACATTGGCCTGGCGTTCACGACGGGAGTGAAAGGGTCCATCATGAATGCGACCGGGACCTTCTTCAGCGTGCTGCTGGCCCATTTTATCTACCATAACGACAAACTGAGCTACAACAAAGCGCTGGGCTGTATTCTGGGCTTTACCGGTGTAATGGTGGTGAACTTTAGCAGCGGACTGGATTTTAGCTTCAGCCTGTTAGGAGACGGCTCAGTAGTGATGGCGGCCTTTATTCTCTCTGCTGCCACGCTATATGGAAAACGTATTTCTCAGACGGTGGACCCGACGGTAATGACAGGGTACCAGTTGGGCGGTGGCGGTCTGGCGTTGGTTATCGGCGGCTACGCTTTTGGCGGCACGCTAACCGTAAACGGTGCGTCTTCGGTGGCGATTCTCGGCTACCTGACGTTACTCTCTTCGGTCGCTTTCGCCTTGTGGAGTATTCTGCTCAAGCATAATCGCGTGGGGATGATTGCGCCGTTTAACTTCCTGATCCCGGTTTCGGGTGCAGTGCTGTCGGCAATATTCCTCGGTGAAAACATTCTCGAATGGAAATATGCGGTAGCGCTGGTGCTGGTGTGTTCGGGGATCTGGTGGGTGAACAAGGTGAAACGCTGACGTTTCACCTTGATGCCTGATGGCGCTATCGCTTATCAGGCTTACAATCGCGGGGTCACAGCGCTTAACGGGCGCGGATAAAACTGCCGTTAGGCTGGCGGGTAAACAGGACCTGCTGACCATTCCCGGTATCAATGGTTAATCCCGTCACCACGCCATTGGCATTCTGCCTGATCTGTATCATCTGACCGTCTTTCAGATTGCTCAGTGGTTTTCCGGCGCCTTCAACCTGTGCCATCGCATACACATCGGTTGGCGGGAGGTTATGGTCACGGAATACCTGCGCCAGCGTTTTACCTGAGTCTACGCGATAGGAGCGCCACTGCTGGTCAATTCCGCTATCCTGTTGGAAAGGTTGTGTCTGCGGCTGAGATTGCTGGACCTGAGGCTGCGCGTCAGGTTCGCCTTCCTGGATTGGCTCTGGCGCAACCGGAGCGACCTGGCCGGGATCGTTTTGCGGCGGGACAAGCTGTGCCTGCAGCTGAGCCTCGGTCGGTGGCTGCGACTGTGACTGTAAATCCAGCTGGGCAGTACGCGTCACCACAGGGGTATCGCTGGTGTCACTGGAAGGGAGCAGGAAACCTATCACCAACACAATAGCAGCAATAATAATGCCGCGGCGGTGCATAGGCGGTAGCGGGTCCATAATGCGAAAATTGTCCGGTGCATGCCAGATTTTCGCCAGGGTTGGTTTTAATTCAAAGCGCCCGGGCATGGCTTTCCTCCTGCTCCGCGTCTCGTTCCTCGATCATAGAGTATAGATGGCTAACGCTATGATGTTCGTCATATTACCCGCTTTCGTGACGTCAACGCGGGATATTCCTATTGTTTATGTTTCCTCGCGATTTGTCATCTGTTCCCGAGACAAAGTTTTACCGGATGCGGCATGGCTGATATGCTGCCCGCTACTTTACATCCGATGAAAGGAAATATGATGGCTAACCCGACTTTTGACACTATCGAAGCGCAAGCAAGCTACGGCATTGGTTTGCAGGTAGGACAACAGCTGAGCGAATCCGGACTGGAAGGACTGTTGCCTGAAGCGCTGGTAGCGGGTATCGCTGACGCGCTGGAAGGTAAGCACCCGGCAGTGCCGGTTGATGTTGTGCATCGCGCACTGCGTGAAATCCACGAACGTGCTGATGCAGTTCGTCGCGAGCGTTTCCAGGCTATGGCGGCTGATGGCGTCAAATATCTGGAAGAAAACCGTGAGAAAGACGGTGTGAACAGCACTGAATCCGGTTTGCAGTTCCGTGTTCTGACCCAGGGTGAAGGTGCTATTCCGGCACGTACTGACCGCGTTCGCGTGCACTACACCGGTAAGCTGATCGACGGTACCGTATTTGACAGCTCTGTCGCACGTGGCGAACCGGCTGAATTCCCGGTTAACGGCGTAATCCCAGGCTGGATTGAAGCGCTGACCCTGATGCCGGTAGGTTCCAAATGGGAACTGACTATTCCTCAGGAACTGGCTTACGGCGAGCGTGGCGCTGGCGCGTCCATTCCTCCGTTCAGCACGCTGGTATTCGAAGTTGAGCTGCTTGAGATCCTGTAAGCAGTGACTTCTGTTCCCCCCGAGGCCGGGGGGAGCAAAAAAATAGCGTGAAAAGCTATAGTTACGTCGTTGTCGATATTTTATCTTGCAAATGCCCCATCAGCGTGTATTTTTGTGAGCTGATTCGCGCTATCAGAGTGATATGACACTCACTTTAAACATTAAATTAACATTATATCTAAATCTTAGTATTCATCCCGCCAATTCTTACCTAATATCGATGAGTCCTGATAACAGGATCGTCGTATCATAGACACACTAAAGGCCGTAGAGCCTGAACAACACAGACAGGTACAGGAAGAAAAAACATGGTAGATCAGGTAAAAGTCGACACCGCTGAAGAGGCGTCGTCTGAACAGTCGCTACGGCGCAATCTCACAAACCGTCATATTCAACTTATTGCTATTGGTGGCGCTATCGGTACTGGCCTGTTTATGGGCTCCGGTAAAACCATCAGTCTCGCCGGACCGTCGATCATCTTTGTGTATATGATCATCGGTTTTATGCTGTTTTTCGTGATGCGTGCAATGGGTGAATTGCTGCTCTCGAATCTGGAGTACAAATCGTTTAGTGATTTTGCCTCTGACCTGCTCGGGCCATGGGCCGGGTATTTTACCGGTTGGACCTACTGGTTTTGCTGGGTCGTTACCGGGATGGCAGACGTTGTCGCCATTACCGCGTATGCGCAATTCTGGTTCCCCGAACTCTCAGACTGGGTCGCCTCGCTGGCGGTGATCGTGCTACTGCTGAGCCTTAACCTCGCCACCGTAAAAATGTTCGGTGAGATGGAGTTTTGGTTCGCGATGATCAAAATCGTTGCCATTATCGGCCTGATTGTCGTCGGTCTGGTGATGGTGCTGACGCACTTCCAGTCGCCAACCGGCGTTCAGGCATCGTTCACGCACTTGTGGAATGACGGTGGCTGGTTTCCGAAAGGTCTGAGTGGCTTCTTTGCCGGCTTCCAGATAGCGGTGTTCGCATTTGTGGGTATTGAGCTGGTGGGTACGACCGCAGCAGAAACCAAGGATCCGGAGAAATCTCTGCCGCGCGCCATTAACTCGATTCCAATCCGTATCATCATGTTCTACGTGTTCGCGCTGATCGTGATTATGTCCGTTACGCCGTGGAGCTCGGTAGTGCCAACCAAGAGCCCATTCGTTGAACTGTTTGTGCTGGTTGGTCTGCCTGCTGCGGCGAGCCTGATCAACTTTGTGGTGCTGACTTCAGCTGCCTCTTCTGCAAACAGCGGCGTGTTCTCTACCAGCCGTATGCTGTTCGGTCTGGCGCAGGAAGGCGTGGCACCTAAAGCGTTTGCCAAGCTGTCTAAACGCGCAGTTCCGGCGAAGGGTTTAACCTTCTCCTGTATCTGTCTGCTGGGCGGCGTGGTGATGCTGTACGTGAACCCGAGCGTGATTGGCGCCTTCACCATGATCACCACCGTATCGGCGATTCTGTTCATGTTCGTCTGGACCATCATTCTTTGCTCGTACCTGGTGTACCGCAAGCAACGTCCTCACCTGCATGAAAAATCAATCTACAAGATGCCGTTAGGCAAGCTGATGTGCTGGGTATGTATGGCGTTTTTCGTCTTCGTACTGGTACTGCTGACGCTGGAAGAAGATACCCGCCAGGCGCTGATCGTCACGCCGTTGTGGTTCATCGCGCTGGGTCTGGGCTGGTTGTTTATCGGTAAGAAACGTATGGCAGGCGTGCGTTAATCGCTAAGACGTGAGATGTAGGCCGGATAAGGCGTTTACGCCGCATCCGGCACTATGCTGGCGGGGTTGCCTGATGCGGCTTCGCCTTATCAGGCCTACGTTCGAGGTCGTTGTAGGCCCGGTAAGCGCTAGCGCTACCGGGCTTTTTTATTCACCTGCGAGGGCACGCGGGAACAACACATTGTTTTCCAGGCTGATGTGTTCCATCAGGTCGTCGATCATCTCGTTAATGCCGTTATACATGGCTTTCCAGGTGGTGCAGGCCTCTGGTGGCGGCGTAACGTTATGGGTGATGTGTTTGATCACTTCTACTAGTTCACCCGCATCGTCATGTTCGCTTTCCATCACGCTGATTGGCCCCATCGCCTGGCTACCCATGCCCTGTTTAATCATCGGGAACAGGATCTGCTCTTCCTTCATCATGTGGCTGGACAGCTCTTCATGCAGCATGGTCAGGTTTTTTGCCAGACCGCGCGGTACGTTCGGTTTGTCTGCGTGAACGCGTTCAACTTTAGTGGCCTGCAGGATCAGCTCCGGCAGCTGTTCGCGGTGTCTGTCGTGATAACGCACGATGATATGGTCGATGATTTCAGCCAGAGCCACGGTACGCCAGTCTTTCTCCAGCGGCTGTTCAGCCAGCTGCGCGAGCTGCGCCTCAATAACGTCTAAATCCAGCTCTTTACGCGCGGCAGCGCGTGCCAGCGTTTGCTTACCGCCGCAGCAGTAATCCATATCGTATTTACGAAACAGGGCCGAAGCGCGAGGAATAGAGAGCGCCAGTTCACCTAAAGGTTGATCGCGATAAGACATTGCCGTTACCTCATTCTCAATAATATAAGGTGCATTTTAAATGCAACTTATGGCGAAGGATATAACCCTTTCGGGGTGGGGTGTTTTGTGAAGGGCGTCACGAAAATTTCTTATCTCGTTAAGATGCTGAATCTTATTGGAAAGGAAAGGTACGGCGAAAAAAGCCGCACGACAGGATTAAATAAGCGCACGCCGCTGCCGATAGTTAGACCTCAGACAATACCTGCATAATAAAAGGCTACAGATGTTCAAACGAATCAAAGTGATAACCTTACTTATCACCGTGTTACTCGCGCTGGGCGCAATGCAGCTCATCTCCGCGGGCGTCTTTATTGGCGCACTCAATAACGATAAGCAGAACTTTAACGTGTCTCAACTTTCCAGCCAGAACGTGGCCGAGTTTACCGATGCGTGGATTAGCCTGAACCAGGCTCGCGTCACGCTCAACCGGGGCATGCTGCGTTTACAGGGAACGATGGCCAGCGATATTAACGGCGGTCAACTGAAGGAGCTGGTGAACACGGCAAATCGCCTGTTGGCCGAATCGAAAGAGCATTACGATAAATACTACGCTCTGCCGGAAACGCCGGGGCTGGATGAGCATCTGGCCGATCGACTGGAAGAGCAGTACGGCATCTATTCTGCGACGCTGGCAAAAATGAACGCGCTGCTGGCTGAAGGAAAGCTGGAAGAGATGTTCAAGCAGAATGCCGAGCAAAAGCAAACGGCCATGCAGGACGTTTATCGGGAATGGCGTAGCGCGCAAACGGCGCTGGCCGCTGCCGGAGTGCAGGACAATGAGAGTGATTACCAGAAGATAATCTGGCTGCTGTCCGCGGTGATGCTGATTGTCGTCACCGTGATTATCGCCAGTTGGCTGGCGATGCAGCGAGTGCTGCTCAAGCCGCTCAACGAGGTGATGGGACATATTCGCCACATCGCTGCCGGTGACCTGACACACAGCATCAGCGCCGATGGCAGCAATGAAATGGCGCTGCTGGCAAGTAACGTCCGTGACATGCAGCAGGCGCTGGCGAATACGGTCAGCGTGGTGCGTGACGGGGCCGATACCATCTATACCGGTGCGGGTGAAATCGCCGCAGGCAGTAACGATCTCTCTTCACGTACCGAGCAGCAGGCCGCCTCTCTGGAAGAGACCGCAGCCAGCATGGAACAACTTACCGCAACCGTGAGACAGAACGCAGATAACGCGCGTCAGGCGAGCAGTCTGGCAAAAAATGCTTCACAGACGGCGCAAAAAGGCGGAACCGTGGTTGATGGTGTGGTGCGTACGATGGATGAAATCGCCACCAGTTCCAGCAAAATCGCGCAAATTACCAATGTTATCGACGGTATTGCCTTCCAGACCAATATCCTTGCGCTAAACGCGGCGGTGGAAGCGGCGCGTGCGGGCGAGCAGGGGCGCGGATTTGCCGTGGTCGCAGGCGAGGTTCGGACGCTGGCGCAGCGTAGCGCTCAGGCGGCGAAGGAGATCAAAGCGCTGATAGATGACTCAGGGAATCGGGTCAATGCCGGTACGGCGCTGGTGCATGAAGCGGGCGAAACGATGGCGGAAATAGTTAGCGCTGTGACCCGCGTGACCGACATCATGGGGGAGATTGCCTCAGCTTCTGATGAACAAAGTCGGGGTATCGATCAGGTAGGCCAGGCGGTTGCCGAAATGGATCGCGTCACGCAGCAAAACGCCTCGCTGGTAGAAGAATCCGCTTCCGCCGCTGCAGCGCTTGAAGAGCAGGCCGCGCGGTTGAACCAGACGGTAGCGGTGTTTAAGGTGTCGCGCCGGATGGCGGCGTAAACGCCTTATCCGGCCTACATGAGATCGTACAGTCCTTGTAGGCCGGATAAGCAGTGCCATCCGGCACATTATGATTGTGAAACCACCACGATGCTCGGTTTCTGCGGCTTGGCTCTGACGGCTATCACCACCCCAACCATCAGCAGCGCAATACCGCTAACCGTCAGCAGAGGTGGAAATTCCTGACGCAGAATAAAGGTGTACAACAAACCGGCCAGCGTTTCGAAGACAATCAGCGGGCCGAGGATCACCGTCGGTAATTTTTGGCTGGCGACGTTCCAGCACAGTGCGCCAACCCACGAACACAATACCGCAATGGCTATCATCAGACCGATAAACACGCCCGGACGCGGACCGAAGGGTAGAGCGAAGTCCGGCGTTTGCCCGTTAAGCCACAGGCAGGCGGCAATGTAACCGAGCAGAGAAACGGGCAACGTTACCAGAGCCTGGGCCGTCGCCCACATCATCGGGTGCTTATCCGGATTCTCGCGCAGCCAGCGGGCATTACGCAGCGCGTACCATGCCCAACACACCACCGAGACAAGCGCCAGCGCGATGCCGGAACCATAACGCCAGCCACTAAAGTCTGGTAACCCCTGATTCAGCTCCGAGATATTCACGCACAGCAGTCCTATACCAATCAATACCAGCGCAGGCGACAGACGCCACCATGATAATTTGCCGTCACGCTGACTGTAGAGCAGGTTAGCGAAGACCGGGATCACCACCGGCAATGTACCAATAATCATCGTGGAGACCGGTGCGCCGGTGCGCTGGATGGCGCTTGCCAGGCAAACGTAATAAATCAGATTCCCCATCATTGTTAGCGTCAGCGCAGTTACCCAGTCTTTCCGCACGAGTTGACGCAGGCGCGCACGTCCCAGCCAGGCGATCGGCAATGCGATCAGCCCCAGCGCCAGATAACGCCCCATCGACTGCAATACCGCCGGGTATTCCGGTACGATCAGCGGTCCAACAAAAATTAATCCCCACATCAGCCCGGCCAACAGGGCATACAACACACCGCTAATCATTTTGGACATCCACATCGTTTAACAATACGTCGAGTGTAGGCAGGAAAAATGCTGCCGTATTGTATGAGATTGCTGATCAACGCCGGACGACTTGTTTCTGATAACGCACCGGCGTAATGCCGTAGCGATGGGTAAACGCGCGGGTGAGATGCGACTGGTCGGTGAGGCCGGTTGCGGCGGCGACCTCTGCGGCGGGCATACCGTAAGTGAGAAAACCTTTGGCTCGCCACAGCCGGATCGCCATCAGCATCTGGTGCGGCGTGACGTGGAAATGAGACTTAAACTGGCGCTGAAAATGCCAGGGACTCAGCGATGCAACCCGCGCCAGCTCGTCGAGCGTGACCGGATGCATATAATTATCGTGCAGATACTCGCGTACCCGTTCAAAGCGATGCGCCCCCTCCGTTAATACTGGCGCATGGCGGGCCAGCGGCTGGAACGTGTCGATCAGATCGAGTAGAAGGCTTTTTTGCGCCAGCGGATCTTCAGTGTTCCACAGGCCATGGATCAGCGAGCAGATCTGGCGCGAGCGCAGCGGATCGTGACGCGTTACGTCATGAAACCACCAGTGGCGGATCCCGGTGACCTCTTCCAGAAGGTCGGGTTCAAGATAAATCATCCGATAGCGCCAGCCGTCGGCGGTTTCGGCTTCGCCGGTATGCAGCTCATCGGGATTCATGGTGACGACGGAATGGGCGGGGGCAACATACTGCGTGCCGCGATAGCGAAAACGTTCGGCTCCGGCTTCTATCGCGCCAATGCCAAACGCTTCATGGGTGTGCGGCTCGAAAGCGTAACGCGAGATGTGTGCATGATACAGCTCAACGCCCGGCACCTGCGCCAGATGGCGAAAGCGGGCGCTGTCTTTCTCATCAATAAACTGCTCAGGTACACCTTGCACGTTTTCTCTCCCCACGCATCATCCTGTCATTATCAGAGAGGATGCGCGGGGATGCTACCACAATTAACTAATTTTTAACACTTACACGATGCCTTTGACGCTGTCAGCCAACGAGGTGGTCGGGCGACCAATCAGTTTGCTCAGCGTATGGCTGTCGTCGAACAGACCACCTTTGGAGGCGCCAGTGTCTGAGTCAGCCAGCATGTCCGCCAGCCCGGCAGGCAGGCCTACACCTTTTAGCGCGGCGGCAAAATCTGCTTCGCTCAGGTTCTGATACACCACTTTTTTACCACTCTGTTTTGCCAGCTCGGCAGCCAACTGGCTCAGGGTCCAGCCTGCGTCGCCCGCCAGTTCATAAGTTTTACCGGCGTGACCGTCTTCACTGATGACGCGCGCGGCGGCAGCGGCATAGTCGGCGCGGGTCGCTGAGGCAATTTTGCCTTCACCTGCAGCCCCGATAAACACGCCGTGTTCCAGTGCAGCCGGTGCGCTGGCGAGATAGTTTTCGGTGTACCAGCCGTTACGCAGCAGCGCGTAGGCGATACCGGATTCAGCCAGCATCTTCTCGGTTGCCACATGCTCATCAGCCAGCCCCAGCGGGGAGGTGTCGGCGTGCAGCAGGCTGGTGTAGGCGATGAATTTCACGTGCGCGGCTTTCGCTGCGTTAATCACGTTGCGATGCTGCGGGGCGCGTTGTCCCACTTCGCTGGAGGAGATTAGCAGTAGCTTGTCGATACCCTGTAAGGCAGTCGTAAAGGCGGCTTCATCGCTGTAATCCGCCTGACGAACGGTAATGCCCTGCTGGCTAAGCGCCGTCGCTTTAGCGGGATTACGCACAATTGCCACAATCTGGCTGGCAGGAACGGTTTTCAGCAGAGATTCAATAACGTGTTGGCCCAGTTGGCCGGTGGCGCCGGTAATTGCGATCATGGAGTGACTCCTTGGTATTGGTCTTGTGTTTAATCACGCTAACACCTAAACTTACTTTTAGTAAGTACGAACAAAAAGGTTAGTATGAAAATGACAGCATCGACGCTCTCCCAGCAGTTACGCGATGGCAACTTGTTTGCCGAACAGTGTCCCTCCCGTGAGGTGTTAAAACACGTCACCAGCCGCTGGGGCGTGTTGATTCTGGTGGCGCTGCGCGACGGTACGCACCGTTTCAGCGATTTGCGCCGTAAGATGGGCGGGGTCAGTGAAAAGATGCTGGCGCAATCCCTGCAAGCGTTAGAGCATGATGGGTTTATCAATCGGGTGTCGTATCCGGTGGTGCCGCCGCACGTGGAGTATAGTCTGACGCCGTTGGGTGAGCAGGTGAGCGATAAAGTCGCCGCGCTGGCGGACTGGATAGAACTGAATTTGCCGCAGGTTTTAGCGCAGCGGGACGAACGGGCTGCGTAGTTTTGTAGGCCGGATAAGACGCTATTGCGCCGCATCCGGCACGAAAATTACTTACTTAAATCCAGCTGATAAATAGCGAAACCGATGTCATCGGTCGCGACTTTCTTCAGCGGATACTGGCCTTTCTCTTTAATAAATGCCGCGGCTTTATCAGACGGTGATGTTTCAAAGCGAATATCCAGTGGTGTATCGCTATGAATTGGCGCCAGACGCCAGTTGTTATCTGCCGCCGGGTGAATTTCACCGGCACGCTTCGTCTCAGCACCAACCCAGGCCGCCAGCACCGAGCGGTTTTCATCCGGAGAAGCAAACGCGATGTGGCTGTCGCCGGTTCCGGCAAACTTACCGCCGTAGGCGCGGTAGTTGTTGGTCGCGACGAGGAAGGTGGCATTCGGATCGATTGGTTTGCCGTTAAAGGTCAGATTTTTAATACGTTCCGCTTTCGGGTTAATGGTCTGACATTCACCGTCGTAGCGAGCAGGTTGTGAAACATCAATCTGATAATTCACGCCGTCAATCACGTCGAAATTATAGGTACGGAAGCCATCCCAGTTAATCAACGACTGTGGTTTGCTGCTGTGGATATCAATCTGATTGAACTGCCCGGCGGAACATTCCAGCCACTCTTTCACCTCTTTACCGCTGGCTTTCACCACCACCAGAGTGTTGGGATAGAGATACAAATCAGCGGCGTTACGGAAGGTTAACTGACCTTTTTCGACTTCTACGAAGCTTGCCGGATCGTTCTTGCGTCCACCGACCTTAAACGGCGCGGCGGCGGAAAGTACCGGCAGTTTTGCCAGATCCGGATCGCCCTGAATAAAGTGTTCCACATAGGCTTTCTGCGCGTTGTTCACCACCTGTACGGTCGGGTCATCCTGTACCAGCGCCAGATAGCTGTACATGTTGTCGGCGGATTTACCGATCGGTTTGCTGACAAACTCACGCGTGGCGTCGTGATCGGCTTTCAGGATCTCAACGATTTTTTTGTCTTCTGCTGCCAGTGATTTTTTGGCTGCGGCGTCATAGATCGGGCGCGCCTCGGCTTTCGCCTGAGTGACCTGCCATTTACCGCTGTCGTTATTCAACACTAAATCCACCACGCCCAGGTGATCGCCCCACATACCCGGCATCACCGCAGGAACCCCATTCAGCGTACCTTTTGTGATATCTGCGCCTTTAATATTGGCAAAGTCTTTACCCGGGAAGACGGCGTGAGCGTGACCAAACATAATGGCATCCACGCCCGGTACTTCGCTGAGGTAATAAACGGAGTTTTCCGCCATCGTTTGATATGGGTCGGCAGAAAGCCCGGAGTGAGCAACCACCACCACAACATCGGCGCCTTTTTCTCTCATTTCCGGAACGTATTTGCGTGCAGTTTCCGTAATGTCGTTCACCGTGACTTTGCCGCTGAGGTTGGCTTTATCCCAGGTCATAATCTGCGGTGGAACAAAGCCGATATAGCCAATCTTCAGCGTCTGCTTGTTCCCTTCCTTGTCGACCACTTCAGTGTCTTTGATCAAGTAAGGCGTAAACAGCGGCTTTTTGGTCTTCACGTCGATGATATTGGCGTTAACGTAAGGGAACTTCGCTCCGGCTAGCGCGTTGTGCAGATACTCCAGACCGTAGTTGAATTCATGGTTGCCGAGGTTACCCACCGCGTAATCCAGGGTATTCAGCGCCTTATATACCGGGTGAGTATCGCCCGCTTTCAGCCCCTTGGCCGCCATGTAATCCCCGAGCGGGCTACCCTGAATCAGATCGCCATTATCAACCAGCACGCTGTTTTTGACTTCACCACGCGCAGCGTTGATCAAACTTGCCGTACGTACCAGACCGAATTTTTCAGTCGGTGTATCTTTGTAATAATCGAAATCCATCATATTGCTATGCAAATCAGTGGTTTCCATTATACGCAGATCGACGGTCGCGGCATTGACGCTGGCTGCAATCAGCGTTGCCAGAAGCGTTGCACTAAACTTAATCATCAGGGGCATCCTTTTAAGATCTAAGCCACAAAAGAAAATGTATATAAATCTTCTTGCTTACAGAACTGTGAATCATGACATGAATATAGCGTTTAAAACCGCAGACGCTATCACAGTTGGCGGATCCCCTGACGATCGGGTATAAGTAAAACAACGAGTTAACACCACTGACAGAAACGAGGTGGAGAATGCTAGAACATGTATGCCAGCTTGCACGGAACGCGGGCGATGCCATTATGCAGGTCTACGATGGAATCAAACCGATGGAGATTACCAGCAAGCAGGATGATTCTCCGGTCACGGCGGCAGATATCGCCGCACATACGGTGATCCTCGAAGGATTACTGGCGCTGACGCCGGATATTCCGGTTCTGTCTGAAGAGGCGCCTCCTGGCTGGGATGTTCGCCAGCATTGGCAGCGCTACTGGCTGGTGGACCCGCTGGACGGGACCAAAGAGTTCATTAAGCGTAACGGTGAATTTACCGTCAATATTGCGCTGATCGAGAAAGGAAAGCCGGTTCTGGGCGTGGTTTACGCGCCGGTAATGAAAGTGATGTACAGCGCAGCAGAAGGTAAAGCGTGGAAAGAAGAGTGCGGGGTACGCAAACAAATTCAGGTTCGTGACGCGCGTCCGCCGCTGGTGGTCATTAGCCGCTCGCATGCCGACAATGAGTTAAAAGAGTATCTGCAACAGTTGGGTGAGCACCAGACCACGTCGATTGGCTCATCGCTGAAGTTCTGCCTGGTGGCGGAAGGGCATGCACAGCTGTATCCGCGTTTTGGGCCAACCAACGTGTGGGACACCGCCGCTGGCCATGCCGTTGCAGCCGCAGCCGGAGCGCACGTTCACGACTGGCAGGGGAAACCTCTGGATTACACCCCACGTGAATCGTTCCTCAACCCCGGCTTCCGCGTCTCTATTTACTGAGTAATTTGTGCAGCAGGGCAATTACCTGCTGCACCTCTTCCTGCGTTAATGCGCCATCTTTTGCCCACTGCACGCGTCCGTCCTTGTCGAGTACGGCGATAGCGGAGCTCTCTTCATCCAGTTGCCAGGCTTTACGCGCAATGCCATTGCTGTCGACAATGAATTGCGACCACGGGTAGAGCTTCTTATTGCTCTCCAGACTGCTGCGCACAAACATACCGGAGCCGGGAATGGCGTCATCCGTGTTGACGATAGTGGTGGTCTGGTATTTGTCGTGCGGCAGGTTGGCGGCTTTGATTGCCTCGATCAGCGTCGCATTTTTCTCTTTGGCGGAGGTGCGTCCGGCAATGTGTTGCACAATTCGCACTTTGCCTGGCAACTGCGCGCTATTCCAGCTTTTGTAGCTAAACTTATCGTTATCGAGAATCAGTTCGCCACGATCGGCGATCCCCACCGGCGGTACGCGCTGGTCAGTCTCAAACTTATGTGCGGAGGCAATCATCGGCAGTAGCAGGCACGACAGCGCCAGCAGTTTTCGTAAGGTCATAGGTTTTCCTTCTTTCTTTTATTTTGCAGGTGATCCGACCACTTGGGTCTGGAATTTAATCATATGTGCGAATGATGCTTTTTCCCGCAAGCGCGATGCCAGTTTGCGGACGGGCGCACAAATCCTGCGAAAAATGAAGGCTTATACTGAAGACAGCGAAGCGTTGAAAAGATAATTCTGAATAATTGTAACTTGAAGGTAAATAAACTTATACACGCTGGAAACATCAACGAGATAGTCTATAGTCATAGGGCATTAAAATTTGCGCCTGAGGATTGTCGGACCGATTGTGGTACCGCAAAGGCGTAATGCTCAGCAGGAGACAACAATGAAAATTTTCCAACGATACAACCCGCTGCAGGTGGCGAAGTACGTGAAGATCCTGTTTCGTGGACGGTTATATATCAAGGACGTAGGCGCTTTTGAATTTGATAAGGGTAAGATTCTTATCCCAAAAGTGAAGGACAAACTGCATTTTTCCGTGATGTCCGAAGTTAACCGTCAGGTCTTGCGTCTGCAAACTGAGATGGCTTGATCAAAGTGCTATGCAGTAGTTAAAAAAACGGCTCCTGATGGGAGCCGTTGATGTTTCTGTAAGGCGTTAAGATGCCTTTGCCTCTTCTTTTGCATCTGGCAGTTTTGGTACCAGAACGGTAGGTTTACTGTCCAGACGCGTCACCAGCAGCTGATCGATCTTGTAGTTATCGATATCCACCACTTCAAATTTGTAACCTGAATACTTCACCGAGTCGGTGCGTTTCGGGATTTTACGCAGCATGAACATCATAAAGCCGCCGATGGTTTCATAGTTGCCGGACTGCGGGAACTCGTCGATATCCAGCACGCGCATTACGTCATCAATCGGTGTACCGCCGTCGACTAACCATGAGTTTTCATCACGTGCCACAATCTGCTCTTCCAGACCCTGACCTACCAGATCGCCCATCAGCGTCGTCATAACGTCGTTGAGGGTGATAATCCCCACCACCAGCGCGTACTCGTTCATGATGACGGCAAAGTCTTCGCCTGCGGTTTTGAAGCTTTCCAGCGCTTCAGAGAGCGTCAGCGTGTCCGGGACGATCAGCGTATTGCGGATCTGTACGCCGCTGTTCAGCGCCATGCTTTGGTTTGCCAGTACGCGGTTGAGGAGATCCTTTGAATCAACATAACCAATGATGTGGTCGATATCTTCGTTACACACCAGGAATTTGGAGTGCGGATGTTCCGCCACCTTGTTCTTCAGGCTTTGCTCATCTTCATGGAGATCGAACCAGATAATATTCTCGCGCGAGGTCATTGAAGACGGGACGGTACGGGATTCCAGTTCGAACACATTTTCAATCAGCTCATGCTCCTGCTTGCGCAGAACACCCGCCAGCGCACCCGCTTCGACCACGGCGTAAATGTCGTCCGAGGTGATGTCGTCTTTACGCACCATTGGGATCTTAAACAGACGGAAAATGTTGTTTGCCAGACCGTTAAAGAACCACACCAGCGGGCGGAAGACCAGCAGGCAGAAGCGCATCGGGTTGATGATACGCAAAGCCACAGCTTCTGGCGCAATCATACCGATGCGTTTCGGGGTTAAATCCGCGAACAGGATGAACAGGCCAGTAACCAGCGAGAACGACAGAATAAAGCTTAACTGTTCGGACAGCTCTGGAGTGAAGTACTTCGAGAAAAGGCTGTAAAACGCCGGGGAGAATGCTGCATCACCGACGATACCGCCGAGAATGGCGACCGCGTTAAGGCCAATTTGCACGACGGTAAAAAACATGCCGGGGTTTTCCTGCATCTTCAAAACACGTTGTGCGTTTACGTTGCCTTCATCGGCAAGCAGTTTAAGTTTTATTTTGCGTGATGCAGCAAGCGAGATCTCAGATATCGAGAAAAACGCACTCACGGCGATCAGGCAGAGAATGACTAAAATACTGTTTAACATATCTTATCCGACCGTTCGGGTCAGATCCTCGGAAGGGAGAAGTTGATACTCGTCGTCTTTCAAGCTGCAGGTGCGTTAGCTGCACTCATTCACCCCAGTCACATAGTTCTCTATGCTCCTGGGGATTCACGAGTTTGCCGCCTGCCTGCAACTCGAAATCCTTAGAGTATAAATCCAATGGAATATTCATTGAAAACCGGCTCGTGGAAGTGAGCCGGTAAATTCAGAAGCTAGTATAGCGTAAGGTACTGTAAAGTCGCCAGAGGGGGAAATTATCCTTGTGGGGGCAGGCAAACACCAATACCACCAATGCCACAATATCCGTAAGGATTTTTGTGCAGATACTGCTGGTGATCGTCCTCGGCATAATAGAACGGGGTTGCCGTAGTGATTTCCGTGGTAATGGTGCGCTCGTCGCCTGCGGCGGTCATTGCTGCCTGAAAACGTTCAAGGCTGGCCTGTGCGGCGGCGGTTTGTTCCGGCGTTAACGGGTAAATGGCGGAGCGATACTGCGTGCCCTGGTCGTTCCCCTGACGCATGCCTTGAGCCGGGTCGTGATTTTCCCAGAACACCTGCAGCAGTTGTTCGTAGCTGATAACATGCGGGTCATAGACGATGCGTACCGCTTCGGCATGCCCGGTATCGCCAGAACACACTTCACGATAGGTTGGGTTTGGGGTGTAGCCGCCGGTGTACCCGGCCGCCGTGCTGTAGACCCCTGGCAATGACCAAAATAAACGCTCAACGCCCCAGAAACATCCCATGGCGAAATAAGCTATCTCCATACCGTCGGGCACGTTGGTCATCGAATGTTGGTTAACCGCATGCAGCGTTGCCACTGGCATCGGGGTGTTGCGTCCAGGTAGCGCATCTGCTTGAGTAACAAGATGCTTTCTATCAAATAAACTCATGGCCGTTCTCCCGAAATCAGTCATTTGGGTTAAGGTTGTAACGAGACGCGTCTTTGCCCACAATAAACGGCGTGAATGCGTCTAGAGTTAAACATAAGAAATATTTGGGTTGTCGTCTGTTTTTCAACTCTTATTGTTGATTTTTTGTTAAGCCGAGGAACGGCATAGTATTTTTTTCCAGGGGTGGGAAAAAAGGATATTCAGGAGAAAATGTGCCACATATCCGTCAGTTATGTTGGGTGGGATTACTGTGCTTAAGTGGCTCCGCCGCCGCCGCGAATGTTCGCTTACAGGTCGAAGGATTATCAGGACCGCTGGAGAAAAACGTCCGTGCGCAACTGTCCACGATTCAAAGTGATGAAGTCACTCCAGACCGACGCTTTCGTGCGCGCGTTGATGATGCCATCCGCGAAGGGCTAAAAGCGCTGGGCTACTTTGAGCCGACCATTGATTTTGAACTGCGTCCACCGCCGGCAAAAGGCCGCCAGGTGCTGATTGCCAAAGTGACCCCCGGCGAGCCGGTGCTGATTGGTGGCACTGAGGTGATTTTGCGCGGTGGCGCGCGTACGGATAAAGATTATCTGGATCTGCTGAAAACACGCCCGGCAATCGGTACCGTGCTGAATCAGGGGGACTATGACAACTTCAAAAAGTCACTCACCAGCGTGGCGCTGCGCAAAGGCTACTTCGATAGTGAATTTAATAAAAGCCAGCTCGGGATAGCGCTTGAGCGGCGCCAGGCGTTCTGGGATATCGATTACAACAGCGGCGAACGCTATCGCTTTGGGCATGTCACCTTTGAAGGCTCGCAAATTCGCGATGAGTATCTGCAAAATCTGGTGCCCTTTAAAGAAGGTGAAGAGTACGAGTCGAAAGATCTGGGCGAACTGAACCGTCGTCTGTCGGCGACCGGATGGTTTAATTCCGTGGTCGTCGCACCGGAGTTTGATAAAGCCCGCAAAACCAAGGTGCTACCCCTGAAAGGCGTGGTCTCACCGCGAACCGAAAACACCATCGAAACCGGGGTCGGTTATTCAACTGACGTCGGGCCACGGGTGAAGACCTCGTGGAAAAAGCCGTGGATGAACTCCTACGGGCACAGCCTGACGACCAGCGCCAGTATCTCGGCGCCAGAGCAGGTGCTTGATTTCAGCTATAAAATGCCGCTGTTAAAGAACCCGCTGGAGCAGTATTACCTGGTACAGGGCGGCTTTAAGCGTACCGATTTAAACGACACCGAGCAGGATTCCACAACGCTTGCGGTTTCCCGTTACTGGGACCTCTCCAGCGGCTGGCAGCGCGCGATTAACCTGCGCTGGAGCCTCGACCACTTTACCCAGGGTAATGTCACCAACACCACTATGCTGCTCTATCCAGGCGTGATGATCAGCCGGACGCGTTCACGCGGCGGCCTGATGCCTGTCTGGGGCGATTCCCAACGCTACTCTATTGATTACTCGAACACCGCCTGGGGTTCAGATGTTGATTTCTCCGTTTTCCAGGCGCAAAACGTCTGGATCCGCACGTTGTACGACAGGCATCGCTTTGTGATGCGCGGTAATCTCGGCTGGATTGAAACCGGAGACTTCGACAAAGTGCCGCCGGACCTGCGTTTCTTTGCCGGGGGCGATCGCAGTATTCGCGGCTATAAATACAAATCTATTTCGCCGGAAGGCAGCGACGGCAAGCTGAAAGGGGCCTCCAAGCTGGCAACTGGCTCGCTGGAATACCAGTACAACGTGACCGGTAAATGGTGGGGGGCGATGTTTGTCGATAGCGGCGAAGCGGTCAGCGACATTCGCCGAAGCGATTTCAAAACTGGTGCCGGGGTCGGCGTACGCTGGCAATCGCCGGTTGGACCTATCAAGCTCGACTTTGCCGTCCCGGTCGGCGACAAAGATGAACATGGTTTACAGTTTTACATCGGTCTGGGGCCTGAATTATGAGTTTATGGAAGAAGATAAGCCTCGGCGTGCTGGTTTTTATCCTGCTGTTGTTAGGCACGGTGACGTTCCTCGTCGGTACCACCTCGGGCCTGCATCTGATCTTCAAAGCAGCTAATCGGTGGGTTCCAGGTCTGGAAATTGGTCAGGTCACCGGCGGCTGGCGGGATCTATCACTGAAAAATATTCGCTACGACCAGCCTGGCGTGGCGGTGAATGCTGGTGAAGTGCATTTGGCCGTGGGGCTTAACTGTCTGTGGGACAGCAGCCTGTGCGTCAACGATCTGGCGCTGAAAAACATCAACGTGGCGATCGACAGCAAAAAAATGCCGCCCTCAGCGCCGGTTGAGGAAGAAGAGAGTGGTCCGCTTAATCTTTCCACGCCTTACCCCATCACGCTTTCGCGCGTGGCGCTGAACAACATCAACATCAAAATCGATGACACCACAGTTTCGGTGCTGGATTTTACCTCTGGCCTGAACTGGCAGGAAAAAACGCTGACGTTGAAGCCAACGTCATTACAGGGGCTGCTGATTGCTCTGCCTAAAGTGGCGGAAGTGGCACAGGAAGAGGTTGTCGAACCGAAGATTCAAAACCCGCAGCCGGATGAAAAGCCGCTCGGGGAAACGCTAAAAGATCTGTTCTCAAAGCCGGTACTGCCGGAAATGACCGATGTCCATCTGCCGCTCAATCTCAATATTGAAGAGTTTCGCGGCGAGCAGCTGCGTGTGACCGGGGATACGGATTTAACAGTACATAGCATGCTGCTGAAAGTGAGCAGCATTGACGGCAACATGAAGCTCGACGCGCTGGATATCGACTCGAATCAGGGAACGGTAAAAGCCAGCGGCACGGCGCAACTGACCGACACGTGGCCGGTTGATATTACGTTAAACAGCACGCTAAACATCGACCCGTTAAAAGGCGAAAAGGTGAAGCTGAAGGTCGGCGGTGCGCTGCGCGAACAGCTGGAAGTCGGCGTCAATCTGTCTGGTCCGGTGGATATGGACCTGCGTGCTCAGACGCGCCTGGCAGAAGCCGGATTGCCGCTCAACATTGAGGTGGTGAGTAAGCAGGTTTACTGGCCGTTTACCGGTGAGAAACAGTTCCGGGCCGATGACATCAAGCTCAAACTGACCGGCAAGATGACCGACTATACGCTGTCGATGCGTACCGCCGTGAAAGGTCAGGATATTCCTCCGGCTACTATCACGCTGGATGCCAAAGGCAACGAGCAGCAGATTAATCTCGACAAACTCAGCGTTGCGGCGCTGGAAGGGAAAACCGAGCTGAAAGCGCTGGTGGACTGGCAGCAGGCGATCAGCTGGCGCGGGGAGCTAACGCTGGATGGTATCAATACCGCGAAAGCGATCCCGGACTGGCCGTCAAAACTGAATGGCTTGGTGAAAACGCGCGGCAGTCTGTACGGCGGAAGCTGGCAGATGGAGGTTCCGGAGCTGAAGCTGACCGGCAACGTGAAGCAGAACAAGGTCAATGTGAACGGTTCGCTGAAGGGGAACAGCTACCTGCAGTGGACGATTCCGGGCCTTCATCTGGAGCTGGGACGCAACAGTGCGGACGTAAAAGGCGAACTGGGGGTTAAAGACCTCAACCTCGACGCGACGATTGATGCCCCAAGCCTGGATAACGCGCTGCCGGGGCTGGGCGGTACGGCGAAAGGGCTGGTAAAAGTTCGCGGTACGGTTGAAGCACCACAGCTGCTGGCGGATATTACCGCCCGTGGTCTGCGCTGGCAGGAACTTTCCGTTGCTCAGGTGCGCGTCGAAGGCGATGTGAAATCGGCCGAGCAAATCGCCGGTAATCTCAACGTTCGCGTAGAGCGAATTGTACAACCTGACGTGAATATTGGTCTGGTGACGCTCAACGCCAAAGGCAGTGAAAAGCAGCATGAACTGCGGTTACGTATTCAGGGTGAGCCGGTTTCAGGGCAACTGGATCTTGCCGGGAGCTTTGATCGCAAAGAACAGCGCTGGAAAGGGGAGTTAAGCAATACCCGCTTCCAGACGCCGGTCGGTCCGTGGTCGCTCAACCGGGCTATCGCGCTGGATTATCGTAATCAGGAACAGAAAATTAGTATCGGACCGCACTGCTGGAACAACCCGAATGCGGAGCTGTGCGTACCACAAACCATTGATGCCGGTGCAGAAGGTCGCGCGGTGGTGAATCTTAACCGCTTCGACCTGGCGATGCTAAAACCGTTTATGCCGGAGACAACCCAGGCCAGCGGTGTGTTCACCGGCAAAGCTGATGTGAGCTGGGATACCACCAAAGAGGGGCTGCCACAGGGGCAGGTCACCCTGAGCGGACGTAACGTCAAGGTCACGCAAAGCGTGAATGATGCCCCGCTCCCCGTGGCGTTTGAAACGCTGAATCTGACCGCCGACCTGCACAATAACCGTGCCGAGTTGGGCTGGCTGATTCGTCTGACCAACAACGGGCAGTTTGACGGGCAGGTGCAGGTAACGGACCCGCAAGGGCGTCGTAATCTGGGCGGTAACGTCAATATTCGCAACTTCAATCTGGCGATGGTGAACCCCATCTTCTCGCGCGGTGAAAAAGCGGCAGGGATGATCAACGCCAACCTGCGGCTGGGCGGCGATGTGCAAAGCCCGCAGTTGCTCGGACAGCTGCAACTGAGTGGTCTGGATATTGACGGTAACTTCATGCCGTTTGACATGCAGCCAAGCCAGTTAGCCGTTAACTTCACCGGAACACGCTCAACGCTGGCGGGCGTGGTGCGTACGCAGCAGGGAGAAATTAACCTGAGCGGCGATGCCGACTGGAGTCAGATAGACAACTGGCGGGCGCGTGTTGCGGCTAAAGGCAGCAGGGTACGTATTACCGTACCGCCGATGGTCCGCCTCGACGTATCGCCGGACGTGGTCTTTGAAGCCACACCAAGCCTGTTTACTCTCGATGGCAACGTGGATGTGCCGTGGGCGCGTATCGTGGTACATGACCTGCCGGAAAGCGCGGTTGGGGTTTCCAGCGATATGGTCATGCTTAACAACAATCTGCAGCCGGAGAAACCGCAGACCGCCGGTATTCCGATCAACAGCAACCTGAACATCCACGTCGGTAACAACGTGCGTCTTGACGCCTTTGGTCTGAAAGCGCGTCTGACGGGCGATCTGAAAGTGGTGCAGGATAAGCAAGGTCTGGGGCTTAACGGGCAAATTAATATCCCGAGCGGTCGCTTCCACGCCTATGGTCAGGATCTGATTGTGCGTAAGGGCGAGCTGTTGTTCTCCGGTCCGCCGGATCAGCCGTTGCTCAACATCGAAGCGATTCGTAACCCAGATGCCACCGAAGACGACGTGATCGCTGGCGTTCGCGTCACCGGTACCGCCGATGAACCGAAGGCGGAGATCTTCTCCGACCCGGCAATGTCGCAGCAAATGGCGCTTTCCTACCTGCTACGTGGACAAGGGCTGGATAGCGAACAGAGCGATAGCGCAGCGATGACTTCAATGCTTATTGGTCTGGGGGTTGCACAAAGTGGTCAGGTTGTGGGTAAAATCGGGGAGACATTTGGCGTAAGCAATCTGGCACTGGACACGCAAGGGGTGGGCGACTCATCTCAGGTGGTTGTCAGCGGATACGTACTGCCAGGTCTGCAGGTGAAATATGGTGTGGGTATATTTGACTCCTTAGCGACACTCACGCTACGTTATCGTCTGATGCCTAAGCTATATCTGGAAGCAGTGTCTGGCGTAGATCAGGCACTTGATTTGCTCTATCAGTTCGAGTTTTAGCAATGCGAATATTTGTCTACGGCAGTTTACGAACCAAACAAGGCAACAGCCACTGGATGACCAATGCCCTGTTGCTGGGAAATTTCAGTATCAATAACTACCAGTTGTACAGCCTGGGCCACTATCCAGGCGCGGTTCCGGGAAATGGAACAGTACACGGGGAAGTTTATCGTATTGATAACGCCACGCTGGCAGAGCTTGACGCTCTGCGTACCCGCGGCGGTGAATACGCACGCCAGTTAATTCAAACGCCGTACGGAAGTGCATGGATGTACGTGTACCAACGTCCGGTTGATGGCTTAACGCTGATTGAAAGCGGTAACTGGTTAGACAGAGACCAGTACTGATATATCGTCTACCAGAATAAACAACGCCGCCTTCGGGTGGCGTTGTTTATTAAAGGCTTAAAACTCCACGCGCGCGCCGAGGTTATAGCGGCGTCCTTCCACCTGCGCGGATTCATTCCATGCAGTCGTCAGTTTCGGATCTTCATCCAGCACGTTGTAGATCCCTGCCATCAGCTGCGTGTGCTTATTGAGCTTATAACGTACGCCTACGTCGACCATCGTGTAGTCATCGTACTTATAGTTATTGCCGCTGTTGCGGTTACTGCTGCGGTAATTCACCGTACTCCATACGTCCAGACTCTGCGTTGCCGCCCAGTTCAGCGACAGGTTCGCCATATGGCGCGGGTAATCGTTGAGCGCGTAGCCTTTGTTTATGCCGCTTTTCTGTTCGCTATGGTTCCAGGTGTAGTTAGCGTTGGCTTTTACATCGGCGCTAATCTGCCAGTCGGCATTCAGTTCTATGCCGTACACGTCCGCCTTGCTGACGTTGAAGTATTTACTGACGGAGTCCGCCTTGTAGCCATTCACGGAGCACTGATTCGTCGATGTAGTTTCGCAAATGGTTTGTTCAGCAATTTTGTCTTTGAACTGCGTATAGAAGACGGTGCTATCCAGTGACAGCGCATTCCCCGTCCAGTAGAGGCCCAGCTCAGAGTTAACGCTTTGTTCTGGTTTCAGATCGTCGTTACCGACGGTCAGGAAGGGATAAGGTACGGTCGAGCCGTATGGGGTAACAAAGTCGCTGGATGTCGCACGCAGCTCAGGTTTTTTATAACCTGCGGAAACGCCGCCCTTCAGCGCCCAGTCATTGCTGAAGGCCCAGTTACCGTACATTTTCGGCGTAATATGTGTGCCAAAGTTATCATCCTGGTCCATACGCGCTGATGTGGTCAGGATGAAGTCGTCAATGCTCCAGCCGTCTTCAGCAAACAATGCCCAACCGTTACGGCTGATTTTTGTCACTGGCTCAGATCCGGGCAGCGTTTTGTTGGCCACATCAAAGCGGTCATTCAGTTCTTCGCGGGTGAAATTCGCCCCAACGGTCAGTTTATGGTTGTCGAGCGTGAAGGTGGTTTGCGAATTGGCGACGTAGTTCTCCATCTGCACATACTGCGGCGACTGGCTGTCATAAACGTACTTCGAACGGCCTTTTTCATAGTTTATGTAGTTGGTCGTTGCGATGGTGTCGTCGGCATACCAGCCGGTATGCGTTAGGGTGGCGGCGTTACGATCGAACAGCCATGACCACGGCGCGCCGCGCTTCTGGGTACGGTTTTTCTCCTGCTCACCGGTGACCACATTGAGGTCGAACAGGTTATTTTCGCTAGCGGCCAGGCCCAGCGTCATATCAACGGATTTACGGTTGTGTTTGCCGAAATAGTTATTGCGATCGTCATCGCGACGGTCGAGCCAGTCGGCCGCTACGCTAAGGCCGAGAACATCGGGCACAATCGGCCCCATGGTAAACAGATTCATCTGGCTGGTATTACCCAAATACTGGTGTTCCTGAAGCCAGGTATTGGCGGCAATTGCCGTCGTCCACTCTTTTGCGCCATACGGTTTTTTGGTAATCACGTTGACCACACCGCCGATGGCATCTGAGCCGTACAGCGAGGACATGGGCCCGCGGATAACTTCGATACGCTCAATGGCCTCCATCGGCGGTAAGAAGTTGGCTTCAGTACCGATGTCATGTCCGTAAGGGCGAGATTCACCGGTATTTTGTTTGACGCTGTTGACCATAAACGCGGTATAGGACGGGTCCATGCCGCGAATCATAATGCTGCCAGCGTTCATACCGCTGCTGTTGGTGACCGAGACGCCAGGAAGGTTTTTAATCGCTTCACCAATGCTACGGTCCGGCTGAATATCCAGCGTTTTACGATCGATAACGGAAATGGTGGCCGGCGCTTCGCGCTTTTGCTGCGAGAACCCGGATGCGGTGATCACCATTTCATCTTCGCTATTGCGTGAGGTTTCGGTGAGTTCTTCTGCCTGAGTGGGGAAAATAACACCGCCTGAGAATGCAACGATCCCTGTCAGCGTAATAAGTTGACGCGTTTTCATAATATAGACACCTGAAAAGTAAAAAATAAAAGCATCACCTTGCAGCCCAGAAAAGCTGCAAGGTGTCAGAAGCGTTTTTAATTATTAATATTTGGAGAGGTCGATTTTCAGCACATAGTCGGGCTTCACACCGGTCATTTTTTCCGGCTGTTTGACGCTGACATACAGGGTGTTGGCATCAGACGAGAGCGCCAGGCTGTTAGGTAACGCATTGGTTTCAATGCTTTGTTTTACCTGATAAGTCTTGCTGTCCACAATGCTGATGCGCTTTGCATTACGGTGGGTGGTATACACTTCCTGGCGCTTTTCGTTATATATCACTGCCAGCGAGTTGATAACCTTAATGGGCGCAATAACCTTACCGGTATTAATATCAACAACCAGTACATCCGCTAAATCAGGATCGGTCAGGAATGCGCGATTATTTTTTGCATCCAAAGCAATATTCAGGAAAAAATGTTTTTTGCCTGGCTCAATACTAAAGCGGTTAATAATTTGATGGTTAGTGGTATCCAGCGTAATAAGTTCGTTGCGGCCATTTACGACATACAGGCGGTTCTTATTGGCATCTACGGCCATACCGGTCGGATACTGGCCCATGTTTTCAAGGGTGGCGATTTTCTCGCGCTTTTGCGTATCCACCACCCAGACAATGCCCTTTTCAGCCACGCCGGAAACGTACAGGCGGTGATGCTGTTTATCGAGCACCATTTCGCGGGTATGGATAATATCTTTCGGATTTTTGGCTTCGCTCAGTTGCAGTATTGCCAGCTCTTTACCGCTGCGGGTATCAATGAGCGTGACCGAACCCTCCAGCGTGTTGCCGACATACAGCACCTGGTTTTCTGCATCCAGGGCAGTGGCAAAGGCACGACGGCTGGTTTCGATAACTTCAGTCGTGGTGAGCTTCTCCAGATCGAGTTTATAGATAAGCCCGCTGGTTTTATCTTTATCGAACGACGGCGAGGAGGCGGCAAAAAGCGCATTCTGCTGGCTATCAACCGCCAGTTCATATACGCCGTTGCCAACGTCGCGGGTCAGAAAATCTTGCTCAGGTAGCGTCTGCGCCACGCTGGACAGGCTGGTAAATAACAGTGCTGTGGCGAGAGCCACGCAGGAATAGCGTTTCAGGGACTTCACATTGTGGAGGTTCATTGACTTTTATTCACATTTATTTACATGCTGAGAATGATAATGAGATCCAATCTCATTCGCAATTAAGATAAATGAAATGTGACTACCCAATCTGGTAGGTCAAAAAGAAAACAGCGAAGGGGAGGGGGAAAAGAAAGTAGAAATTAAAAAACCCTTACTAACCAGGGCTGGCGTTCAGGGCTTTACGCTAACGCGAACTTACTTCTTCGCGCGCTCGAAGGAAGCAACGATTTCAGCTTTAGCAGCTTCAGCGTTGTCCCAACCGTCAACTTTCACCCATTTGCCCGCTTCGAGATCTTTGTAGTGTTCGAAGAAGTGGGTGATCTGCGCTTTCAGCAGTTCCGGCAGGTCGGTCACATCTTTGATGTGATCGTATTCTTTGCTCAGCTTGGTGTGCGGTACCGCAACCAGTTTCGCATCTTCACCGGATTCGTCGGTCATTTTCAGTACGCCAACCGGACGGCAGCGGATCACTGAACCTGGCTCCAGCGGGTACGGAGTCGGGACCAGAACATCTACCGGGTCACCGTCCAGAGACAGGGTGTGGTTGATGTAACCGTAGTTGCACGGATAGAACATCGCGGTGGACATGAAGCGGTCAACGAACAGGGCGCCGCTCTCTTTGTCAACTTCGTATTTGATCGGATCTGCGTTCGCAGGGATCTCGATAACAACGTAGATATCTTCCGGCAGGTCTTTACCGGCAGGGACGTTGAGTAAGCTCATGTCTGTTTCCTTTAAATAAGCTATGGCAAACAAGTGGCGGGTATTATAGCCAACTCGCGCGGAATGTCTCCGCTTGTTTTCGCTTTCTCTGCGTGCATTTTCTTCTTTTTACCTCTCTCTCGTGACAGAAAAATCCATATCTTCAGCCGCATTTTTCATAGTGAGATGAAAGCGATTACAAAGTTGTGATTAACGTTTTATTTACTTTTTTGAAGTGTGATGTAACGCAATCCGTTACATGCTCAATTGTCTATAGTTTTTTCGCAACGGTTAATTAACCAACAATAATCACCCTACGAGGACGCACTTATGTGGAAGCGCTTACTTTTAGTCACAGCAGTTTCGGCAGCCATGTCGTCTATGGCAATGGCAGCCCCTTTAACCGTAGGATTTTCGCAGGTTGGCTCTGAATCCGGCTGGCGCGCCGCAGAAACCAACGTCGCGAAAAGCGAGGCCGAAAAGCGGGGAATTACGCTGAAAATCGCTGATGGCCAGCAAAAGCAGGAAAACCAGATTAAAGCAGTCCGCTCATTTGTTGCGCAGGGCGTCGACGCCATCTTTATTGCGCCGGTCGTGGCAACGGGTTGGGAGCCGGTTTTAAAAGAAGCTAAAGATGCCGACATTCCGGTCTTTTTGCTCGATCGTTCCATCGATGTAAAAGACAAATCTCTCTATATGACCACCGTCACCGCCGACAACGTGCTGGAAGGTAAATTGATCGGCGACTGGCTGATTAAACAAGTGGATGGCAAGCCGTGTAACGTCGTTGAGCTGCAAGGGACCGTTGGGGCCAGCGTGGCGATCGATCGTAAGAAAGGCTTTGCTGAAGCTATCGCTAATGCGCCAAACATCAAAATTATTCGCTCTCAGTCCGGTGACTTCACCCGCAGTAAAGGGAAAGAAGTGATGGAGAGCTTTATCAAAGCGGAAAACAACGGCAAGAACATCTGTATGGTTTACGCCCACAACGATGACATGGTGATCGGTGCGATTCAGGCGATCAAAGAAGCGGGCCTGAAACCTGGCAAAGATATTCTCACCGGTTCTATCGATGGCGTACCGGATATCTACAAAGCGATGATTGACGGCGAAGCCAACGCCAGCGTCGAGCTGACGCCAAATATGGCTGGCCCGGCATTCGACGCACTGGAGAAATTCAAAAAAGACGGCACGATGCCTGAGAAGCTGACCATTACCAAGTCGATCCTCTATCTGCCGGATACGGCAAAAGAAGAGTTAGAGAAGAAGAAAAACATGGGCTACTAAGCCTTCATGAAAATGCCGGGGGCGCTGCGCTTGCCCGGCCTACATTACGCTCTTTTGTAGGCCGGATAAGCGTAGCGCCATCCGGCGTGATGCAGGGGGAACCATGACCACCGACCAACATCAGGAAATCCTCCGCACCGAAGGATTAAGCAAATTCTTTCCCGGCGTCAAAGCGTTGGATAACGTGGATTTCAGCTTGCGTCGCGGTGAAATTATGGCGCTGCTGGGAGAAAACGGAGCCGGCAAATCGACGCTCATCAAAGCGCTGACCGGCGTTTACCATGCCGATCGCGGCACTATCTGGCTCGAAGGCCAACCGATCACCCCCAAAAACACCGCCCATGCCCAACAACTGGGGATTGGCACCGTGTACCAGGAAGTGAACCTGCTGCCCAATATGTCGGTTGCCGATAACTTATTTATTGGTCGTGAACCGCGGCGCTTTGGCCTGCTCCAGCGCAAGCAGATGGAAAAACGTGCGACGGAGCTGATGGCGTCATACGGTTTTTCCCTCGACGTGCGCGAGCCGCTGAACCGCTTTTCCGTGGCGATGCAACAAATCGTCGCCATCTGTCGGGCGATCGATCTCTCCGCGAAAGTGCTGATCCTCGATGAGCCGACCGCCAGCCTTGATACCCAGGAAGTTGAAATGCTGTTTGGCCTGATGCGACATCTGCGCGATCGGGGCGTCAGTCTGATCTTCGTCACCCACTTTCTCGATCAGGTTTATCAGGTCAGCGATCGCATTACCGTTCTGCGTAACGGCGGCTTCGTTGGCTGCCGTGAAACCCGAGAACTGCCTCAGATCGAACTGGTCAAAATGATGCTGGGCCGTGAACTGGATACCCATGCGCTACAGCGTGCGGGCCGCACGTTGCTGAGTGATAAACCGGTGGCGGCATTCAGCGGCTTTGGTAAAAAAGGCACCATCGCGCCATTTGATCTACAGGTGCGTCCCGGTGAGATCGTCGGTCTCGCCGGACTACTGGGATCCGGGCGAACGGAAACGGCGGAGGTGATCTTCGGTATTAAACCCGCCGACAGCGGAAGTGCGCTGATCAAAGGCAAACCGCAGACTTTGCGCTCGCCACATCAGGCTTCGTGTCTGGGGATCGGTTTCTGTCCGGAGGATCGCAAAACGGATGGCATTATTGCCGCCGCTTCGGTGCGGGAAAACATCATTCTGGCATTGCAGGCGCAGCGCGGCTGGCTGCGGCCTATTCCTCGGAAAGAGCAAAACGAGATTGCCGAGCGTTTTATCCGCCAGCTTGGTATTCGTACTCCGAACGCTGAGCAGCCGATCGAATTTCTCTCCGGCGGCAATCAGCAAAAAGTACTGCTCTCGCGTTGGTTACTGACCAAACCGCAGTTCCTGATCCTCGATGAACCCACGCGTGGGATCGACGTTGGCGCGCATGCGGAGATCATTCGCCTGATCGAAACGCTGTGCGCGGATGGTCTGGCGCTGCTGGTCATTTCATCCGAACTGGAAGAGTTAGTGGGCTATGCCGATCGGGTCATTATTATGCGCGATCGCAAACAGGTGGCCGAGATCCCACTGGCTGAACTGTCCGTACCGGCGATCATGAACGCCATTGCGGCCTAAGGAGACTATGGTGATGCCTCAATCTCTCCCTCAATCCAATCCGTCTAAACGGCGGTTCCGTTGGCCAAAGGGGATGCCACAGCTGGTGGCGTTACTGCTGGTGCTGCTGGTGGATAGCCTGGTCGCCCCGCATTTCTACCAGGTGATTTTGCAGGATGGTCGGCTGTTCGGTAGCCCGATTGATATTCTCAACCGTGCCGCGCCCGTGGCGCTGTTGGCGATTGGTATGACGCTGGTGATTGCTACCGGCGGCATCGACCTTTCCGTGGGGGCAGTCATGGCTATTGCTGGCGCTACTACCGCGGCGATGACGGTGGCCGGGCACAGTCTGCCGGTAGTGCTGCTTGCCGCCTTAGGCTCCGGCATTCTGGCTGGGCTGTGGAACGGGATTCTGGTGGCCATCCTCAAGATCCAACCGTTTGTCGCCACGCTAATCCTGATGGTGGCCGGGCGCGGGGTGGCGCAGCTTATCACCTCCGGGCAGATCGTCACCTTTAACTCGCCCGAACTGTCATGGTTTGGCAGCGGCTCGCTGTTACTGTTCCCCACGCCGGTAATTATTGCACTGCTCACGCTGGTGGTGTTCTGGCTGCTGACGCGGAAAACGGCGCTGGGTATGTTTATCGAAGCGGTGGGTATCAACATTCGTGCGGCAAAAAACGCCGGGGTGAACACCCGCATTATCGTGATGCTCACCTATGTGCTGAGCGGCCTGTGCGCGGCTATCGCTGGCATTATCGTAACGGCGGACATTCGCGGGGCAGATGCCAATAACGCCGGCTTATGGCTGGAGCTGGATGCCATCCTGGCGGTGGTTATCGGCGGCGGGTCGCTGATGGGCGGGCGCTTTAACCTGCTGCTGTCGGTGGTAGGCGCATTGATTATTCAGGGCATGAACACCGGGATTTTGCTGTCGGGCTTCCAGCCGGAACTGAATCAGGTGGTCAAAGCCGTGGTGGTGTTGTGTGTGCTGGTCGTGCAGTCACAACGCTTTATCAGCCTGATAAAAGGAGTGCGTGGTCATGATAAAACGTAATTTACCGCTGATGATCACCCTCGGCGTGTTTGTGCTGGGTTATCTCTACTGCCTGACGCAGTTTCCCGCTTTTGCTTCCACCCGGGTCATTTGCAATATCCTGACCGATAACGCCTTTCTGGGCATCATTGCCGTGGGCATGACCTTCGTGATCCTCTCTGGCGGGATCGACCTTTCCGTTGGCTCGGTGATCGCCTTTACCGGCGTATTTCTGGCAAAGGCCATTGGCTATTGGGGCATTTCCCCGCTGCTGGCGTTCCCTTTGGTTTTGCTGATGGGCTGCGCGTTTGGTGCGTTTATGGGGTTACTGATTGATGCGCTGAAGATCCCGGCATTTATTATCACCCTGGCGGGAATGTTCTTCCTGCGCGGCGTCAGCTATCTGATCTCAGAAGAATCCATCCCAATTAACCATCCGGTTTATGACACGCTCTCAAGCCTGGCATGGAAAATTCCCGGCGGTGGTCGCCTGAGCGCGATGGGATTGCTGATGCTGGCGGTTGTCGTCATCGGCATATTCCTGGCGCACCGTACGCGCTTTGGTAATCAGGTTTACGCGATTGGCGGCAACGCCACCTCTGCCAACCTGATGGGCATCTCAACCCGCAGCACCACCATCCGCATTTATATGCTGTCTACCGGGCTTGCGACGCTTGCCGGCATTGTCTTTTCCATTTACACCCAGGCGGGCTATGCGCTGGCGGGCGTTGGCGTCGAACTGGATGCGATAGCCTCAGTTGTGATTGGCGGAACGCTGCTTAGCGGTGGGGTCGGTACAGTGTTAGGGACGTTGTTTGGCGTCGCCATTCAGGGGCTGATCCAGACCTACATTAATTTTGACGGCACATTAAGTTCCTGGTGGACGAAGATCGCGATTGGCATTTTATTGTTTATTTTTATAGCGTTACAACGCGGTCTGACGGTGCTTTGGGAAAATCGTCAAAGCTCGCCGGTTACCCGAGTGGGTACGGCGGCAACACCAAAGTAACATCCTGATTTTGCACAAAACATTTAAATACCTAAACTTTTTCCGGTTGTAGTCGATAGGTTCTGTACAGGTCTGTTTTAACCCTACAACCGGAAATATAACGATGCCAAAATCCCTTTCAATTCGATCAAGTTTGTTGGTGTTATTGTCTCTGCTGACGTTCCTGCTGTTACTGACCGGTGGCATGGGGCTATATGCGTCTACCCGTGTCATTACCTCGTTGATTTATCAAGGTATTATGAGCGCTGCAATGTTGGCTGCTATCGCATTGCTGGCGGTCATTTGGTTTATGCTGCGAAATAAGTTTCTCAAACCGTTGGATAACATGGTTGAGCAACTGGAACGTCTGGCTACGGGGGATTTGTCGCCGGTTACCGCGTTGTCGGCCAGCGCCGAATTCAACCGCCTGAATGCGGCAATGGATGACATGCGCCATGCGCTGGGCGACTCGGTACAGCGCGTACGCGATGCCAGCTCGCAAATTGATATTGGCAGTCGTGAACTGACGGCCGGTAACCAGCATCTGGCGCAACGCACTGAATCGACAGCCACTTCGCTGGAGCAGACCGCCGCCAGCATGGAAGAACTCACGGCGACGGTGAAACAGAATGCGCAGAACGCGGAACAGGCGCACCAGCTGGCAAAATCGGTGTCGGATACCGCCGATCGCGGTAGCGAAATGGTGTGCTATGTGATCGAGAAAATGCGCGATATTTCCGGCAGTTCCAGCCGAATCGCCGATATCCTCAGCGTGATTGACGGCATTGCTTTCCAGACCAATATTCTGGCGCTCAATGCTTCCGTTGAAGCGGCGCGGGCTGGTGAGCAGGGGCGGGGCTTTGCGGTTGTGGCAGGTGAAGTGCGTAATCTGGCCAGCCGCAGCGCCGAGGCGGCCAAAGAGATCCGTACGCTAATCAGCGATTCGCACACCCATGTGGGGGAAGGCAGTGAACTGGCGCAGCAGGCGGGCGAAACCATGGATGAAATCGCGACCGAGGTTATGCGTATGACCAAACTGATGCGTGAAATTGCCAGTGCGTCCCAGGAACAGAGTCGCGGCATAGAGCAGGTGAATATCGCGGTAATTCAGATGGATGAAACGGCGCAGCAAAACGCGGCGCTGGTACAGCAGTCTTCAGCGGCTACCCGCTCGCTGGAAGAGCAGTCTTCAGCGCTAATCGAAGCAATGGCCGTATTTAAGCTACAGAAAGCGTAAGCAGACGATGGATTTTGTAGGCCGGATGGCAACGCTACGCGTTTTATCCGGCCTACGTCCGTGCGATGAATGATACTTACGCGTCCGGGAACTCGCGGATAAAGCGTTCTACATCTTCAACCATATGGTCGTTACCCACGAAGAAGGAGCGGCGCTGGTGCAGACTTTCTGGGGTGATATCCAGAATGCGTTCTTTACCATCGCTGGCTTTGCCGCCCGCCTGCTCGGCCAGGAAGGCCATCGGGTTGCATTCATACAGCAGACGCAGTTTCCCTTGCGGGTGGCTGGCGGTGCTTGGGTACAAGTAGATCCCGCCTTTCAGCAGATTGCGATGGAAATCCGCAACCAGAGAGCCAATGTAGCGCGAGGTATACGGGCGCTGGGTTGGCTTATCTTCTTCCTGGCAGAATTTAATGTACTTCTTCACGCCGTTCGGGAATTTGATGTAGTTGCCTTCGTTAATGGAGTACGTGCTGCCTTTCGCCGGGAAGCGCATACGTTCCTGGCTGAGGCAGAATACGCCCAGAGAAGGATCGTAGGTGAAGGCATGTACGCCACAGCCGGTGGTATACACCAGCATGGTGGAAGAACCATAAACAACGTAACCTGCAGCAACCTGCTTGTTGCCCGGTTGCAGGAAATCCTCTTCCGTAACCGGTGTGCCGACTGGGGTTACGCGGCGGTAAATAGAGAAAATCGTACCGACAGAGACGTTAACATCGATGTTGGATGAGCCATCCAGCGGATCCATTAGCACAACGTATTTAGCGTGTTCACAGCCTTCAAAGACGACGATTTCATCTTCTTCTTCTGAGGCAATGCCCGCCACAATGTCGCGCGCCTTCAGTGCAGCTTTCAGTTTTTCGTTCGCGAACAGATCGAGTTTTTGCTGAACCTCTCCCTGCACGTTCTCAGCACCGCTGGCACCCAGGATATCGACCAGACCGGCCTTATTGATATCGCGGTGGATGATCTTGGCGCCCAGCTTTATTGCCGACAACAAAGCAGTGAGCTCACCGGTAGCATGAGAAAACTCGTGCTGCTTTTCGACAATAAATTCACCTAACGTTTTCATAACACTTTCCCTGCAATTTATGTGGAGTAAAGCGACCGCAACAATATTAACAAATATTTCCTTTGTTGCGCTTAGGTGAATCGCGCCAGCAAACTGCGGAATATCCTGAAATGCGTTTCTCACTTGCCGGACATGTGCGTAAAATGGCCCCCAGATTAAAAAAGGATAGTGACGTATGCGCATTCATATTTTGGGAATTTGTGGCACTTTCATGGGCGGTCTGGCGATGCTGGCGCGCTCGCTCGGTCATGAAGTAACCGGTTCGGACGCCAATGTGTATCCGCCGATGAGTACCTTACTTGAGAAGCAAGGCATTGATCTGATTCAGGGTTACGATGCCAGCCAGCTCGACCCACAGCCGGACCTGGTGATCATTGGCAATGCCATGACCCGTGGTAATCCGTGCGTGGAAGCGGTGCTGGAAAAGAACATTCCGTACATGTCTGGCCCGCAGTGGCTGCATGACTTTGTCTTGCGCGATCGCTGGGTACTGGCGGTTGCGGGTACGCACGGCAAAACCACTACCGCCGGAATGGCGACCTGGATCCTCGAAGCCTGCGGCTATAAACCTGGCTTTGTGATCGGCGGCGTTCCGGGCAACTTTGAGGTTTCCGCGCGTCTCGGCGAGAGCGACTTCTTCGTGATTGAAGCGGATGAGTACGACTGCGCGTTCTTCGACAAGCGTTCTAAATTCGTGCATTACTGCCCGCGCACGCTGATCCTCAATAACCTTGAGTTCGATCACGCGGACATCTTTGACGATCTGAAAGCTATTCAGAAACAGTTCCACCACCTGGTGCGTATCGTGCCGGGCCAGGGACGCATCATCTACCCAGAAAACGACATCAATCTGAAACAGACGATGGCGATGGGCTGCTGGAGCGAACAAGAGCTGGTGGGCGAACAAGGTCACTGGCAGGCGAAAAAGCTGACCACCGATGCCTCCGAGTGGGAAGTGTGGCTGGATGGTGAAAAAGTCGGCGAAGTGAAGTGGGGCCTGGTGGGCGAGCACAACATGCACAACGGCCTGATGGCGATTGCAGCCGCGCGTCATGTTGGCGTCGTGCCTGCGGATGCGGCCAATGCATTGGGTTCGTTCATCAACGCCCGTCGCCGTCTTGAGCTGCGCGGTGAAGCCAATGGCGTGACGGTGTATGACGATTTTGCCCATCACCCGACGGCCATTCTGGCAACGCTTGCGGCACTGCGCGGTAAAGTGGGCGGCACGGCGCGCATCATCGCGGTGCTGGAACCTCGCTCGAACACCATGAAAATGGGTTTGTGCAAAGATGACCTGGCGCCGTCGTTAGGGCGTGCAGACGAAGTGTTCCTGCTGCAACCCCCGCACATTCCGTGGCAGGTAGCAGAAGTCGCTGAAGCCTGCGTTCAGCCGGCACACTGGAGCGGCGATGTGGATGCACTGGCAGATATGGTGGTGAAAACCGCACAGCCTGGCGATCACATTCTGGTGATGAGCAACGGCGGGTTTGGCGGTATTCATCAAAAACTGCTGGATGGTCTGGCGAAGAAAGCTCAGGCAGAAGAAGAGTAAAAAAATGCCCGGTGGCGCTACGCTTACCGGGCCTACAACGGATCGTAGGCCGGATAAGGTATTTGCACCGCCATCCGGCACTTTCGGCGGACGAAGAGGTTAGGCCTCGTTTTCCGCCAGTTCACGCAGATACTGGAAGATCTGGCGGGAAGATTTTGGCGGCTTGTTGCCCGCTTTTTCTTTCCTGGCGTTACGCACCAGCGAACGCAGTTGCTGACGGTCGGCGTCAGGCCACAGGTTCATCACTTCTTCGATAGCTTCATCGCTACCGTCAACCATACGGTCACGCAGTTGCTCCAGCTTATGGAAGACAACGACCTGTTGGTTGTGACGGTTTTTCAGCTTGTCCAGCGCCTGACGGATAGGATCAACATCGCGCTGGCGCAACATTTTGCCAATCAGCTGCAGCTGACGACGGCGACCTTCCATCTTAATACGCTGGGCCAGCTCAATCGCGGCACGTAAATCCGCATCGAGCGGGATTTTATCCAGCGCGTTTTTCCCCAGTTTTACCAGTTCCACACCCAGGTGTTTTAACTCCTCGGCGTCACGTTTTATTTCACTTTTACTGACCCAGATAATTTCATCGTCTTCGTCTTCGATGTCATCACCGGGAACGTCGTCGAGCCAGTCTTCGGGCTGCTTAGTCATGTCAGGCTCCTTAAAAAAAGAGGCTAATGTTACCAGTTAAGATGCGCACTGAAAAACGGTTCTCTGTTAGACTTCAGAGAAACTCTCTCTACATTATGGCATTTGCGATGAAAGTAATCTCACAAGTTGAAGCGCAGCGTAAGATTCTGGAAGAAGCAGTCTCGACGGCACTGGAATTAGCATCAGGTAAGTCGGATGGCGCGGAAGTCGCTGTGAGCAAGACCACGGGTATTAGCGTCAGCACCCGTTATGGTGAAGTGGAGAACGTCGAATTCAATAGCGATGGTGCACTGGGGATTACGGTTTACCACCAGAACCGTAAGGGCAGCGCATCGTCCACCGATTTAAGCCCGCAGGCGATTGCACGCACCGTGCAGGCCGCGCTGGACATTGCACGTTACACTTCGCCGGATCCGTGTGCGGGCGTGGCAGATAAAGAACTGCTGGCCTTTGATGCGCCCGATCTGGACCTGTTCCACCCGGCGGAAGTTTCCCCTGACGAAGCTATCGAACTGGCTGCCCGCGCTGAACAGGCGGCGTTGCAGGCCGACAAACGCATCACCAACACCGAAGGCGGCAGCTTTAACAGCCACTATGGTATCAAAGTGTTTGGCAACAGCCACGGTATGCTGCAGGGCTACTGCTCCACGCGCCATTCCCTTTCCAGCTGCGTAATCGCAGAAGAAAATGGTGATATGGAGCGTGATTACGCTTACACCATTGGCCGGGCGATGGGCGATCTGCAAACGCCGGAGTGGGTGGGGGCAGACTGCGCTCGCCGTACCTTATCTCGCCTGTCTCCGCGAAAGCTTTCCACCATGAAAGCGCCGGTGATTTTCGCCAATGAAGTGGCGACCGGACTGTTCGGACACCTGGTTGGCGCCATTGCGGGCGGCTCGGTGTACCGCAAATCCACCTTCCTGCTCGACTCGCTGGGCAAGCAAATTCTGCCGGAATGGCTGACCATTGAAGAACATCCGCACCTGCTGAAAGGGCTGGCGTCTTCACCGTTCGACAGCGAAGGCGTACGGACCGAACGCCGCGACATTATTAAAGACGGTGTGCTGACTCAGTGGCTGCTGACCAATTATTCTGCACGTAAGCTGGGGCTTAAGAGCACCGGTCATGCAGGCGGGATCCACAACTGGCGAATTCCGGGACAGGGTCTAAGCTTCGAGCAGTTGCTCAAAGAGATGGGCACAGGTCTTGTGGTTACCGAGCTGATGGGACAGGGCGTAAGCGGCATTACCGGCGATTACTCGCGCGGCGCGGCGGGCTTCTGGGTCGAAAACGGTGAAATTCAGTACCCGGTGAGTGAAATTACCATCGCCGGTAGCTTAAAAGAGATGTGGCGTAATATCGTCACCGTCGGCAACGATATTGAAACGCGCAGTAATATTCAGTGTGGTTCGGTCCTGTTGCCGGAGATGAAGATCGCCGGGCAATAATATCCGTCATACTTCAAGCTGTGGCGTGAATTATTGAGGGTATCTGGCGTTTGTTTATTTTTGAATAATAAAAAAGGAAGTGAGCAATGCGTAAACACCTGTTAGCGATCGTCGCAGCTTCAACGCTGGTTCTTGGTTCTTCTGCGTTTGCAGCCGATCTTGAAGACGATATGGGGATCCTCAACGACAACCTGAAAATCGTCGAAAAAACGGATAATGCGACTGAACTGAAAGATGCGTTAACCAAAATGCGTGCAGCCGCGCTGGACGCGCAAAAGGGAACGCCGCCGAAGCTGGAAAACAAATCCCCGGACAGCCCGGAGATGAAGGATTTCCGTCACGGTTTTGACACGCTGATCGGTCAGATCGACGGTGCGTTGAAGCTGGCGAACGAAGGTAAAGTTAAAGAGGCGAAAGCCGTTGCGGAAGAGCTGAAAACCACGCGCAACGAAAACCACAAGAAGTTCCGCTAATCTGCGCTATCCGGCCTGCATACCCGTAGGTCGGATACAACACCCCGCTACCGCACGTCCCATAAGTAAACGCTATCCCCATCACATTTTTTCATTTTTATCGCCCATTCATTGTTCGCACTTCCTTCCATTTTTCTGCTCGCTCTTGCGATCTCAATCACATTCTTCCAGTGATAAATCGTGGTTCCAGCTCTTTTTGCGGCACAGATCACTATCGCTGCACACCTTTCCACTTCGAAGTGGAAAACAACTCGCTACAAACTCATAACCTCCGTCGCTAATTTACTCTCAGAGACATTAACGGGGTAAGACGAGTGAATAACGGAGCTGTAATGAATGACATGGGGGAATCGGTGGAACTGGCCGACCGCATGCTGGCGCAGGTGTATGCCTTGCTGCGTGAACGCAACATTATTCCCAACGCCGTACAGGAACAGATGCTGACGTCGCATGTTCGCGCCATGGCGCACCGCTCGGTAACGGGTGAACCCTTACCAGAGGTCGATGCCAGCTTGTTTGATGAAATATCTGCCGAATCAATGGCGCTTGCCCGCGACGTGGTCGCCGAGTTTGGCAATCTTCCTGAGGAAGAGGCCTGGCTGCTGTCGGTGCACTTCGAAGTCGCTAAAGACAACCTTTAAGGAGCAAAAGATGGAACAGATTACCGTAGTGATTGGCGATCGTCTGGGTAAAGGCCAGAAAGTGGCGGCAGGCGTAGAGAAAGCGGGTGGCCGTGCCGTTGTGGTGCCGGGCGTTGCAGCAGATATGAAGCTGGGTGACGTGATGAAAGCGGAAAACGCCAGCTTTGGTATCTCGTTTTGCGGCAGCGGTGGTGCGGGAGCGATTACCGCGCAGACCAAATACGGCTACAAGGCGAAATACGGCATGCGCTCGGTCGATGAAGGGGTAACCGCCATCAACGAAGGGTGCAACGTACTGGGATTCGGCTTTATGGACAAAGAAGAGCTCGGCGAGCGCCTGGTGCAGGCGTGGCAAAAGAAACACGGCGCTTAAGCATGAAAGAGCAATTCACCACCACGGTGAGAGTCACGGGTAAGGGCGAGACCAAAGCTCGCGCCTTTGCCGATGCCCTGAACCACGTTCAGGCTGCGGTGATGAAAGCGTCGCCGCATATCTTACTGCGTATTGAGCCACAGGATGTGCAGGTTGTTCAAGCGCGTGAATCGGTGCGTAAAGAGGCGTTTTTATTCCTCTTTTTGCGCCGGGAAAGACGCACTTTCAGCGTGGAGCTGGACGTGACCGTCAACGTGACTGCCATCAATCTCGACAAGGTGGATTTCGTTACGCAACGCTGATTTTTCTATTAAAAGGCATAATTATGTTCCTGATAATATTAATAAAATCGCTCATCATCGGCGCGTTGGTTGGCGTTGGTGTCGGCGCTGGGGCTGCACGCATGTTTCATGCGCCTACCACTCAAGGGATGGGCGCGTTTCGTACTCTGGGAGAACTGAATTCCTGCGAAGGGGATCCGGCTTCTCACTTCTCGTTCGGCCTGGGCTTCTTCTTTAACGCCTGGGCTTCCTCTGTTGCGGCGGGGGCGTTCACGCAGGACGTCGACCATCGCATCATCCCCAACTGGGGCGCCGCCGCGCTGATGATTAAAAATCGCAACGTCGGTGAAACGCTGCACGACCCCAAACGCATGGCAATTGCCTGCGGCGTTATCGGGATGATCGTGGTGACCTTCCTGAACCTCACCGCATCATCCGTACCGGAAGCGTTGCAGGTTACCGCCGTCAAGGTGCTGGTGCCCGCGGCTAACCTGCTGGTTAACACCGTGATGCCAGTAATCTTCTGGCTGGCGGCGATCGACGCCGGTAAGAAATCTGGCTTCTGGGCCACCGTTTTTGGCGGCGCGGCGCAGCTGATCATGGGTAACGCCGTTCCGGGTCTGGTTCTCGGCATTCTGATCGGCAAAGGTGTTGAAGAGAGCGGCTGGAACCACGTCACTAAAGTGATGATGGTGGCTATCGTCGCGCTGTTTGTCCTGAGCGGCTTCTTCCGTGGCTTCGACATGAAGATGATCGAATCCTTCCATCTGACCGTGCCTAACTGGCTCGAACTTATCCACAACTCGCTCAGCGGCAAATAACGGAGGTCATCATGGAACAGAATAAAGGTTTTTGGTTCGCTGACTGGTCGTTCCCGATCTTCGTGGGCCTGCTCTCCTCTGGCGTGTTTGCCGGAACACACATGTACTACCTGTACGGTATTGGCGCATTTAACGAAGTGGCTTTTGTGGCGATGCTGAAGGCGGGAATGGATACCGGCTCCTACGGAGCGGTGGCGGCATTTGGCGCAAGCTTCCTGTTTGCCCGCATCA
This sequence comes from Citrobacter sp. Cpo126, assembly GCF_030332445.1. Taxonomy (NCBI): domain Bacteria; kingdom Pseudomonadati; phylum Pseudomonadota; class Gammaproteobacteria; order Enterobacterales; family Enterobacteriaceae; genus Citrobacter; species Citrobacter sp. Cpo126. Next base: position 106,935 of record NZ_JAOWHT010000030.1, read on the forward strand.
TTGAAGGTTCGCTGGTGGGGATTTTGGATATCGGCGGGGCGATTCAGACCGGAGTCGGGTTAGGTGTTCCGGCGCTGCTGTTGGGCGCGGGCATTATCTTCCCGGTCGCCAACTTCGCCGCCTCGCTGGTCACCGGTCTGGTGATTGGTCTGGCGATTGGCTACATCATCATTCTGGCGCGTAAGTTCACCATCAACCAGAGCGACTCGACCTACGGTGCGGACGTCATGATGGGGGCCGGTAACGCCTCCGGACGCTTCCTCGGACCGTTGATTATCCTCAGCGCGATGACGGCTTCTATTCCTATCGGAATCGGTTCTCTGGCGGGTGCGCTGCTGTTTTACCTGTGGCAAAAACCGATTACCGGCGGGGCGATCCTCGGCGCAATGATCCTCGGGTCTATTTTCCCGATTGCCATTAGTTGATGGTGTGTCGTTGTAGGCCGGATAAGGCGCAGCCGCCATCCGACAATGACGCCTGATGGCGCTGCGCTTATCAGGCCTACACGACCGCCCCCATTTCAACAGGAGAGAGACATGTTTGATTTACTCCTGCGCCGTGCGCGCCTCGTTGACGATACGGTGAGCGATATTGCGCTCAAAGACGGCAAGATCGCGGCGTTGGGTGACGTTGATGGCCCGGCGCTGAAAACCATCGAGCTGGGCGGTGAGTGCTACGTCAGCGCAGGCTGGATTGACTCCCACGTTCATTGCTACCCGAAATCCCCGATTTATCACGACCAGCCGGATAGCGTTGGTATTGCGACCGGCGTCACTACCGTAGTGGATGCGGGCAGTACCGGGGCGGATGACATCGACGATTTTTACACCCTGACCCGGGAAGCTGCCACCGAAGTGTACGCGTTGCTGAATATCTCCCGCGTTGGGCTTATTGCCCAGAACGAGCTGGCCAACATGGTCAATATTGACGCTGATGCGGTGCGAGAGGCGGTGAAACGCCACCCTGATTTTATCGTCGGTCTGAAGGCACGTATGAGCAGCAGCGTAGTCGGTGAAAATGGCATCACGCCGCTGGATCGCGCCAAAGCGATGCAAGCGCAGAACGGTGACCTGCCGCTGATGGTGCACATCGGCAACAACCCGCCGGACCTGGATGAGATCGCCGAACGCCTGAGCGCGGGTGACATCATTACCCACTGTTACAACGGTAAGCCGAATCGCATTCTGACGCCGCAAGGCGAGCTGCGGGCGTCAGTGACGCGGGCGATTTCACGCGGCGTGCGTCTGGACGTTGGGCATGGCACCGCCAGCCTGAGCTTTGCGGTGGCAAAACGCGCTATCGAACTGGGTATTTTGCCGCACACCATCAGCTCCGATATTTACTGTCGTAACCGTATCAGCGGCCCGGTGCATTCCCTGGCGAATGTGATGTCGAAATTCCTCGCCATTGGGATGTCGCTTCCGCAGGTCATTGAATGCGTTACCGCCAATGCCGCCGATGGTCTGCGCCTGAAACAGAAGGGGCGGCTGCAGATCGGTCTGGATGCCGATTTAACCCTCTTTACGCTTAAGCGCCAGCCAACCGTGCTGGTAGATGCAGAAAACGACAGCCTGCAGGCTGAACAACTGCTGGTGCCGCTTGCCGCAATACGTGCGGGCAAGGGCTATATGACCGAACAAGGGAGCGCGGAACATGCCTTCGATTTTTGAGAAATACGATTTAAAACAGGTGATTAATACCTCCGGCCGCATGACGGCGCTCGGCGTTTCCACGCCGCGACCAGAAGTGGTTGAAGCCGCGATGGCGGGGATGAACCAATATTTCGAGATGAAAGACCTGGTCAATAAAACCGGCGACTACATCGCGAAATTACTGGAAGTGGAGGGGGCAACGGTTGTCTCTTGCGCATCGGCCGGGATCGCCCTGTCGGTGGCTGGCGTATTGGTTAAAGACAGCGACTGGCTGCTGGAGAACCTGCACGTCACGCCCATCGAGAACAACGAAATCGTGCTGCCCAGAGGTCACAACGTCAACTTTGGCGCACCGGTGGGCACCATGGTAGCGCTTGGCGGCGGCAAGTTAGTGGAAGCCGGTTATGCCAACGAATGTTCCGCGGCACAGCTGGCGGCGGCCATTACACCGCGTACGGCGGCCATTCTGTATATCAAATCTCACCACTGCGTCCAGAAAAGTATGCTCAGCGTGGAGCAGGCTGCGGTGGTGGCGCGTACGCATAATCTGCCGCTGATAGTGGACGCGGCGGCGGAAGAGGATTTGCAGTGCTACTACCGGGTTGGTGCAGATCTGGTGATTTATAGCGGCGCCAAGGCGATAGAAGGACCAACCAGCGGTCTGGTGATTGGTAAAACCCAATATGTTGAGTGGGTGAAGCGCCAGACGGCGGGGATTGGCCGGGCGATGAAGGTGGGCAAAGAGGGAATTCTTGGACTGACCTGCGCCATCGAACTGTATCTGAACGCGCAGAAAGAGAGCGGCGCGGAGATGGTCGAGAAAATGACGCCGTTCATTAATGCGTTGAACCAGCTTAACGGCGTGAGCGCCCGCGTGGTGTGGGATAGTGCAGGGCGCGACATCGCACGCACGGAAATTAAGTTTGATGAAGCGGTAACCGGGATCGCCACGGGGGAACTGGTCGACGCGCTGAAACAGGGGGAGTACGCGATTTACTTCCGTGGTTACAAAGCCAATGAAGGCATTATCGAAGCCGATGTGCGCAGCGTCGATCGCGCGCAGCTGGAGATTGTGGCCCGTCGAATTGGTGAAGTGATTTCGCAGGAGAAAAACGCATGAAACTGACCCCTAACTTTTATCGCGACCGCGTCTGCCTGAACGTACTGGCAGGCTCCAAAGAAAATGCCCGGGATATTTATGCGGCGGCGGAAGGACACGTGCTGGTTGGCGTGTTGTCAAAAAATTACCCGGATGTCGCAAGCGCGGTAGCGGATATGCGTGAATACGCGGCCCTTATCGACAATGCGCTCTCCGTGGGGCTGGGGGCGGGCGATCCTAACCAGTCGGCGATGGTCAGTGAAATCTCTCGTCAGGTGCAGCCACAGCATGTCAATCAGGTCTTTACCGGTGTGGCCACCAGTCGCGCGCTGCTGGGCCAGCAGGAGACAGTGGTCAATGGTCTGGTCTCGCCAACCGGCACGCCGGGCAGGGTGAAAATCTCCACTGGTCCGCTAAGCAGCCAGTCGCCGGACGGTATTGTGCCGGTAGAAACCGCGATTGCGCTGCTCAAAGACATGGGCGGTAGCTCAATTAAATACTTCCCGATGGGCGGCCTGAAATGCCGTGACGAGTACATTGCGGTCGCGCAGGCCTGCGCCCGTCATGACTTCTGGCTGGAGCCAACCGGCGGTATCGATCTGGATAATTTCACTGAAATCCTGCAAATTGCCCTCGATGCCGGAGTGAGTAAAATCATTCCTCACATCTATAGTTCGATTATTGATAAGGTGAGTGGTAACACTCGTCCGGACGACGTACGCCAGCTGATGGCGATGACCCGGGCCTGCGTAGGCTAACTGACTGATGAGGAAACTGACGTGCGATTCCCCAACCAACGTTTAGCACAGCTGTTTGACATGTTGCAAAACGAAGCGCTTCCACAGGACGAGCTGGCGCAGCGGTTGTCGGTTTCCACACGCACCGTACGGGCGGATATCACCGCGCTAAACGCGCTGCTCACCCAGTATGGCGCACAGTTTGTCCTCAGCCGGGGTAATGGTTATCAGCTCAAAATTGACGACCCGGCAAGCTTTCACACCCTGCAAACGCAGCAGCCCAATACGTTGCTGCGTATCCCGCGGACCAGCCAGGAACGGATACACTGGCTGGTGGTGCGTTTTCTGACGTCGGCTTTCTCGCTGAAGCTGGAAGATTTGGCTGATGAATGGTTTATCAGCCGCGCGACGCTGCAAAACGATATGGCTGAGGTGCGCGAGCATCTGCAACGTTATCATCTGACGCTGGAAACGCGTCCCCGTCACGGCATGAAGCTGTTCGGCAGCGAAATGGCGATCCGCGCCTGTTTGACCGATCTGCTGTGGACGCTGGCGCAGCAGGATCCGCAGCATCCGTTAGTGACGCAAGAAGCGCTGAATGCGGGGCTTCCTGAACAGTTGCAACCCGTTTTGCAGGACATTTTTGCCCGTTTCCATATTCGTCTGACCGATGAGGGCGAGCTGTTTTTACGCTTGTACTGCGCGGTGGCGGTACGGCGGATTAGCGAAGGATATCCACTCCCGGATTTTGCCGCAGAAGAGGCCGATCAATCGGTGTGCCTGGCCACGCGGGAAATCGCGGCGGTACTGCACCGCCTGGCAGACAAACCGCTTTCCGTTTCCGAAGAAAACTGGCTACAGGTGCATATTGCTGCCCGCCAGGTTCAGGAGATCGCGCCCAGTGCTATCAATGCGGATGATGACGAAGCGTTGGTCAATTACATCCTGCGTTTTATCAACACCCAGTACAACTACAACCTGTTGAATGATAAACAGTTGCATGCTGACCTGCTGACGCATATTAAGACGATGATCACCCGGGTGCGTTACCAGATAATGATCCCCAATCCGCTGTTGGAAAATATTAAACAGCACTACCCCATGGCGTGGGACATGACGCTGGCCGCCGTCTCGGGATGGGGAAAATATACGCCGTACACCATCAGTGAAAATGAGATTGGCTTCCTCGTGCTGCATATTGGCGTCGGGCTGGAGCGTAGTTACAACATCGGTTACCAGAGACAGCCGAAGGTTCTGCTGGTATGCGATGCCGGAAATGCGATGGCGCGGATGATTGAAGCGGTACTGGCGCGTAAGTATCCGCAGATAGAGATCGTCGATACCGTAACGCTTCGCGACTACGAACAGCGGGAAAGCATCAGCGAAGATTTTGTCATCTCAACCGCGCGGATTGGTGAAAAAGATAAGCCGGTGGTGATGATTGCACCGTTCCCTACCGATTATCAGCTGGAGCAGATTGGCAAACTGGTGCTGGTCGACAGAACCCGTCCGTGGATGTTGAACAAATTCTTCGATGCCGCCCATTTTCGTGTGATTGACGAGCCAATGGATCAACAAACGTTGTTCAAAACCTTATGCCGTCAGTTGCAGGATGAAGGTTTTGTCGACGCGGAATTTCTTGATTCGGTGGTTGAGCGTGAGGCCATCGTCAGCACCATGCTGGGTGACAGTATTGCCTTGCCGCACGCCCTTGGTCTGCTGGCAAAGAAAACGGTGGTCTACACCATCCTCGCCCCGCAGGGTATCGCCTGGGGAGATGAAACGGCCCACGTGATCTTCTTGCTCGCCATCAGCAAGAGTGAATACGAAGAGGCGATGGCTATCTACGATATCTTCGTCACCTTCCTGCGCGAACGCGCGATGACGCGACTCTGCGCGTGTCGCAATTTCACCGAGTTCAAAGCTGTTGCGATGGAGTGTGTGAGCCGTTTTTGAGAGGCGGATAACAGAATATTTACCGCCTGAAAGTTAACGCAAATGATGTACAACCTGGTTGCTGCTACCGCGCCAGATCAGCGCCGGGTCTTTAAGATCCTGCACAAATTTACCATCGACCAGCACGTTGATGAGATCCACCACCTGCATTTGTGCGGCGTTGAGTTCATCAAGCTTGTAGCCGGTCCACACCCAGATATCTTTCCCCGGACACTCAGCGTGAATACGCTGTACCAGTTGCAGGATATCCGGCACGTTTTGCGGATGCAGCGGATCGCCGCCGGACAGCGAAATACCCTGGCGAGGGATTCGCGTGTCGTTCAGATCGGCAATGATCTTGTCTTCCATCTCTTTGGTAAACGGCTGGCCGGAATTGAGTCGCCAGGTGCTTTTGTTATAGCAGCCAGGGCATTCATGCACGCATCCCGACACAAACAAGGTGCAGCGAGTGCCGGGGCCGTTGACGATATCGACAGGATAGTATTGATGGTATCGCATTTTCGCTTCTCAATTGACGCCATTACTGCGTTGTCTGCGCTCGCTCACCCGGGTCACTTACTTATGTAAGCTCCCCGGGATTCGCTTGCTTGCCGCCTTGTCCTGGCGCCAATTGCTTTGCGAAAAGCGTCACATCGCCAGGCAATAATACTGTCGAAATTAACCGATCTGCCCATTACCTAAATGCTTAACGCGGCGCTTCACTTCTTCCTGCTTACCGGCGTTAAACGGACGAGCGTCCGGGCTGCCTAAATAACCGCATACGCGGCGAGTGACCGACACGCGCGCGGCGTCGTGGTTACCACATTTCGGGCAGGTAAAGCCTTTGCTGGTGCACTCGAACTCACCGGTAAAGCCGCACTCGTAGCATTCATCGATTGGCGTGTTGGTCCCGTAATACGGCACGTGCTGATAGCTGTAATCCCAGACGTCTTCCAGTGCTTTCAGGTTGTGCTGAATGTTCGGGTACTCGCCGTAGCAAATGAAGCCTCCGTTCGCCAGCGGCGGGTACGGCGCTTCGAAATCGATCTTGTCGTACGGGTTAACCTTTTTCTCCACGTCGAGGTGGAAGCTATTGGTGTAGTAACCTTTGTCGGTAACACCCGGCACCACGCCAAACTCGGCGGTATCCAGACGGCAGAAACGATCGCACAGGTTTTCACTTGGTGTACTGTACAGGCTAAAGCCGTAGCCGGTTTCGTCTTTCCATTGATCGACCGCCTGACGCAGACGTTCCACAATGGCGATAGCTTTAGCGCGAAGCTGCTCGCTGTCGTACAAGTGTTTGTCGCCAAACAGCGCGTTGATGGTTTCGTGAATGCCGATGTAACCCAGAGAAATCGACGCGCGGCCGTTTTTAAAGATTTCAGACACGTCATCGTCTGCTTTCAGACGTACGCCGCAGGCCCCTTCCATATACAGGATTGGTGCAACGCGGGCCTTCACGCCTTCCAGACGCGCAATGCGGGTCATCAGCGCTTTACGTGCCAGGATCAGACGGTCGTCGAGCAGTTTCCAGAAGGTGGCTTCATCGCCATGAGCTTCCAGCGCGATACGCGGCAGGTTAAGGCTGATAACGCCGAGGTTGTTACGGCCATCGTGAACCTGTTCGCCGTTCTCGTTTTCCCATACGCCCAGGAAGCTACGGCAGCCCATTGGCGTTTTGAACGAGCCGGTCACTTTAACCACTTGATCGTAGTTCAGGATGTCCGGATACATACGCTTGCTCGCGCACTCCAGCGCCAGCTGCTTGATGTCATAGTTCGGATCGCCAAACTTGTGGTTCAGACCGTCACGAATCGCAAACACCAGTTTCGGGAACACGGCGGTTTTACGATTTTTACCCAGGCCAGCAATGCGGTTACGCAGAATGGACTGCTGGATCAAACGCGATTCCCAGCTGGTTCCCAGGCCGAAACCGAAGGTAACGAACGGCGTCTGACCGTTGGCGGTATGCAGGGTATTCACTTCATACTCAAGGGACTGGAATGCGTCGTAGCACTCTTTCTCGGTACGGGAATGCGCATAACCGTCGGCATCTGGGATCTGCCACTCTTCAGCGGTTTTGCGATGCTTATTAAAGCTCTCGGTCACGAACGGTGCGAGAACTTCGTCAATACGGTTAATGGTGGTACCGCCATAAATATGGCTGGCAACCTGCGCGATAATTTGCGCGGTGACGGCCGTCGCGGTGGAGATGGATTTTGGCGGCTCAATCTCCGCGTTACCCATCTTAAAGCCCTGCGTCAGCATACCTTTCAGGTCGATCAGCATGCAGTTAAACATTGGGAAGAACGGAGAGTAGTCGAGATCGTGATAGTGAATATCACCACGCTCGTGCGCCTGGACGACATCACGCGGCAGCAGGTGTTGACGCGCATAGTGTTTGGCGACGATACCGGCCAGCAGGTCGCGCTGGGTCGGGATCACTTTGCTGTCTTTGTTGGCGTTTTCGTTCAGCAGAGCAGAGTTGGTTTGCTCAACCAGACCACGAATTTCCTGGTTCAGACGGCCACGTTTTTCACGCTGTATATCACGGTCGTGGCGATATTCGATGTACGCACGGGCGAGTTGTTTGTACGGACCAGACATCAGCTGGTTTTCTACCGCTGTCTGGATCTCGTTGATATCGACCTGGCTGCGCTCATTCATCTGGCTACTAACGACTTCTGCGACGGTGGCACAGTAATCTGCGTCATCGACTCCCGCTGCTTTAGCTGCACGCAGAATGGCTTCTTTGATGCGCTCTGATTTAAACGGCACTTTACAGCCATCTCGTTTCATCACATGCGGTGTCATGATCACTCCATATTTATAAGAACAGGTTATCCACAGAGGTTGGAGAAGCGGCCATGGCTTTATTCATCTATCTGGCCAATGACTTCCCGCAATCCTGACCCACTTTATCCACAATTCCACCGTTAAACGGTGCACTGTAGTTGTAGCAATTGTAGTCGATTAATACAACATATTGGGTCGGCGTGCATTTTAAGTTCTATATGTAGTGATTTGCATCAAGGATGTTTACGATTTATTTGATGTAGCGCAAAGTAAAAATCGGAGCGTACAGATGACGGGCAGTACAGCGATTGTAAATTGTGGGCAGAAAATTCTGATTAATTATTCAACAAAAACAGGAAGCTAAGCTAAGCGTATATAGCAACGCCCGGTAGCGCTATGCGTACCGGGCCTGAACATAATTGCAAGCTATTTTTGCAACCACCAGACGGCCTCAAAAGGACGCAGTGTCATGTCCCCAGGTTGGCTGGCAACCTCGGCATAGTTGTGCATCAGCACCTGCCAGTTTCCGTCGGTCTGGGCTGGCTGCCAGCTCTGAAAGGTACCGCTCAGATTGGCAATGACCAGCAGCCGCTGCCCTTGCCACTCTCGTTGATAGCACCACAGATGCGGGCTGTCCGGTAGCAGATCCTGGTAGTCGCCCCAGGTGATAACCGGCTCCGCTTTGCGCAAGGCGATCAGCTTCTGATAGGTGTAGAACACCGAGTCGGTATCGTTCAGTGCTGCCGCCACGTTGATGTCTGCTGCGTTGTCACACAGATTGATCCACGGCTCGCCGTAGGTGAAGCCCGCGTGTTTGCTGCTATCCCATTGCATCGGCGTGCGGCTGTTATCGCGTGATTTACTGGCGAGGATCGCCAGCAGTTCTTGCGCATCGCGTCCCTGGCCGTTCAACTCGGCAAACATGTTATGGCTTTCCACATCGCGATAATCGGTAATCTGGCGGAAGTGCGGGTTGGTCATGCCAATCTCTTCACCCTGGTAGATGTAGGGGGTGCCCTGCATGCCATGCAGCACCATCGCCAGCATTTTGGCCGACGGAACGCGGTATTTACCTTCATCGCCAAAACGCGACACGATGCGCGGCTGATCGTGGTTACACCAGAACAGCGCGTTCCATGCCTGATTGTGCATGCCCTGCTGCCAGTGGCGGAACAGGGTTTTTAGCGCCACATAATCGGGTTTTGCTAACGTCCACTTCTCACCGTTGGGGTAATCCACTTTCAGGTGGTGGAAGTTAAAGGTCATCGACAGTTCACTACCATCTTGTGCGGCGTACTGCTGGCAATGTTCAAGCGTAGTGGAAGACATTTCGCCGACCGTCATCAGGTTGCGTGGAGTAAAAACATCGCGGTTCATCTCACGCAAAAATTCATGCGCCCGTGGGCCGTCGGTATAAAAACGCCGTCCATCGCCGTCGGGATCGTTCGGGAAGTCCTGGTCTTTAGAGATAAGATTCACCACGTCGAGGCGCAATCCGTCCACGCCGCGATCGGCCCAAAACTCGCATACTTTCTTAAGCTCGGCGCGGACCGCTGGGTTTTCCCAATTCAGGTCGGCTTGCTCCGGAGCAAAGAGGTGCAGATAGTACTGCTCGCTTTCGGCGTGCCAGCCCCAGGCGTTGCCGCCAAACTTGGAGCGCCAGTTATTCGGCGGGCAGTCTGGCGTGCCGTCGCGCCAGAGATAAAACTGACGATACGGGCTGTCTTTATCCAGCGCTTCACGAAACCAGGCGTGCTGGGTTGAGGTGTGGTTAAACACCATGTCGAGAATAATACGGATGCCGCGCGCTTTCGCCTGCGCCACCAGTTCGTCAAAGTCTTCCAGCGTGCCGTAGGCCGGATCGACAGACGTGTAGTCTGCGACGTCGTAACCGTTATCAACCTGCGGCGAAATATAGAACGGCGTCAGCCAGATGGCATCAACGCCCAGCTTTTGCAGATAGTCGAGGCGCTGCGTCACGCCGCGTAAATCTCCGGTGCCGCTGCCGGTGGTGTCCTGAAAACTCTTGGGATAAACCTGATAGATAACGCCGTTTTGCCACCAGTGGGGAATATTCATGGTTGTTTCCTGGGAATACGCTGGGGCGCAACTGCGCCCCGAAGAAAAGTTAGACAATCTGTAATGTGCCCAGACGGTGTTTACGCTGGTAAACGAATGAGGTCAGTACCATTGGGATGACAATCGCAATGACCATCACCATGCCAAAGACCTGCCAGTAAGTCGGCTGGATGGAGAGGATGCCCGGCAAACCGCCGACGCCAATCCCGTTTGCCAGCACACCGTTCAGGCCGCACAGCAGTCCGGCGAGACCGGAGCCGATCATCGCGCACAGCATCGGGAAGCGGTATTTCAGGTTGATCCCGTACATTGCCGGTTCAGTTACCCCGAGATAGGCGGAGATCGCGGCAGGAACGGAAATTTCACGTTCGTTGTGTTTGCGACTGGAGATAATGATCCCGACCACCGCAGAGGCCTGAGCGATATTCGACAGGGCGATCAGTGGCCATACCGGCGTACCGCCCATGCTCTGAATCATCTGCATGTCGATAGCCAGCGTGGTCTGATGCACACCGGTGATCACCAGCGGGGCGTACAGGAAGCCGAACAGCGCCGCGCCAATCGGAGCAAAACTGCCGGTCAGCAGATGACGGACCGCAAACGCGACACCGTCGCCAATCATGCGGCCAAATGGACCGATAAAGGCATGCGCAAGGAATACCGCAAGGATCAGCGAGCACACCGGGACGATCACCAGATACAGGTAATCCGGGACGATGCGCTTCATGCGTGTTTCAATAAACCCGAGCGCCAGCCCGGCCAACAGTGCCGGAATGACCTGCGCCTGGTAGCCCACTTTCTCAATGCTGAACAGGCCGAAGTTCCACACGTCCGGCGCCTGCTGACCGAGCAAATAGGCGTTCATCAGTTGCGGAGAAACCAGGGTCACGCCCAGCACAATACCGAGGATCGGCGTACCGCCCATTTTCTTGACTGCCGACCAACAAATCCCGACCGGCAAATAGAAGAAGATCGCTTCGCCAATCAGCCACAGGAAGTCATAGAGGGTTTTCAGCGAAGGATGCATCTGCGCCAGCGTCTGCCCGTTACTCATGGGCAGATCGCCGATCACGTTACGGAAACCTAAGATCAGGCCGCCGCTAATCAGCGCTGGCAGCAGCGGGAAGAAGATCTCCGCGAAGTGAGAGATCAGCTGTTCATGCCATTTCATGTTCTGCCGCGCCGCTTTCTTTGCCTGCTCTTTGTCGGCACTGGCTTGTCCGGTGGTCGCCAACAGCGCTTTGTAGTAATCGCCCACCTCGGTGCCAATTACCACCTGAAACTGCCCGGCGTTGGTGAAGCAGCCTTTGACCATTGGCAACAATTCGATCTCTTTCGGCCTGGCGTTTGCAGGCTGATTCAGCACAAAACGCAGGCGAGTAATGCAGTGACTCACTGTAGCGATATTGTCGCGCCCGCCAACCAGCTCAATTAGCCGGTCAATGTCTGCTTGTTTTATTTTGCTCATGATGGTGTGTGTTCCCCGTAGACCGGAAAAGACGCTGTTGCGTCGTCATTCGGCAACTCTCTCGTTGTTGGCGCCAGAGTATATCTTCGATGAATATTTAAAAATGGGAACGTTCCCGAAACGCAGCGAAGATCACAAATTAATGCTCAGAAAGCGATCAGGAGAGGGTGGAAGGAATAACGATTTGTCGTGGTTCGCTGCGGCCGTTGATCTGTTCGATCAGCTGCGAGGCCGCTTGTCGCCCGGCTTCGGCGTATCCTGGATCGACGGTGATAATTTCCGGATGGAGGAATTTCATCAGCGGCGTGCTGCCCACGCTCGCCAGCTGCAGGTTCTCAATCCGCTGCTCCTGCAGATATTTGCTGACCCCAAGGGCAAGGGTATCCGTCGCACAGACTAAAGCGGTGGTTTCCGGGGTGATGACGTTGGCGGCCTGCTCATAGCCCTGCTTCATGGCCAGACCCGGCAGCGCGGCCACAGGATGTAGTTTGTGTTTTTTACAGAATGCCAGGTAGGCCTCATGGCGGCGTTTACCAGTGGTCACATCGCTATGCGGAACACCAAGAAAGCTAATATGGCGATGCTCGCGTTCGTATAAACGCTGCATCAGGGTACGAATGGCACCCTCATCGTCATAGCAGACGGAGGCAAAGCCTTTGGCATCTCTAGCCAGCAGCACCAGAGAATCCTGCCAGGAGGCGAGCATGGCTTCAGTAATGCCGGTAAAACCAAACAGCACCACGCCATCAATGTTGCGGCGTCTGAGCATGCCGAGATGTTCTTCAACCAGCTCGGGCGAGAACTGGCTTTCCATCATGATCGGATCGTAGCCCTGTTCATAAAAGGCGGGCAGCATGGTCTGCACGGCGAGATTTTCTGAAAGAGAATCCAGGCGCGTGACGATAATCGCCACCACCTTGTCGCTTTGTCCGCGCATGGCGCGTGCGGAGCGGGAAGGGGAAAAACCGTGCTGATTCATCACCGCCTCAACGCGTTCGCGGGTGCGTTCACTCACGCCGCTTTCATTGTTGAGCACACGGGAAACGGTTGATTTTCCCACACCGCTTAAGCGGGCGATGTCTTTAATGGTCAGCCGATTTTGCATCCTGTTTTCCCGTGTTGCGTGTGAAGTTATGCCAAATAGAGAATAACTTTACTCAAGCGCGGCGCAATGGGCAAAGTCTGGTATACGTTTGGTTTAGTTTCCATGGTTTATCATACCGCCATAATTGCCACAAACCTTATGGTTTTCTGCGTATAATCCGCGGCGCAAATCATTCACTTACCGGAGGCTATATGGATCCCGATCCCACCCCTCTCCCGAGATGGAGAAACAACCCTTTCCGGTAAGCCTGTCTTTCACTGTCTTACCGGAATAGTAAGACAGTGACGTTCTGACGTCCCTGTTGTGATTTTAATATTGCCACCAGGCAAGGCTTTGCCACGCCTGAAGGATTTACTGCGCCTGTTTATACAGGTGCAGAGGGACTGCCTATGTTCAAAAATATGACCCGCCAGCTGTTTGCCCGGCTAAGCCGCCATTTACCGCATCGTCTGGTGCATCGTGATCCATTGCCGAATGCTCAGACCGTTGCCAGCACGCCGATCCCGCCATCGCTAAGCGAACATTGCCTGAAAATGGCGCTGATGGACGAAGACGCGCTGTGGAAAACGTTCGGCGCTCATCCGGAAGGCTTAAACGCCGCAGAAGTCGAAAACGCCCGCGAAATACATGGCGAGAACCAGTTGCCGGCGCAGAAGCCGTCGCCCTGGTGGGTGCATCTGTGGGTCTGCTACCGCAATCCGTTTAATATACTGCTGACCATTCTCGGGGCGATTTCCTATGCCACCGAAGATCTGTTTGCCGCTGGCGTCATCGCCCTGATGGTCGTCATCTCTACGCTGCTGAATTTTGTGCAAGAGGCGCGTTCCACCAAAGCGGCTGATGCGCTGAAAGCGATGGTCAGCAACACCGCCACGGTGCTGCGCGTCATCAACGAGAAAGGGGAGAACGGCTGGGTTGAACTGTCGATCGACCAGTTGGTTCCCGGCGATGTCATCAAGCTGGCGGCAGGGGATATGATCCCGGCCGATCTGCGCGTGGTACAGGCTCGTGACCTGTTCGTAGCCCAGGCTTCGCTGACCGGTGAATCGCTGCCGGTGGAGAAAGTGGCAACCAGTCGCGATCCGCAGCAAAGCAACCCGCTGGAATGCGATACCCTGTGCTTTATGGGTACCAACGTGGTGAGCGGCACGGCGCAGGCCATCGTGATTTCAACCGGCGCCAATACCTGGTTCGGGCAACTGGCGGGTCGCGTCAGCGAGCAGGAAAGCGAGCAGAATGCCTTCCAGAAAGGGATCAGCCGCGTCAGCATGCTGCTGATCCGCTTTATGCTGGTGATGGCGCCCATCGTGCTTATTATCAACGGTTACACCAAAGGTGACTGGTGGGAAGCGGCGCTGTTTGCCCTGTCTGTGGCGGTGGGACTGACTCCAGAAATGCTGCCGATGATCGTCACCTCAACGCTGGCGCGTGGGGCGGTGAAGCTGTCAAAACAAAAGGTTATCGTTAAACATCTCGACGCTATCCAGAACTTTGGCGCGATGGATATCCTGTGCACCGATAAAACCGGCACCCTGACTCAGGATAAAATTGTACTTGAGAATCATACGGATATCTCAGGAAAGCCCAGCGAACACGTCCTGCATTCTGCGTGGCTGAACAGCCATTATCAGACCGGGCTGAAGAATCTGCTGGATACGGCGGTGCTGGAAGGTGTGGACGAAGAATCAGCCCGCCAGCTCTCGACTCGCTGGCAGAAAATCGATGAGATCCCGTTTGATTTCGAACGTCGCCGCATGTCGGTAGTGGTGGCAGAAGAAACCGATGTGCACCAGTTGGTCTGTAAAGGGGCGCTACAGGAGATCCTCAGCGTATGTACCCAGGTGCGTCACAACGGTGAGATTGTCCCGTTAGATGACAACATGCTGCGTCGGGTGAAACGCGTTACGGACACGCTGAACCGCCAGGGGCTGCGTGTGGTGGCGGTGGCGACGAAATACCTGCCAGCGCGTGAGGGTGATTACCAGCGTATTGATGAATCAGATCTGATCCTCGAAGGCTATATTGCGTTCCTCGATCCGCCGAAAGAGACCACTGCGCCGGCGCTCAAAGCGCTAAAAGCCAGCGGTATTACGGTGAAAATTCTCACTGGCGATAGCGAGCTGGTGGCGGCGAAAGTGTGTCATGAAGTGGGGCTGGATGCGGGCGATGTGGTTATCGGCAGCAGCATTGAGGGGTTAAGTGACGATGAGCTGGCCCGACTTGCCCAGCGTACCACGCTGTTTGCTCGTCTGACGCCGATGCATAAAGAGCGCATTGTCACGCTGCTCAAGCGCGAAGGCCATGTGGTCGGCTTTATGGGCGATGGTATAAACGATGCCCCGGCGCTGCGCGCGGCGGACATTGGTATCTCCGTTGACGGCGCGGTTGATATTGCACGTGAAGCGGCGGATATCATCCTGCTGGAAAAGAGCCTGATGGTGCTGGAAGAAGGGGTGATTGAAGGACGCCGTACCTTCTCTAACATGCTGAAGTACATCAAAATGACGGCCAGTTCAAACTTCGGTAACGTGTTTAGCGTACTGGTGGCGAGCGCCTTCTTACCGTTCCTGCCGATGTTACCGCTGCACTTACTGATTCAGAACCTGCTGTACGATGTATCCCAGGTGGCGATTCCGTTTGATAACGTCGACGAAGAGCAGATCAAAAAGCCGCAGCGCTGGAATCCCAGCGAATTGGGCCGCTTTATGATCTTCTTTGGACCGATCAGCTCGATCTTTGACATTCTGACCTTTTGCCTGATGTGGTTCGTCTTCCATGCCAATACGCCTGAACATCAGACGTTGTTCCAGTCTGGCTGGTTCGTGGTGGGCCTGCTGTCGCAAACGCTGATTGTGCATATGATCCGTACCCGTCGTGTGCCGTTCATCCAGAGCCGCGCCGCGTGGCCGCTGATGTTGATGACGCTGGTGGTGATGGTCGTCGGCATTGCATTACCGTTCTCGCCGCTGGCCAGCTATCTGCAATTGCAGGCATTACCGCTGAGCTACTTCCCGTGGCTGATTGCGATTCTGGCGGGTTACATGACATTGACTCAATTAGTGAAAGGTTTTTATAGCCGTCGCTACGGCTGGCAGTAAACATAAAACGCCTCAGCAGGATGGTGTTAATACCATCCTGCATTCCTCATTTTCATTCGAAGATATTACCTCACAACATTAGTGTTTTATTTTTATTGAAATGCTAACGGGTGTTATTAGTATCAAATCGCCTTCCTTGCGTTGTTTTTTTATCAATAAAACGATCTGCATTGCAAAAATGAAACAGTGTGCTAAAAATTTTAAGCGTCTGCGATTTTTTGTGAACGCAGTCATCGAAATAAATTGTTACACCAGTTAGTCTGCGCAGGTAACGTCGTTAAGAAAGTTTCTCGCTGCCCGTTTTTAATTCCGGCAGTCATTTGCTCTGCAAGCTATTCCTGTTAATGGATATTATGAACTTCTGGAGAAGGACAAATGAAACTGACAAAAAACCTGTTAAGTCTGTGTATTGGCGCGTCTGTATTACTGATGAGTCATGCAACGCTGGCACAAACTTTTCGCGCCGCAGATGTGCATCCGGCTGATTACCCGAACGTTGTTGCAGTGAAACATATGGGGGAAAAACTTAGCGCCGCGACCGACGGGCGTCTGGAGATTAAAACATTTCCTGGTGGCGTGTTAGGCGATGAAAAACAGATGATTGAACAGGCGCAATTAGGCGCTATCGATATTATTCGTGTCTCAATGACGCCTGTTGCCGCCATTCTCCCTGAAATTAACGTGTTTACCCTGCCATATATTTTCCGCGATGAGGACCATCTGCATAAGGTTCTCGACGGCATGATCGGGCAGGAAATTGGCGACCGTCTGACGGCTAATACCAAATCGCGGCTGGTGTTTCTCGGCTGGATGGATGCCGGCACGCGTAACCTGATCACCAAAAATCCGGTGGTGAAACCGGAAGATTTACACGGTATGAAAATCCGCGTTCAAGGAAGTCCGATAGCGCTGGATACCCTGAAAGCGATGGGCGCTAACTCCGTTGTCATGGGCGTCAGTGAAGTATTTAGCGGCATGCAGACCGGCGTTATTGATGGCACGGAAAATAACCCGCCAACGTTTGTTGCGCATAACTATTTGCCGGTCGTGAAAAACTATACCTGGAGCAAACACTTTATTATTCCTGAGCTTTTTCTGTTTTCGAAAGCTAAATGGGATAAGTTGAAAAAAGAAGATCAGGATCTCATTATTAAACTCGCCAAGGAAGCACAGATAGAGCAACGAAAACTTTGGCAGGATTATAATGCGAAATCACTGGAGACCATGAAAGCCAACGGCGTTCAGTTCCACGATATTGATACGGACTATTTCTATAAAGCCACGCAGTCAGTGCGGGATAATTATGGTAAAGACCACCAGGATTTGATCAAACGTATTCAGGATGTGAAGTAATTCATCAGGTGGAGGATATCAACCCTCCGCCTGAATCTTTTGATTAATTCGAGGTGATAATTATGGGTGAATGCTATTCATCGGTAATGGATTTTCTTTATCGGGTGTCAATGTGGATTGCCGGTATCGCATTATTGGTCATGGTCGCCATTATCCCCATTGGCATATTCGCGCGTTATGTTCTGAATAACGCCCTGTCATGGCCTGAACCCGTCGCTATTCTCTGTATGGTGACATTCACCTTTATTGGCGCGGCGGTGAGCTATCGTGCAGGCTCGCATATCGCGGTGAGCATGGTGATTGACCGTCTGGGGGATGCTTCCCGCCGTTATTGCTCGGTAATCGCTGACGTTATGTTGGTGGCGATAAGTCTGTTCATTCTGTGGTACGGAACCAATCTCTGTCTTGAACTGTGGGACCAGCCTGTGGCGGAATTCCCGCTTTTAAGCGCCGGGCAAAACTATCTTCCGTTGCCGATAGGCTCTGCCATAACGCTGCTGTTTATCGCTGAAAAGATTTTCCGTGGTCCGCAGTACCAACGTCCCGTTGTCATGCTGGGATCGACCAGCTAGTTACCGCCCCCATTTCAGAAAGGAAAGCAGATGGATGCATTTATTCTTGTCTTTACGCTCGGCATTATGCTGGCGATTGGGGTACCGGTAGCGTACGCAGTTGGCATTAGCGCCATCATTGGGGCCTGGTACATAGATATTCCGCTGGAAGCGGTAATGATCCAACTGACCAGCGGGGTGAACAAATTCTCTCTGTTAGCGATCCCATTCTTTATTCTGGCCGGGGCTATTATGGCCGAAGGGGGAATTGCGCGGCGACTGGTGAACTTTGCCTATATTTTTGTTGGTTTTATCCGCGGCGGACTGTCGCTGGTAAACATTGTGGCATCAACCTTTTTTGGCGCCATTTCCGGATCGTCGGTGGCTGATACCGCGTCCATTGGTTCGGTAATGATCCCGGAGATGGATAAAAAAGGTTATCCGCGTGACTTTGCCGCAGCGGTAACGGCCAGCGGTTCGGTACAGGCGATTCTTACGCCGCCCAGCCATAACTCGGTTATCTACTCGCTGGCAACCGGTGGCACGGTGTCGATTGCCGCGCTGTTCATCGCCGGGATCCTGCCGGGGCTGCTGTTAAGCCTCAGCCTGATGGTGATGTGTGTGGCGTTCGCGCACAAGCGCGGTTATCCAAAAGGAGAACGTGTACCGTTTCGCCAGGCACTGAAGATTTTCGTTGATACGCTGTGGGGCCTGATGACCGTTGTGATCATCATGGGCGGTATCCTGTCAGGTATCTTTACCGCAACGGAGTCTGCGGCAATTGCCTGCCTGTGGGCCTTCTTTGTCACCATGTTTATCTATCGTGACTATAAATGGTCTGAGCTGCCGAAGCTGATGTTCCGCACGGTGAAAACGGTCACTATCGTCATGATCCTGATAGGCTTTGCCGCCGCGTTCGGTGCTGTCATGACTTATATGCAGTTGCCGATGCGTATCACTGAAGCCTTCACCAGCATCTCGGACAACAAATACGTCATCCTGATGTGTATTAACATCATGCTGCTGCTGATCGGTACGCTGATGGATATGGCACCGCTGATCCTCATTCTGACGCCGGTTCTGCTGCCGGTGACCAACGCGCTCGGCATTGATCCGGTTCATTTTGGCATGATCATGCTGGTGAACTTAGGGATCGGCCTGATTACGCCGCCGGTAGGGTCGGTGCTGTTTGTGGCCAGTGCGGTGAGTAAACAGAAAATAGAGCAGGTGGTGAAGGCGATGTTGCCATTCTACCTTGTGCTATTCCTGGTGCTGATGCTCGTGACGTACATTCCGGCGATTTCGCTGTTCCTGCCGAAACTGTTTGGTGTGATGTGATAAATGCCCGGTGGCGCTTACGCTTACCGGGCCAACCTAAATTCATTCCGGGCTTCCATGCCCGTTTTTTTTTGTGTTTCAACCAATACAGCTAAATATTTTCTGAATTATGGCATTGCCAGTGTCTTCCAACAGAATATGCTAGATTATAAATGTTAACATCTTGTCATGTTAATTATTCTTAGGAAGTATTATGTTCGGTTATATATTGGGGAGAGAGGAACCTGAATATAGTGTTGATGTTGGAAGTGGTGAATGGTGTAGTGCGGGGCATTTGTCAGATCAATTTTATTATTATAAATATTACCTGGAGCAGTTGATTGATGGGAGCTTATATTTAAAGTATCGCTATCCTTTTTCACGAGAAAATTTACTGCATTATTTGCAAAATACAGGTGAAGACATACATATTAACTTAACTGATATGATGGGAAAATCAGCCCAGTTAAGGGATAATTATGTACAATTATTGAATGAGGCAAAGAGTTTTTGTAAAACATTACCGCCAGGTCAACATGAGTTTACTTCTGCGCATGTTAATACTGATGATTTTATTTCTAGCGATCCAGACTTGTTTTATGCTATAGGAGGTTATCAATACTAGGGTAAAGGTCGGGTGCAAATTACCGAAGATAAGTATAAAAATAAGATGAGCAATGGTAGTAGATTATGTAGTTATAATTTGACATTTCAGTTTAAGTTTTTTGACAGGTATAACTGGAATGTAAGTGTCGCAAATTCTGGCGTTCGTTTAGGTAGTGTCGTTCCTGTGAGTGATAATTTTATGGGGAGGTTTCATCAGGAGTGTCTGGCCAGAGAGTACAATATTTTGGTGCCATTGAGTCAGAGGTAAAATGGCATGACTGAGCATAGCACTTTATTTTACATGGAAAAAATACTCACTTTCGCTTTAGTTTGTGCCTTTTGTTATATGCTGTATATTATTTCGGTTTGCTGGTTACCCGTGCGTGAAAGTCACTATCTTCTGGTTGTACAATGGTGCCGTAACGATGATTCAAATACCCACTATGCAAAGAATTTATCTTGGCATGGTTTATATGTTTATTTGGAGAAATCGTCTGGGAATATTATTGTAAGGGAAATGAACACTCCTCTACACGATCCATTTCAGCCTTACCGGTACGTTTACCGTAAAATTGCACATGAAAATGATATATCCTTGGTCGCAGAGAAATGGGGGGTAATTAAGTGTCAGGAAAAAAATAAAGCGATCATTGGTTCATCTGGCTATTCTTTTTTATGGGGACATGATCAATGAACACTTTTATAAGACGAACTACTCTAAAAATATTTTTTTTACTAATTATAATGTTTATCTGTGTTTTTTCTATTGATTCAGTTGAAAGATATAACAATATTGTTAGTTTTAATATTCACAATAAGATAGTTTATACATTGGAAAAGATGAAAAATGATAGTGATGATGATATTAAATTTAATGTTTATAGTTCAAGGTTGAACTGGGTTTTAGGACAAACCTGTTTCTCAGAGAATATAGAGTTACAGCAGAAAGGGGAAATGGAATTATATAATTGGGGAGTGGGGATAATCGAAAATGAAACCATCACCTTAAAGAATAATGGAAGAGAATTGATTTTTTCAGTTATAGGCTGCAATACTTAAGGAACCCTGCCAGAGCAGGGCTCTCTAATAAGACTTAGCGACGAACGGCGATCGCTTCAATCTCGATTTTCACGTCTTTTGGCAGACGGGCAACTTCTACGCAAGAACGCGCAGGGAAGGTCGCGTTGTGTTCGGTGAAGAACGCTTCGTAGGTCGCGTTTACAGTTGCGAAATCGTTCAGGTCTTTTACGAAGACGGTCGTTTTTACGATGTCGCCCACTTTCAGGCCTGCTGCTTCAACGATAGCTTTTACGTTTTCCAGCGACTGACGTGCCTGAGCGGACACGTCTTCCGCTACGGCACCGGTTTTCGGATCGACCGGGATCTGACCGGAAGTGATTACCATGCTACCCAGGTCAACGCCCTGAACGTATGGGCCGATTGCTGCTGGTGCATTTTCCGTCGCGATAGTCTTGCTCATGATTTCTCCTGAATTACAGCGGTAGTAGAATGTTCCCGCTCATTATAGGGAGCCGGGATCTCATAACCAACCCCAATTAGTTGGCCAGCACCACATAATGCGAAAACTCTTTTTCACAGTATTTGCATTTGAGTGCGATGTCATCGGCACGCTTTTTCACTGCAAAACTGGAGGAAACCGGCTCAGCATGGCTGATACAGTTGCTGTTCGGGCAAACCAGTACATTGTCGATACGCTCAGGCAGGCTCGGACGTGATTTACCCACCACGTCGTAATCGTCAATGCGGTTTACCGTTGCCTGCGGGGCGTACAGGGATAGCTGGTTTACCTGCTCATCGGTCAGGAACGTGTTTTCAATTTTAATCAGGTCCTTACGGCCCATCTCGCCTGATGGCAGGTTCAGGCCGATGGTGATACGCTGGTCGGTTTCCGTCAGTTTGAACAGCGTCAGCAGCTTAAAACCAACCTGTGCGGGAATATGGTCAATCACGGTGCCACGTTTGATGGCTTCAACCTGCAGTTTGTTATCGTGTGTCATCTCTTTTTCTCCCTTACAGTGCCAGTTCGCTATTCAGTACCAGTGCCAGTAACGCCTGGCGGGCGAAGATGCCGTTGCCAGCCTGCTGGAAATACCAGGCGTGCGGCGTCTTGTCGACGTCGGTGGTGATCTCATCGATACGCGGCAGCGGATGCAGTACCTTCATGTTTGCTCTGGCGCCGTTCAGATCGCTGGCGCGCAGAACAAACTGCGCTTTCACGTTGGCGTATTCGGACGGGTCCAGACGCTCTTTTTGTACGCGGGTCATATAGAGGATATCGACCTCCGCCATCACCTCTTCAATAGTGCCGTGCAGGCTCCAGGCGATACCTTTTTCATTCAACATATCCAGAATGTATTGCGGCATGGCCAACGCGTCCGGGGCGATGAAGTAGAAACGGTTACCTTCAAACTTCGCCAGCGCCTGGGTCAGGGAATGGACGGTGCGGCCATATTTCAGGTCACCCACCATGGCGATGTGCAGATTGTCCAGGCGACCCTGAGTTTCCTGAATGGTGAACAGATCCAGCAGCGTTTGGGTGGGATGTTGGTTGGAGCCGTCGCCTGCGTTCAGTACCGGAACGTTACCGGAGAACTCCGTAGCCAGACGCGCGGCGCCTTCCTGCGGATGGCGCATTACGATGGCGTCGACATAGGTGCTGATGACGGAAATGGTATCGGCCAGCGTTTCACCTTTTTTGCCCAGAGAGGTATTGCTGCTGTCAGAGAAACCCACCACGCTGGCGCCCAGGCGGTGCATGGAGGTTTCAAAGGATAAACGGGTGCGGGTTGAGGCTTCAAAGAAGCAGCTGGCGATAACCTTATGCTTTAACAGCTCCGGCTGTGGGTTAGCTTTTAATTTCGCCGCTGTTGCGAGGACCAGATTGAGGTCATCGCGGCTGAGGTCGTTTATGGAAATGATGTGTTTTTGATAGAGCGGGTTAGCCATGTTTATCTCCTGACGCCTGGGCAAAAAAAAAGCCCCTCAATTGAGGGGCTCGGAATGGGTGATCAACGGAAAGAAAAACGGCAGGCCAGCGTCCTTTTTCAGACGCGGTAAGACAAAATGTCGTACACACTGAACCATACATCCTCCCGGCAAATTGTTCGCGATTATACTCAGCTCCGTTATGGGATCAAGCGAAAAATGCACAAATTATTCATCGCAAACGATTCTCATGAATATTCATTCACCCTGAATGCCAAACAGCAACAATGAGATAAACATGCGTTGACGCAAAATATTGGCAAATAGCAGTAGTATGGCAGACCGTTTTTTCGTATAACAACTAAAATGAAACGATGTTTTAATTAAGGGGTTTGAGATGATTGTCGGCAATATTCACAACCTGGATGCCTGGCTGCCGGAAGAGCTGCGTCAGGCGATTGAACACATTAAAGCGCATGTGACGGATGAGACGGAAAAAGGTAAGCACGACATCGACGGCGATCGTCTGTTTTATCTGATTGCTGAAGATATGACGGAGCCGTTTGCACAGCGCCGTGCTGAGTATCACGCGCGCTATCTGGATATTCAGATCCTGCTCAAAGGTCAGGAAGGCATGACCTTCAGCACGCAGCCTGCGGGCGCGCCGGAAACTGACTGGCTGGCGGATAAAGATATCGCCTTCCTGCCGGAAGGGGGACAGGAAAAAACGGTGGTGCTGAACGAAGGTGATTTCGTGGTGTTCTATCCGGGCGAAGTGCATAAACCGCTGTGCGCGGTCGGTGCACCAGCGCTGGTACGCAAAGCCGTGGTGAAAATGCGGGTGGCATAAGCGTATGTGCCGGGGGCGGCTTCGCCTTGCCCGGCCTACGGGAGCGCTATTGTAGGCCGGATAAGATGCTTAGCATCGCCATCCGGCATTCTTTTCATCCATGCTCTTACTTCGCCAGCGTCGCCACCATCACCGCTTTGATGGTGTGCATCCGGTTTTCTGCCTGATCAAATACGATACTGGCGGGGGATTCAAAGACCTCATCGGTCACTTCCATTCCACCGTGCAGACCATATTCCTGTGCCATTTGTTTGCCAAGCGTGGTTTGATCGTCATGAAACGCGGGCAGGCAGTGCAGGAATTTCACCTGCGGATTGCCGGTCAACGCCATCATCGCGCTATTAACCTGGTACTTACGCAGCAGCGCAATACGTTCGGCCCACTTCTCTTTTGCCTCGCCCATTGATACCCAGACGTCGGTATAGATGAAGTCCGCGCCTTTCACGCCCGTGGCGACATCTTCGGTCAGCGTAATATTGCCGCCGTTTTTCTGTGCCAGCGCTTTGCACTCCGCAACCAGACTTTCTTCCGGCCAGCAGGCTTGCGGTGCGACCAGACGCAGATCCAGCCCGGTTAACGCGGCGGCTTCCAGCATGGAATTGCCCATATTGTTACGGGCATCGCCGGTGTAGACCAGCGTCATCTCATTAAACGCTTTACCCGGCAGGTGTTCCTGCATAGTTAACAGATCCGCCAGGAGCTGGGTGGGATGAAACTCGTTGGTTAATCCGTTCCACACCGGGACTCCGGCATATTCCGCCAGCGTCTCGACAATCTCCTGACCGTGGCCCCGATACTGAATACCGTCGTACATGCGGCCGAGCACGCGGGCGGTGTCTTTGATCGACTCTTTATGGCCAATCTGGCTGCCGCTTGGCCCGAGGTATGTCACGCGCGCGCCCTGATCGTATGCGGCAACTTCGAAAGAGCAACGGGTACGGGTTGAGTCTTTTTCGAAGATGAGCGCGATGTTTTTACCGGTGAGCTTTGCGACTTCAGTGCCGTTTTTCTTTTCCGCCTTCAGCTGTGCGGCGAGCTGAAGCAGTGACGTGAGTTCAGCAGAGGTGAAATCAAGCAGTTTCAAAAAATGTTTCTGATAAAACGCAGACATGGTTCCCTCACATGGCTTAGGCCATTTATTGAATTAAAATTCAATTTATATGGGTGTTTATTCATTTGCAACCTTGTTTAACAAATCTTTCCTGGAAAGGTGGAGGCAATGACAGCGGTATGTGACAATAAGAGTATCGGCAGGACATTATGAGGAACGAGCCATGGCAAACCCGGAACTACTGGAAGAACAGCGTGAAGAAACACGCTTGATTATTGAAGAGTTACTCGAAGATGGCAGCGATCCAGACGCGCTGTACACCATCGAGCATCACCTTTCCGCGGATGACTTCGAAACCCTGGAAAAAGCGGCAGTAGAAGCCTTCAAGCTGGGTTATGAAGTGACCGAGCCGGAAGAGCTGGAAGTGGAAGAAGGCGACACGGTTATTTGCTGTGACATTCTGAGCGAATGTGCACTGAATGCGGAGTTGATCGATGCTCAGGTTGAGCAGCTGATGAACCTGGCTGAAAAATATGATGTGGAATACGACGGTTGGGGCACCTATTTTGAAGACCCGAACGGCGAAGAAGGTGAAGACGGCGACGATGAAGACCTCGTCGACGAAGATGATGACGGCGTGCGTCACTAAGTCATCTACTGACCTGCGGTAGCCCAGGCTGCCGCAGGCCAAGGACAACGTATGGATTACCTGCAAATACTCTCCCCGATCCACAACTTCCTGCACTGTAAAACGCCCCAGGCCTGGCTTGATAAAGCGCGGGACCCGGCAAATCTGCCTCTGTTATTGACCGATCACCTCGTCTGTGAGCTGAAAGCGGCGCAAACGGCGATGCTTTTGGTGCGTAAGTATGTTGCGGATAAACAGGGATCGCAGGCGCTGCTGGACTGGCTGAAACCCTATGAAGCGTTTGCTTTCAGAGAAGGAGATGAGCCGGATTTTATCGCGCTGAATAAACAGATAAGCAAAAGCGTGATGCCGCAAACCGACGACCCGTGGGGACGCAAGCTTATCGACAGCATGGTTTTGCTTATCAAAGAAGAGCTGCATCACTTCTGGCAGGTGCGTGAGGCGATGATGAGCCGCAACATTCCCTATATCAAGATTACCGCCAGCCGTTATGCCAAAGGCATGCTCAAAGAGGTACGCACCCATGAGCCTTTAACGCTAATCGATAAACTGATTTGCGGGGCTTACATTGAGGCGCGTTCCTGCGAACGGTTCGCCGCGCTGGCGCCGTATCTGGATGACGATTTGCAGGCGTTTTATCTGTCGCTGCTGCGATCCGAGGCGCGGCACTATCAGGATTACCTGGCGCTGGCGCAGCAGGTTTCAGCCGATGATATCAGTAGCCGGGTGCGGTTTTTTGGCGAAGTAGAAGCCGCGTTGATCACCTCTCCTGACGATGAATTCCGCTTCCACAGCGGTGTGCCAGCTTAGTTCCTTTGTTTGACGCGCGGTGTCCATCGCCGCGCGGATTAATCCTTCCTGTTTCTGTTAGCAAAATCTGGTGGCTGGAAATCGCTCGCTGCTGCCGTAATAATCAAAACACACGAAGGGGAAATATATCCCCGTAACAGAGATGATTTGGCATAAGGATGGTTAATGAACTGGGCACACGTTTTGTTGGCAGGTTATATCGGGGCGGTGATTGCTATCGTCGTCGGCATGTTTCGCAAAAAAGGCTGGCTGGGCAAGATCTCCGGCGCGGTGGTTTTTGTGGTGGCGATTATCGCGTGGAATCTGTTTGATGTGCACTACCTGATCCCACGCGAAAGCCCGGATTATGGTCTGACCGAAGAGCAGCAGTTTGAAAAGGCGATGCTCTCCAATCCGGCGTTTCAGGTGATTAAGGAGCAGGAACCTGAGCTGACACAAAAAATTATCAGCCAGGCAGCGCAGATGAAGAAAGCAGGGAGTAGCGAACAGCAGGTTATCGACGCGATACAGCCGCAAATTCTTCAGTTACAAATGGCAAGATTGCAGCAGGCGCCAGATGCCAATGTCATTGAATATATGAAAATTAACCTTGAGCAGATCGCTGCTGTGGCCAAAATAGGTGATGACGAATGCTTCCGCTTTCTGTTTCCGGCAGTGAAAGGGGGGATTAACCCGGCACGTCTGGTTCCGCATGAGATCATGAACCGTCGTATGGCGAGTGATATGAGTATGATGCGTGCTGCCTATGGTCCGAACAAACATACGGTCACGGCAGATGAGAAACAGCTGGCGTTGCAGGATCTGCAAGCAATAAGTCCTGGGCTAGTACAGCGCTATGGGCCGGATATTCAGATCATGGCCGATCCGACTAAAGCGATCGGCAAAGAGAAAATTGTCTGTGAGATAGTGCAGGATCTCTGGTCACAGGTGCTGAAGCTGCCAACCGCCCGCGCGGCTGGCGTTATTCGACTGATGCTCTCAGCCGAGATGCAGTAACGCGACTAAAGCCTCTCGGCGTAAGGTCAGAGGGGCTTTAACATCCGCACTTCACAATCCACGTGCCCGGTACAGCCCAGCGCTTCGCTGATATGCTCAAAGCCTAAATGCTCATACAGGCGGATTGCCTCAGTCAGAAACGCTGTGGTCTCCAGATAGCACTGTTTAAAACCCTGCTCGCGGGCATGTTCGAGCGCCATCAGCGCCAGTTTTTTCGCCAGCCCCTGACCGCGCGCGCTCGACAGGAAGTACATCTTTTGCAGCTCGCAAATGCCTGGTTCACTACATCCTAACGGCGCAACGCCGCCGCCGCCCACGACTTCACCATTTTGCTCAACCACCCAGTAGGCCGCGCCCGGTTGGCTGTAAACCTGGAACAGTTCGTCCAGATTAGGGTCGGCAACGGTATAGCCCTTATCGGCGGTAAGCCCGTATTCAGCGGAAACTTTGCGGATCACGCGGGCAATGGCGGCGTTATCATCGGCAGAAATTCGACGCAGCGTTGCCGCGACGGAGGTAATGGCACTCATAGCGAACTCATGACATAAAAGTGAGACATATGCAGTTAATACCACTGCGGTGAGGGGAAGCGCAAGCGAGGATAATTCAATAAAAAGCCTCTGAGCATATGCGTCAGAGGCTTTATCGTCTGAGGTGTCGGATGCGCTACGCTTATCCGACCTACGTTGACGGTGCCCGTTTGCCGGATAAGCGTAGCGCTATCCGGCATAGGCAATTACAGCGCGGCGATGACCGCCTGCTGTTCAATCAGCTTCGCTTTGGCTTCTGCGTAACCATCCAGCTTCTCACGCTCTTTGGCGATGACTGCTTCCGGTGCGCGGGCAACGAAACCTTCGTTGGAAAGTTTGCCTTCGATACGGGCAATCTCGCCTTCGATTTTCGCCACTTCTTTCGCCAGACGTGCCAGCTCATCTTCTTTGTTGATGAGGCCAGCCATCGGGATCAGCAGCTCGGCGCCGTCGATGATTTTGGTCACGGAGACCGGGCCTTTGTCATCGGCTGGCAGCACGGTAATGCTTTCCAGACGTGCCAGGTTCAGCAGGAAGCTGCGGTTGTCGTTCACACGACGCATCGCATCAGCGCTGCAACCACGCAGCAGCAGCTCCAGCGGTTTGCCCGGGGCGATGTTCATTTCCGCACGGATGTTACGTACGGCGACGATCGCCTGCTTCAGCCATTCGGTATCGGCCAGCGCCGCTTCATCAACCTGTGCGGCGTTATATTCCGGGAACGGCTGCAGCATGATGGTATCTGCAGTGTTGCCACAAATTACTTTCACTCGCTGCCAGATGGTTTCGGTGATGAACGGAATGATTGGGTGCGCCAGGCGCAGCAGACCTTCCAGCACGGTAACCAGCGTATTGCGAGTGCCGCGCAGTTCAGACTCGGAACCGCCGTTCATGACCGGCTTGGTCAGCTCCAGATACCAGTCGCAGAACTGGTTCCAGGTGAACTCGTACAGAATGCCCGCGGCGATATCGAAACGGAAGTTATCCAGCGCTTCGCGGTACGCTTTGATGGTCTGGTTGAATTCAGCGAGGATCCAGCGGTCCGCCAGAGACAGGGTCATTTCGCCGCCGTTGAAGCCGCAATCCTGATCTTCGGTGTTCATCAGCACGAAGCGGCTGGCGTTCCACAGCTTGTTACAGAAGTTACGGTAACCTTCCAGACGCTTCATGTCCCAGTTGATATCGCGACCGGTAGAGGCCAGCGCTGCCAGGGTGAAACGCAGGGCGTCGGTGCCGTGCGGCTCGATGCCGTCCGGGAACTGCTTCTCGGTACGTTTGGCAATTTTCTCAGCCAGCTGCGGCTGCATCATGTTGCCGGTACGTTTCTCCAGCAGTTCTGCCAGAGAGATACCGTCGACCATATCCAGCGGGTCAATCACGTTGCCCTTGGATTTGGACATCTTCTGGCCTTCGTCGTCACGAATCAGACCGGTCATGTAGACGGTCTTGAACGGAACCTGCGGCTTGCCGTTTTCATCTTTGATGAAGTGCATGGTCATCATGATCATGCGGGCAATCCAGAAGAAGATAATGTCGAAGCCGGAAACCATCACGCTGGTTGGGTGGAACTGACGCAGCGCGTCGGTATTTTCCGGCCAGCCCAGCGTAGAGAAGGTCCACAGTGCAGAAGAGAACCAGGTATCGAGAACGTCTTCGTCCTGGCGCAGCGCAACGTCGGCGCCGAGGTTGTTTTCCTGACGCACTTCGTCTTCGGTACGGCCAACGTAGACATTGCCGTCGTTGTCATACCATGCCGGGATACGGTGACCCCACCACAGCTGACGGGAAATACACCAGTCCTGAATATCGCGCATCCAGGAGAAGTACATGTTTTCGTACTGCTTCGGTACGAACTGGATGTCGCCGTTCTCAACCGCTTCAACCGCCGGTTTTGCCAGCACGTCGGCACGGACGTACCACTGGTCGGTCAGCATCGGTTCGATAACCACGCCGCCACGGTCGCCGTAAGGTACGGTCAGGTCGTGCGGTTTAATTTCTTCCAGCAGGCCCAGGGCATCAACGGCGGCAACCACCGCTTTACGCGCAGCAAAACGTTCCAGCTTCTGGAACTCAGCCGGGATTTCATTGGAGTAAACGTCGGACTCTTCGCCTTTGGTGTCGTACACTTCCGCGGTTTCGCGGATGTCGCCGTCAAAGGTCAGAATGTTGATCATCGGCAGGCCGTGACGTTTCCCGACTTCGTAGTCGTTAAAGTCGTGCGCCGGGGTGATCTTCACGCAGCCGGTGCCTTTTTCCATGTCGGCGTGTTCATCACCGACGATCGGAATGCGGCGGTTAACCAGCGGCAGAACAACGAATTTGCCGATCAGATCTTTGTAGCGCGGATCTTCCGGGTTAACGGCTACGCCGGTATCACCCAGTACGGTTTCCGGACGGGTGGTGGCGACGACCAGGTAATCTTTACCGTCTGCGGTTTTCGCGCCGTCAGCCAGCGGATAGCGGATGTGCCACATGGAGCCTTTAGACTCGCGGTTTTCCACTTCCAGATCAGAAATAGCGGTGCGCAGTTTCGGGTCCCAGTTGACCAGACGCTTGCCACGGTAGATCAGATCTTCTTTGTACAGGCGAACAAAGACTTCTTTCACGGCATTGGAAAGACCTTCGTCCATAGTGAAGCGCTCGCGCTCCCAGTCAACGGAGTTGCCGAGACGGCGCATCTGACGGGTAATGGTGCCGCCGGATTCCGCTTTCCACTGCCAAATTTTGTCGATAAACGCTTCGCGACCGTAGTCGTGACGGGTTTTACCTTCTTCAGCGGCAATCTTACGCTCAACCACCATCTGGGTAGCGATACCCGCGTGGTCGGTACCGGCCTGCCACAGGGTGTTTTTACCCTGCATGCGCTGGTAGCGAATCATGGTATCCATGATGGTTTGCTGGAAAGCATGACCCATATGCAAACTGCCGGTGACGTTCGGCGGCGGGATCATGATGCAGAAGGACTCTTTGCTTTCATCGCCGTTAGGTTTGAAATAGCCCTGCTTTTCCCAGTGCTCGTAAAGCGGCTGTTCGATATCTTGTGGGTTGTATGTCTTTTCCATTATTTCCAGGTTGCCGTATTCAGGTTAAAACCAGCCACGCGGTAAGCTTTGTAGCGATCGCGTGCCGATTGTTTCAAAGAATCTTCGTAAGGAACGAAGTCTATCACTTCTGTGAAAGCGGTGGCAAAATCTGCAAAGCCAACGCGCAAACTGATGAGCAGGTCGCGCGGGCTGCTATTGCGTTTCTCCGGCCAGGCAATCTCTACCGGCGCGCCGCCTCTGGGGCCTTCTCCCGCCAGATTGTGCGGAACAAAACTTTCTGCCGGTCTCGCCCACAGGGCTTCATCCAGTCGAAGAGCCTGCTTTTCGTTTTCACAGGCGATCAGCACGCGCTTGCCAGCACGCCAACGTTCTGCGGCAATTTCACACACCAGTTGTTCAACGGCGCTTAAGCCATCGACGGTGTTGTCATTGTCCAGAATATAGAACGTTGCGTTTCTCATGATATGGGGCTTCTTGTTGTGGATTTAAATGCAAAGCCGGGTGGCGCTACGCTTACCCGGCCTACGGTTGAGTGATGTTGTAGGCCGGGTAAGGCGAAGCCGCCACCCGGCGTTTTACATCACTCTTCGCCGTTAAAACCGGCACGATTGAGCAGGAACTGCGACAGCAACGCGACCGGACGACCGGTTGCGCCTTTGGCTTTCCCTGAACGCCATGCGGTACCGGCGATATCCAGGTGCGCCCAGTTGTACTTACGGGTAAAGCGTGACAGGAAACAGCCCGCGGTAATGGCACCGCCAGGACGTCCGCCGATGTTCGCCATATCCGCAAAGTTGGACTCTAACTGCTCCTGGTATTCATCACCCAGCGGCAAACGCCACGCGCGGTCACCAGCCTGCTCGGACGCACCGATCAGCTCATGCGCCAGCGGGTTGTGGTTCGACATCAGGCCGGTGATGTGATGGCCCAGCGCAATCACGCACGCGCCGGTCAGGGTCGCGACGTCAATCACTGCTTCTGGCTCAAAGCGCTCGACGTAGGTTAACACGTCGCACAGCACCAGACGGCCTTCGGCATCCGTATTGAGCACTTCAACAGTCTGTCCAGACATCGTGGTCAGCACGTCGCCTGGGCGATACGCGCGGCCACCCGGCATGTTTTCACAGCCCGCCAGCACGCCGACAACGTTGATGGGGAGCTGAAGCTCGGCCACCATGCGCATCACGCCGTATACCGCTGCCGCGCCGCACATGTCGTATTTCATCTCATCCATGCCTTCGGCAGGTTTGATGGAGATACCGCCGGAGTCAAAGGTTAACCCTTTACCGACCAGCACGATCGGACGCGCGTCTTCGGACGGATTGCCTTTGTACTCGATGACCGACATCAGCGACTCGTTCTGCGAGCCGTGACCGACGGCCAGATAAGAGTGCATGCCCAGCTCTTTCATCTGCTGCTCGCCGATTACACGGGTCACAACATTTTTGCTGTAGCTGTCTGCCAGCTGGCGCGCCTGAGAGGCCAGGTAGGCGGCGTTACAGATGTTCGGCGGCATGTTGCCAAGATCTTTTGCCGCTTTAATGCCGGCGGCGATCGCCAGACCGTGTTGGATCGCACGCTCACCGCTGGTCAGTTCGCGGCGGGTCGGCACATTGAAGACCATTTTACGCAGCGGGCGACGTGGCTCGCTTTTGTTGGTCTTCAGTTGATCAAAGCTGTACAGCGTTTCCTGTGCCGTCTCAACGGCCTGACGCACTTTCCAGTAGTTATTGCGCCCTTTGACGTGCAGCTCAGTCAGAAAGCAGACGGCTTCCATTGAGCCTGTATCATTCAGGGTATTGATGGTTTTCTGAATGACCTGCTTGTACTGGCGCTCATCAAGTTCGCGCTCTTTGCCACACCCAATAAGGAGAATTCGCTCAGACAGAACGTTAGGAACATGGTGCAGCAACAGGGTTTGACCCGGTTTGCCTTCCAGTTCGCCGCGACGCAGCAGTGCGCTGATGTACCCGTCGCTGATCTTGTCGAGCTGCTCTGCAATCGGAGAGAGGCGGCGTGGTTCAAAGACACCCACGACGATGCACGCACTCCGCTGTTTCTCCGGGCTACCGCTTTTTACACTGAACTCCATGCACTACGCTCCTGAATCTTAAAGACAACGGCGGTGGCTACGGATAGAATTGCAAGCTTTCGTAACTCATACCCGCTGTTGCGGTGACTTCGTGTTAATCTTAACGTTATTACGGCATTGGCACGTCAGAACAATTTCTGAGAGGTGGATCCGTTGAGTATAATGATCTTAGCGACGATTTCGACGACTCAAGAGAATAAATGACGTTTAAGCCATGAAACAAGCTAAATTCCGGCAAAAGACGGGTTTTTACGGGCGTATTTAAAGTGATAATCATAAGATATCTGGTTCGGGAAACGCTCAAAAGCCAACTTGCGATCCTATTCATCCTGCTTTTGATCTTCTTTTGTCAAAAGTTGGTCAGGATCCTTGGTGCGGCGGTTGACGGTGATATCCCGGCAAATCTGGTGCTCTCGCTGCTGGGGCTGGGCGTGCCAGAAATGGCGCAACTTATCTTGCCCTTAAGCCTGTTCCTCGGGCTGTTGATGACGCTGGGCAAACTGTATACCGAAAGCGAAATTACGGTCATGCACGCCTGCGGGCTGAGCAAGGCAGTGCTCGTGAAAGCGGCGATGGTGCTGGCGCTGTTTACCAGTATTATTGCGGCGGTCAACGTGATGTGGGCCGGGCCGTGGTCCTCCAGACATCAGGACGAAGTCCTGGCGGAGGCGAAAGCGAACCCCGGTATGGCGGCGCTTGCTCAGGGGCAATTCCAGCAGGCGACCAACGGCAGTTCGGTGCTGTTTATCGAAAGCGTTGACGGCAGCAACTTCAAAGACGTGTTCCTCGCGCAAATCCGCCCGAAAGGCAACGCTCGTCCTTCGGTCGTCGTAGCCGATTCCGGACATCTTACCCAGATGCGTGATGGCTCTCAGGTCGTGACGCTGAACCAGGGGACGCGCTTCGAAGGTACCGCGCTGCTGCGCGATTTCCGCATTACCGACTTCCAGGATTATCAGGCGATTATCGGTCATCAGGCCGTGGCGCTGGATCCAAACGATACCGATCAGATGAACATGCGTACGCTGTGGACGACCGACACCGATCGTGCCCGCGCGGAGCTGACCTGGCGTATCACGTTAGTATTCACCGTATTTATGATGGCGCTGATGGTCGTACCGCTGAGTGTGGTGAACCCGCGTCAGGGGCGCGTGCTGTCGATGCTGCCAGCAATGCTGCTCTATTTGCTGTTCTTCCTGGTTCAGACGTCGCTGAAGTCGAACGGCGGTAAAGGTAAGCTGGATCCAGTGTTCTGGATGTGGACGGTTAACCTGGCGTATCTGGCGCTGGCGATTGTGCTTAACCTCTGGGATACGGTGCCGATGCGCCGCTTGCGTGCCCGTTTTATGCGTAAAGGAGCGGTATAATGCAGCCTTTTGGTGTACTTGACCGCTATATCGGTAAAACCATTTTCACCACCATCATGATGACGCTGTTCATGCTGGTGTCGCTCTCCGGGATCATCAAGTTCGTTGACCAGCTGAAAAAAGCCGGGCAGGGGAGCTACGATGCGATGGGCGCCGGGCTGTATACCCTGCTCAGTGCGCCTAAAGATATCCAGATCTTCTTCCCGATGGCGGCACTGCTGGGGGCATTGCTGGGGTTGGGCATGCTGGCCCAGCGCAGTGAACTGGTGGTGATGCAGGCTTCTGGCTTTACCCGTATGCAGGTGGCGTTGTCGGTGATGAAAACCGCGATTCCGCTGGTGCTGCTGACGATGGCTATCGGCGAATGGGTCGCGCCACAAGGCGAACAGATGGCGCGTAACTACCGTGCGCAGCAGATGTACGGCGGCTCGCTGCTCTCTACCCAGCAGGGTTTGTGGGCGAAAGACGGTGACAGCTTTGTCTACATCGAGCGGGTGAAAGGCGACGCCGAGTTAGGCGGGATTAGCATCTACTCGTTTAACGACAAGCGCCGTCTGCAGTCTGTACGCTATGCCGCAAGCGCGACGTTTGACCCGGAGCAGAAGGTCTGGCGTTTGTCGCAGGTAGATGAATCCAACCTGACCGATCCGAAACAAATCACCGGCTCGCAAACGGTGAGCGGCACCTGGAAAACAAACCTGACGCCCGACAAGCTCGGCGTTGTGGCGTTGGATCCTGATGCGCTGTCGATTAGCGGTCTGCATAACTACGTGAAGTACCTGAAGTCGAGCGGCCAGGATGCCGGACGCTACCAGCTCAATATGTGGAGCAAAGTCTTCCAGCCGCTGTCTGTAGCGGTCATGATGCTGATGGCGCTGTCGTTTATCTTTGGTCCGCTTCGTAGCGTCCCGATGGGCGTGCGCGTGGTGACAGGGATTAGCTTTGGCTTTGTGTTCTATGTGCTGGACCAAATCTTTGGCCCGCTGACGCTGGTGTACGGCATTCCGCCGATTATCGGTGCGCTGCTGCCAAGCGTCAGCTTCTTCCTGATAAGCCTGTGGCTGATGCTGCGTAAGTCGTAATCATAGTAATCGTAGGCCTGATGGCGTTGTGCTTTTCAGGCCTACTCCGGACCCGTAGGCCGGAGTAGGCGTTTACGCCGCCATCCGGCAACGTAACACGGGGCTAGCGTTTTCTCCCGCCCATCAAACTCCCCAACATGCCGCGAATTATCTGATTGGTAACCTGTCGCGCCGCGCTTTTCGCCACGCTCTGCACTACGCCATCGCGCTTACCGCCGCGCGGTCCGGTGCTGCCAAACAGAATATCCTTCAACCCACCGAGAATACCGCCATCCACATCGACAGCTTTACCGTTGGCGGGAGGTGTATTTTGCTGCTCGGTACTGGCCTGCACGCCTTGCTGCAAACGTTCATAGGCGGACTCGCGGTCGATCTCTTCTTCATATTTACCGTACAGAGAAGAGTGATTAATCAGCCCGTTGCGTTCGTCGTCCGTCACCGGTCCCATCCGTGAGCATGGCGCAATCACCATCGCCCGTTCAACCACCGACGGGCTGCCTTTGGCGTCCAGAAACGACACCAGCGCCTCACCGGTTCCCAGCTCCTGAATAGCTTTTTCGGTATCAAATGCCGGGTTGGCGCGCATGGTTTGCGCCGCGCTTTTCACCGCTTTCTGATCTTTCGGGGTGAACGCGCGCAGGGCGTGCTGCACGCGGTTCCCCAACTGACCAAGCACGTTGTCCGGAATATCCGACGGGTTTTGCGAGACGAACCACACGCCGACCCCTTTCGAGCGGATCAAGCGGATCACCTGTTCGATTTTATCCAGCAGCACCTGCGGAGCATCGTTGAACAGCAGGTGCGCTTCATCGAAGAAGAACACCAGTTTTGGCTTCTCCAGATCGCCCGCTTCCGGCAACTGTTCATACAGCTCGGAGAGCATCCACAGCAGGCTGGCGGCGTACAGTTTGGGCATCTGGTAGAGCTTCTCGGCGCTGAGGATATTAATCATCCCTTTGCCGCTGGCGTCGGTACGCATCCAGTCTTTGATGTCCAGCATCGGTTCGCCAAAGAAGTGTGCCGCGCCCTGCTGCTCCAGCGACAGCAGTCCGCGCTGGATAGCCCCGACCGAGGCGCTACTGATATTGCCGTACTGATTCTGGAAGGATTTAGCGTTATCGCCAATGTACTGGGTGATGGCCCGCAGGTCTTTGAAATCGAGCAGCAACAGACCCTGGTCATCGGCAATACGGAAGATAATATCCAGCACGCCGGACTGCACGTCGTTGAGGTTCAGCAGACGGGCCAGCAGCAGCGGTCCGAGGTCTGATACCGTGGCCCGCACGGGGTGACCTTTTTCGCCGAAGATATCCCACACCGTGACCGGATTAGCATGCGGTTGCCAGTTAGTAATGCCGATATTTTTCAGGCGGGCGAGCAGCTTTTCAGAGGCTTGTCCTTCCTCGGCCACGCCGGTTAAGTCACCTTTCACATCGGCCATAAATACCGGAACGCCAATCTCGGACAGCGATTCGGCCAGCTTCTGTAGCGTGACGGTTTTACCGGTCCCGGTCGCGCCGGTAATCAGCCCGTGACGGTTGGCCATGCCTGGCAGTAAAAACAGTTCGGTGTCCGGCGTGCGGGCAATTAGCAGGGGTGCGCTCATTGAGATTTCCTCCATTTATCCTGCCTGGAGTATAGGCAACCGTGACGCACTCTTCACCGCTAAATTACGGAGATTGTGAGGAGAATTTAACCTGTCTGGAATAGCGGGGAGAATAGCCGGGAAGCTTACGCCACCCGGCAAAGATGATCAGAAGTCTGCTTTAAGCACTACGCGGTAGCGGGCCTTACCGTCACGCACGTGCTGGATGGCTTCGTTAATTTGCGACATCGGGTACAGTTCGGTGGTGGGCGACACCTTGCTGCGCCCGGCAAATTTCATCAGCTTGCGCAGTTCGAACGGCGTACCGGTTGCCGAACCGGAGATACTGCGATCGCCGGCTATTAAGGTGAACGCCGGAACCGGCAGCGGCTTCAGCACCGCACCGACGGTATGGAAGTTACCGCCGTAGGCCAGCGCTTCAAAATAGGGCTGCCAGTCGAGATCGACGTTAACCGTGTTAATGATGAGATCGAACTGGCCCGCCAGCGCTTGTAGCGCATCCGGATCACGGCTGTTGACCACCTTATCCGCCCCCATTGCCAGCACTTCCTGCTCTTTCGCCGGATTGGAGCTGAACGCGGTCACTTCGCAGCCCATCGCGTGTAACAGCTTAATGGCGATATGCCCCAGGCCGCCGATGCCGATCACCCCGACGCGGCTGGTGGCGGTGATATGGTGCATCAGCAGCGGTTTGAACACCGTGATGCCGCCGCACAGTAATGGGCCAGCGGCCGCAAGATCGATGCTCTCCGGCAACGGAATCACCCACTGCCAGTCGGCCCGCAGCTTCTCGGCAAAGCCACCGCGATTAAGAATTGTGGGAACAGACCCTTCAAGGCAGTTGATCTGATTACCGCTGATACAGGCGTCGCAGTGCCCACAGCTGCGCGCCGTCCAGCCAACGCCGACGCGCTGACCAACCTTCAGACCTTTATCCTGCGCCGCGCTGCCGAGCGCCGCCACGCGACCAATCACCTCATGCCCGGCAACCAGCGGATACTGAGAGAATCCCCATTCGTTGTCGATCATCGACAAATCAGAATGGCAGATACCGCAGTAATCGACCTGGACTTCGACATCTTCCGGCTTAAGCTCGCCCGCATCATATTCATAGAGTTCGAGTTCGCTGCCCGCCGCTTTTGCAGCGTAGCTTTTTATCATCGACATCGTGTTTCCCTCAGTGTGGTGTTGAACTGGAAGTGTAGAGCATGGGGAAACGGGACGCTTCGCAGAAGGGGGGATTAAGGCGGGGGCAAACTGTGATGAGGGTTACAGCTAAGAAAGGTAATGCTGAAATTTTCAACACTTAGCGAGCCAGACACACGCTGGCGCTTGCATGGTGGCGCATGACAGGTATAATCCACAACGTTTTCCGCATCCCTTCCGTGCCGGAGTGGCGAAATCGGTAGACGCAGTTGATTCAAAATCAACCGTAGAAATACGTGCCGGTTCGAGTCCGGCCTTCGGCACCAAAAGTATGTAAATAGACCTCAACTGAGGTCTTTTTTTATGTCTAAAATCCAGTATTTATCTACCTTTCCCGCTATATTAACTCTCTCAAGGTCAACCGACATCAACGTACATCTACCAACAGATGTTGGTATAGATGATGGTATTTCCGGTTCGATAATGCTTGTACCAACAGGGAGGGGATAAGCATGGCTCTAACAGATATCAAAGTCAGAACAGCCAAGCCAACGGATAAGCAATATAAGCTGACCGATGGTAACGGTATGCACCTTCTTGTTCATCCAAATGGCTCTAAATACTGGCGTTTGCAGTACCGATTTGGCGGAAAGCAAAAGATGCTGGCTCTGGGTGTTTACCCTGATGTGTCACTCGCTGATGCAAGGGCTCGCCGTGATGAAGCCCGTAAACTTTTGGCAAACAGCATCGACCCGGGAGACAAAAAGAAAAATGATAAGGTTGAGCAGGAAGAAGCACGTACTTTCGAACAACTTGCTATTGAGTGGCATGCCACAAATAAAAAGTGGTCGGAAGAACATAGCCGACGCGTGCTTAAAAGCCTGGAGGACAACCTCTTTCCAGCCATAGGTAAGCGTAATATTGCTGAACTAAAAACGCGCGACCTTTTAGCGCCTATCAAAGCTGTTGAGTTGTCTGGGCGTCTTGAAGTTGCTTCCCGTCTACAGCAGCGCACCACCGCCATTATGCGCTATGCGGTACAGAGTGGTTTGCTTGATTATAACCCGGCACAGGAGATGGCCGGTGCCGTTGCTTCAAGTAACCGGCAGCATAGGCCTGCGTTAGAGTTGAGACGTATTCCAGAACTGCTTCAGCGTATTGATAACTATACCGGCAGACCTTTGACTCGCCTTGCTGTTGAGCTAACCCTGCTCGTCTTCATTCGTTCCAGTGAGCTGCGTTTTGCCCGTTGGTCAGAGATCGATTTTGAAACATCTATGTGGACGATTCCAGCTGAGCGAGAAGCAATTGAAGGGGTAAAGCACTCCCAGCGTGGCTCAAAAATGCGTACACCTCATCTGGTACCGCTTTCCCGACAGGCTCTGTCAATTCTCGAGCAGATTAAGATCTTCAGTGGTGATCATGAACTGATCTTTATTGGCGATCACAATCCTCGCAAACCGATGAGCGAGAATACGGTGAACAAATCTTTGCGAGTGATGGGATATAACACACTGGTTGAAGTGTGCGGCCACGGCTTCAGGACAATGGCGTGCAGTTCGTTGATTGAGTCAGGGTTGTGGTCGAGGGATGCAGTCGAGCGGCAGATGAGCCATATGGAGCGTAACTCTGTGCGTGCAGCTTATATTCATAAAGCCGAGCATCTTGATGAGCGTAGATTGATGCTGCAGTGGTGGGCTGATTTTCTTGATGCTAACCGGGAGAGGGCAGTAAGTCCATTTGATTTTGGGAAGATAGGCAGGTGAATATATTGTAAATCTGCGGCCTGAAGTGCTAGGCCGCAACAAAGTAAATGCTGAGTACCTATGGTAGGCAAAATGGGCAAACAATAACTGTAAAGTGTATGTCGGAATCAGCACGGGATTCAAAAAAGTTATGTGGTCGAGTCGATTGTTCAGTAAAACCTAATACTGTATAGTGCAGTACATTTGCAGGCATTCTTCGGGAGTGTTACATGGCTACTACTAAAACCGCGACGCTTACCATCCGGTTAGATCCTGGGTTGAAGGACGCGCTGCGAGTAGCAGCACAAGCGGAACATCGCTCTATCGCAAACATGATAGAAATACTGATCCGCGAGCATTGTGTGAAAAACGATATAGCCATTGAGCAATCCAAGAAATCGCATCCACGTGGGGAACGTTAAACATGATCAAGACAGTGAAGCAGGCGTGTCGTTTTAATCCAGTTATTAAGGATTACAGAATGAGCCAGGGAATTGAGAATCTGGCTGATCTGATTAACGATGCTGGTGATGGCAAAGAATTCTTTTCAAGAAACTATGTTACTCATGGCATGGAGCAACTCTTTCGAGAAGGCATGCTTCGCCTGTCTGGTAAGTCAGACCAGGCTGTGTTTGAGCTCACCCAAGCAATGGGGGGGGGGAAAACTCACATGATGATTGCGTTAGGCCTGCTTGCAAAACACAAACATTTACGTCCCGAGGTCTTATCTGCGGATCTTAATGAGCGCTTAGATTTTGGTAATGCGAGAATTGCTGCATTTAATGGTCGAAATAATCCTGATAATTACATCTGGGGGGATATTGCAACCCAGCTCGGTGAGTCAGATAAAATTAAACAGCACTGGATTAATGGGCCTAAATCTGTTGACCAACAAAAGTGGAAGGAGATCATTGGCAATACTCCAACATTGATAATGATTGACGAGTTGCCTCCCTATCTTGATAACGCAAGTACCCAAGTATACGGCTCAGGTACACTCGCCAACATGGTAGTGTACAGCCTTAGTACCTTAATGAGTGCGGCATTAGAACTCCCAAATTGCTGTATCGTCATTGCCAACCTATCTGGTAGTTATGATGCTCAAACTAAAACACTCAAAGACGCAATTTCAAACCTGCAGCAAGAAACCCGCAGACAATCGATGACCATCACCCCGGTACAACTATCGGGTAATGAAATTTATGAGATTCTTAAAAAGCGATTGATTGATGAGTTGCCTGATGAGCAAACCATTAATGAGGTTGCTGAGGAATACGCACAGCAAATCAAAAAGGCAGAAGACGGTGGGTACATTGTTGCAGCAAGTATCGAACAAATCGCTGAACAAGTTAGAGAGACCTACCCCTTCCATCCATCGTTTAAACATTTAGTTGCTTTGTTTAAAGAAAACGAGGGGTTCAGACAGACTCGCGGCTTGATGCAGTTTACAGCTCGACTATTGAAGAGTGTTGAACAACGCCAAGAGGATGACATTTTCCTTGTCGGTACGCAGCACTTGGACCTCAATGATGAGCAAGTGAAGGATGAAATTGAAAGAATTTCACCAAAGCTGATTCCTGCCGTCACAAGAGACATTGCTGATAAGGGGGATGCGATTGCCGAGAATATCAATAACGAGCTCAGTAACGATGCGGCTACCCAACTAATGACGTTGTTGCTTGCTGCGTCATTGTCTCGTGCTGTAGGGGGGCGTATTGGTCTGTCGGAAAGTGAAGTGATTGAATTCTTAGCAGCGCCGAATCATAAAGCTGATGAGTTCCTTGATGCACTTCAAAAACTACGTGAACAAGCTTGGTATTTGCACCGTGAAGACCAGCGTTTCTATATTAAAGAAACAGAAAATCTTTCACGCCAGATTGAACGTAACGCGAAGGAACTACCGCAGCCAAAAATTGATCAAGCTCTAATTAACAGGCTAAAAGGAATTCTTCATCCTAATCGTCGCAACGTTTATCAGGAAGTTCAGATTCTTCCTCGTATGGATGAGCTCAAGCTAAGTGGGCCTCGTGTCCTTATCGTGATTAAGCCAGATGGCAAAGTGCCGCCTAGTGAACTCACTAATTTCTTTGAGTTTCAGCAGGAAAAAAACAACTTACTTGTACTTACCGGGCAGGACAGCATTATGGCTGATGCAGTAGAAGACCGTCTGCGTGAGCTGTATGCCATCGAACAAATTACCAAACGTCTGAAGGCCGGCGATAGCTTATATGAGGAAGCTCGCGATAGGTTAGAAGAAGCGGAAGGGCGTTTTATCAAAGCCTTGTCTGCAGCTTATAATACAATTCTTTTTCCCGGTATTGATGAGATTGATGGTTCTGAACGTTTGCTTAAAGTAACAATTGATCATGGCTTAAAAGTTGGGGAAGGTGACCAATCTGCTGAAGTGCAAATTGAAAAACTGATGGCAGACCCAAGAGCTAACTATAAATTAGCATCAGATTTGGAAAAGAATTTCACTCAGTTTTTTGCTATGGCTGAGTCGGAACTTTGGCCTTCTGGTGCCAGTAACCGCCGTACCCCATGGAAGGATGTCGTCAATCGTGCCAAATGTAATTCAGGCTGGCCTTGGATGCCTGGCGGCAGTGGAATGGATACCCTCAGGGCAGCAGCTCTCAAGCAGGGGCGCTGGAGAATGGGGGAGGATGGTTATATTGAAAAAGGGCCATTCCCGAAAGAAAAAACCAGTGTTAACGTCACGTTGGTAGGCACTAGCCCAGAGAATGGAGAGTCACTGATCACTTTGACTCCGAGAAACGCGGGCGAGAGTCCAGTTATCTATTTCTCGACTAAACCAGAAGTAGTAGATACTGACCCAAAAGTTGATGATTTGGAAAATTTTAGTACGAGGGAAGGTACCCTTTATTTTAAAGTTGTCGATCCAACCGGAAAATATGAGTGTGGTCCAGCAACGCGCTGGGTTGCAGATCTAAAAATAAGACATCAAATTGAACCTTCCGTAGATAAACGAAAGGTTACCTTGCAGTGTACGCCGAGAGCCGAGATTTATTACACCTTAGACGGCTCGAATCCGAAAGATGGGCAACCCTATATTGCTCCATTTGACGTTGGCTCTAATGCTATCCGCTTGTTAGTTTACGCTAAATCAGGTGAAGCAACCAAAACAGCAGATTTCCTTATACAGCATAGTGGCGACAAAACTGTACAGATAGATGACACCAAACCAGCTAGTTTAATCGGTGGAAAGCGTGTGCCGCTCGATACCACAGAAAAGGTCTTCAAGGTGCTAAATCGCTTTAAAGACCAAGAAAACACACGCTTTAAAGGTGTTCGCATTGAGATCGGTGAAGGGGAGAAC
Source organism: Citrobacter sp. Cpo126 (assembly GCF_030332445.1). Taxonomy (NCBI): domain Bacteria; kingdom Pseudomonadati; phylum Pseudomonadota; class Gammaproteobacteria; order Enterobacterales; family Enterobacteriaceae; genus Citrobacter; species Citrobacter sp. Cpo126. Next base: position 149,985 of record NZ_JAOWHT010000030.1, read on the forward strand.
ACCGTTGGTGTTCGCTTTGGAGAGCGTCAAATCACGGCTGCGATGATCGAGGCAACTATAAATAGTCTGCGGGATGTATTGAACGAAGCTGATGCTAATATCTCGATTGCCGTGAGAGAGGGTATCGATTTTGAAAATGGCTTTGAAGCTAAAGAGTTCGCCAAGTTAGTTGGCATTGAGTTGAAACCTGGTGACATTGCTCAAGAAGAGTAATCCCTTAAAAAAGAGACTAGATATATGGCTAAGGCACAATCAAACAAAACCACGACAGGTGTTAAGCATCCGACGCTGGGTTTCGGTGTGCCTGCTAGCAGTGATCCTCACCACTTTAAAGTGATCATTCCAAAGGCAAGTACCGGTAAAGTGCAAATTAGTGAGTATCTTGGTTTGCAGGCGCAAAGTGAAGAATTTTCTGTGGTTGAGCGTGTGCAGCTAGACCGCATTCGCTGGACAGCGATACGCGCTGAAGTGCAACGTGCTTTTAACGTTCGCTTGAAAAGCTACGGCTTGGAAACTAGCTCATGGCAAATAGGCGAGAATATGCTTGATCGTTTGCTAGGTAAGGAGATTTGTGTGCTTGCTTGGGCAATAGAGGGCATGGAAATTGATAATATTCCCGTTGCAGTACGCAATTGGTTAGCGCTTACCCCAGAAGAACGTTGGTGGTTATTTGGCATGACAGCCAAAAGTACTGGGGGAATTGAAGATCGTGATGTTGGTTGGCGTATTGCCTTGCGCCACGCACTTGGCGATATCGTGCAAACAGAGCAAATACAATTCGCTCAGGACAACAGCGTTTCTTATAGTCAGCGTGCACCAACTTTGCACGAAATAAAGGAACCTTCAGCCGGTTATGGCGACTTGAACTTATCTGATAATACCCGCGTGTTGTCTCACGATATCGGTGGTAACGATTCATTATCTCTTGATGCGTCTAATGCTCAATTATTCAATGAACCAATTCTATCCAACTCAAATGAAGAGGAATCTTTATTCTTGTTTGAAGCCAAGCTGGCAAAGGCTATCGGGCATCCGATTGGCGAAATGAGTAGCCCTGAATTTTTGGTCAAAAAGGGATCAACAGCTAATATTTCTCTAGCCAAATCATTGCGTCCAGCTATCCGAGACCTACGGAAGAAACTATTAGATGATGGTATCCTAATGAAACGAGGCGATGTTTATTCCTTTGAACATGAGTATCTGTTTAAAAGTCCTAGTGCGGCAGCTTGTGTGATAGCAGGAAATCCGCGCAGTGGTATGGACGCTTGGAGGGATCTGCAAGGGCGGAGCCTGAAAGAGCTAGGATATGGTAAAAAGATCTAGCTTGTGGTTTGGATTCTGGCAGAAACCCCATGTGGTCTAAAAAATGTAATTGATAGATTACAAGCTGGGCAAGGTAACTTATCTTTGCCCAGCTTGTTTGGAGATGAAGAGAAAATGGCAGAATTAGCTCCATTTGCGCTTAAGGATACACCATCGCTGATTGAGGCTGTATATCCTGTTCAAAAAATTTCTTTTGAAGCGCAGCAGGAAAGAACTTCAGTACAAAGTCAAACTTTGACTGGCCTAGGTTCGTACTGGAAAGGCCGAAAGCCTCTCATATTGGTCAGAAGTATCATTTTGGGTTCTTTGCTGCCTCAAACAAATAATAGGGAAAAAGATCTAGAATTATTTGAAATGCTTCTAGGTTTTGATCCACAGAGTTTAGCCAAACGCGCAATAACCTTAGGCTCTATTAAGCCAATAGATATTATTTCATCTATTGACTTACATAATCCGTGGGATTTTTTTTCTCATAATTTAAAAGGTGACAATGAATATTTTAGAGAAGTTAGTGCATTACAGGCACCTTTTAACAGTAATGAGTTAGGTTTAAAAGTTAGATGGCGTAAAGATATTGATGATAATGAAAAAATACCGCTATTTAAAAAATACTTAGATGGATTGACAACATATGAAGAGAAATCATTGTTATGCAAGCGCCCAGAGGAATGCGACCAAGTTTGGCTATATGACCATATCTGGGGGCATGTAAATACTCACCTTTCTGAATTTTCCATAAATGCGTACAGTTTTGATGAGTTGGTTAGGCAGCTTGGAATTCTCAGGTTTGGGCATAAACCAAAAGTCGGGGATGTATTTTCAGGTGGTGGTTCTATACCTTTTGAGGCAGCGAGACTTGGTTGTGATGCATTTGCAAGCGACTTAAACCCTATTGCATGTATGTTAACATGGGGTACTACCAATATTATTGGCGCACCCACCGAAGAAAGAAAAAAAATTGAAAACGCTCAACAAAAACTAGTTGATGCGGTTGAAGAAGAGATAGCAAGTCTTGGCCTAGAACATGATAGCAAGGGTAATCGAGCCAAAGCATATTTGTGCTGTCTTGAAACAAAATGTCCAGAGACTGGGTGGGTGGTTCCACTTATACCAAGCCTTGTTGTATCAAAAAGTCGAAATGTAATTGCAAAACTTCGACCTAATTATGACTCAAAAACATTTAGCATTGACATTGTTTCTGACGTAACACCTGAAATCCTTAAAAATGCAGAAAAGGGCACTATTCAAGATGGGTGTATGGTTTATGAATTAGAGGGGCATACATATCGTACACCAATAAAAACCATTAGAGGTGATTATAGAGATACTGATAAAACCACAAAAAATAGGTTAAGAAAATGGTCTAAAAGTGATTTTATGCCATCACATGGTGATGTATTTCAAGAAAGAATTTATGCCATTCAATGGATCACAAAGAATACTTTGGCTTTGGGTAGGCAGGAAACATATTTTTCCTCTGTTTCTGATGAAGATATAGCCCGTGAACGTAAGATCGAATCCATTGTCGAGGAAAATATTGGCGAGTGGCAGGCGCAAGGAATTATTCCTGATTTAGAGATTGAGGCTGGTTACAATACGGATCAACCTAAAAGAGAGCGTGGTTGGCAATATTGGCATCATCTATTTTCTCCAAGGCAATTATTGATAGCAAGTATTGTCAAAAAAAAGATTCTTGAGCAACCAATGGAATTGCAGGCACCTCTTTATCTATCACTGGCTAAAATGCTCGATTGGTCAAGCAAACTATGTCGATATGGTACTGGTGCGGCTAGAGAGTCAATAACTCAAACGTTCTACAATCAGGCGTATAATACAAATTACTCATACGGCGTTCGTTCATTTGTAACTGGGAAAAACTACCTATTTTTAACAAATGCAGCGATGGTTGTTAAAGGACACATGGATGTTGAGAACAACGAAGCTGCTTGTATTGATCGGTGCTGTGATTTATGGATCACCGATCCTCCATATGCTGATGCAGTAAATTATGATGAAATGTCAGAATTTTTTATTGGTTGGTTACGCAGAAATCCTCCCCAACCATTCAATGAATGGACATGGGACTCCCGTAGAGCTTTGGCTATCAAAGGCTCAGGCGATGGTTTCCGCAAAGGAATGGTCAGCGCCTACAAAACTATGGCAGACCGTATGACCGATGGAGGTATGCAGTGTGTGATGTTTACCCATCAGGATATAAGTGTATGGTCGGATATGATCGGCATTTTCTGGGCTTCTGGATTACAGGTTGTCGGTGCGTGGTATATTGCTACTGAAACTAGCACTGAACTCAAGAAAGGTGGTTACGTACAAGGCACAGTCATTCTAATGTTGCGCAAACGTGCCTCAGGTGAAAATGCTGGCTTTAAGCAGCGGTTATTACCTGCAGTACGAGCAGAAGTGAAGAGCCAGATCGAAACCATGATGCATCTCAATGATGAGATTAAAGACAAGCTCGGAGAACCAGTATTTAACGACTCTGATCTTCAAATGGCCGGTTACGCGGCAGCGCTCAAAGTGCTGACATCTTATACCCATATTGGTGGTGAGGATGTCACCAGCTTTGCTCTGCGCCCACGTACTAAGGGTGAAATGACCGTTGTGGATGAAATAGTGCAACAAGCGGCCGAAGCTGCTAACAGTTTATTAGTACCTGATGGTTTGTCTGCCAATGCTTGGCAAAAAATGAACGGTATTCAGCGCTTCTATTTGCGCATGATGGATATTGAAACTACAGGCGCTTCCAAGCTCGATAATTACCAAAATTTTGCCAAAGCTTTTCGAGTTGAGGATTACAGTAGGGTTATGGGTAATATGGCGGCCAACAAGGCACAGTTGAAGAGAATACCCGAGTTTACCTCACGTGACCTAACGGATAGTACTGAGCTTGGAGCAAGCTGGCTTGGCCATTTGATCATTGGTTTGCAGCAGATACTCGATGAAAAAGATCCTAAAATCATAATTGGTCAGTTGCAGTTAGACTTGCCAGATTTTATGGAAGTTCGGCCAGTATTGATCGATATATTAATCTTTATCGAAAATAAAGCTCCCGATAAAGCCACCCGCGATGCAGCTGAAGTATTAGGCGCGCGCCTGAAGAATATGCGTGCGCTGGGGCAGTGATAAAAATGAGCTTCGATAATTGTGAATTAATGAATCAATTATTTAATTAATATCAGGGGTGGGGAATCTATACAAATGAGCATTCGACGGTTTTCATCACGCACGCATAGGCTCGACAACAGCTTCCTATTGGAGCACCTTAAAGGTGCCCTTAGTTATAAGCGTATAGCTGGTTACTTCACAAGCTCGCTGTTTGAGGTAGCCAACGAGCTCATCGAGTCCATCCCAGATGTAAAAATCGTCTGCAATGTAGATATTCACCCTAATGACCTGAAAGTGGCTCAGCTTCGAGAGTCCAAGATGATAGGTCGCTGGAATGAGCAGGACTTTGAAGCTGAAAGTCTACTCAACCGCGACCGCTATCGTCGACTTGACCGTTTTCTGACTAAGCATGGTCAAGTCATCCGGGTTGCTCCTGACAGTATTTGTGGATTTTTGCACGGTAAAGCAGGTGTTATTGAGCTAGCTGATGGGCGAAAAGTTGGTTTCATTGGTTCTATGAACGAAACCAGCAGTGGCTGGCAACGGCATTATGAAATTCTTTGGGAAGATGAATCCCCGGAAGGTGTGGAATGGATTGAACAAGAGTTCAATTTTTTGTGGAACGCTGCTCGCCCATTACCTGAAGCGGTTATTCGTGAGGTTAAAAGGCGAGGCTATCGCAGGGAGGTTTTATTTGAAGATATTGTTGAAGATGATGATATAGCTCCTGCAGCGCTGATCGAGTCTCCTCTTTATCGGCAGGGATTTTCATTACAGCCCTGGCAACAAGGGTTTGTCAGTGAGTGCATTCGACATTACCATAACCATGGCATTGTACGTTTATTGATTGCTGATGAAGTTGGTCTTGGAAAAACCCTTTCGATGGCAACTGCTGCACTTTCATTGTGTTTACTTAGTGATCGCGATAATAAGAAGCGCAAGCCCGTTATTATTTTTGCTCCAGCTACGCTTTGTGAGCAATGGCAAGTGGAGATGATTGATAAGCTGGGCATTCCTTGTGCTAGGTGGCATACCCAAAAGAAAGCTTGGTTAGATCCTGAAGGAAGAATCATCTCGCCAACTGGACAAGAGCATATTGCAAAGTGTCCGCTTCGCGTAGGAATTGTATCCACGGGCCTAATGGTGCGAGATTCATTAGAGAAGCAACATCTTTTGGGATTGCATTTTGGTGTTGCTATATTGGATGAAGCACATAAAGCGCGTAGCAGACAAGGTTTCGGCAAAGATGCTGGCTCGCATAACGAGTTACTTACTTTCATGCGAGAAATCGCAGCACGCTCAGATCATGTCATTTTGGGCACTGCAACCCCCATTCAAACAAGCCCAGAGGATTTGTGGGACTTAATTGGCATTTTACATCAAGGAAGTGGTCACTTCGTTCTTGGCAATGATTATGCAAAATGGCACCGCCCACAAGAAGTTTTACCCATACTGTCAGGTAAGCAGCGAGTGACCAAAACCAGTTTTGCTTGGGAGATTCTCCGGTCACCCTTACCAGTTGTAGATTCAACCAATGAACAGTATGCTCGACGCTTATTTAGCTCTATTCGTCAGGATTTGGGATTAATTTATCCAAATGACAAATGGGATATAAAGAATACGCTCTCTGATCTTTCAGAGGACTCAATCGAATATCTTGAAGAGGAGTTGGACAGAGATATAGCTGGTGCCAGTTTCTTTCAGCGTGAAAATCCATTGATCCGTCACATTGTTTTGCGCAAACGTGTAACGCTTGAAGATGCCGGTCTTTTGCCCCGTATAGGTGTAGATGTTCATCCTGATCGAGAGTTGGCAAAGGAAGTTCACCAGTTTAATACTTTGTTCGAAGGGAAAGCCTTGAGAACAAGCGAGGACTTCCGACAAGCTTATGCAGAGGCACGACATTTTGGTAAAGCCCTTGCTCTTAATGGTAAGGGAAGTGGTTTTATGAAAAATCTTATGGAACAACGGATTTGCTCGAGTATTGCTGCTGGATTAAGTACGGCCCGAATGCTATTGGAAGGGCGAACTATTCTTGAGGAAAACGATGAACAGCTAATTGAGATTAAAGCCGAAAATCCAGATGAAATTGCGGTTCTGGAAAGGATGATATCCAGACTTGAGCATATAAAAGAAGATCCTAAACTCAACGCTGTGATTTATTACCTTGAGAAGGAAAAGTGGTTGAAATTTGGAGTCATTATTTTCAGCCAGTATTATGATACCGCTAAATGGGTCGCTGACTCACTTGCCGAACGTTATCCTAAACAGGCCGTAGGTCTTTATGCTGGTGCTGGTCGCAGCCGCCTTTATCAAAAAGGTGAAAGTGTCAATATTGAAAGAGAAATGCTTAAGCGTATGGTAGCTGAGCATCAACTTGAGATAATGGTTGCGACAGATGCCGCATGTGAAGGCCTGAATCTCCAGACATTAGGTACATTGATCAATATTGACTTGCCATGGAATCCAACACGTTTAGAGCAACGTATTGGCCGCATCAAGCGCTTTGGCCAAGTTCGTGAAAAAGTCAGCATGCTTAATCTTGTCAACGAGCAAACCGTGGACGAAAAGGTTTATGAGAAATTGTCTGAACGAATGCAGGACCGTTATAACCTGTTCGGTTCTTTGCCTGACACCATCCGTGATGAATGGATAGAAGATATTGAAACTATGGGTGAGAAAATGGATGAGTATATTAACGCCCAGAAACAGGCTAATGGATTTGACCTGCGCTATACAGAGACAATGTATCCATCAGATAAAGATTGGCGTGATTGCTCCAACGTACTCTCACGTCGCGATTTCACAGAATTGATGATGTCTGGGTGGGGGGAAAGCAATTGAGTTCTGGGAAAATGGTTACCTATGATCAGCTCATGGTCCCTTTAATGCAGGCCTTAGTTGACTTAGGGGGATCGGGTAGCATCGATGAAATATATGAGACTGTGGTTGAAATAGAAAAGTTTGATGAAGAAACATTGGCTATTTTACACAACCCGGAGAAAAGTAATCAGACGGAGATTGGGTATCGCTTAGCTTGGGCACGCACTTACTTAAAAAAGGCGGGTTATCTTGAGAATTCATCGCGTGGTGTATGGGCGTTAACGGACAAAGCGAAGCAAGCGCCGGAAATTGATAGTCGTGAAATCGTAAATTTTGTTCGTACATTAGACCGAAAAGCTAGCCAGGCTACAACGGATCCCAGTAAACCTGAATTGTCTATTGATGACTCACCTGAGGAGGTGCTTGCTTGGCGTGAAAGGTTACATCACGTATTGATTGAAGAGATGACCCCTGATGCGTTTGAAAGGTTAACGCAAAGGCTTTTACGGGAATCTGGTTTTATTCATGTTGAAGTTACAGGTCGCACAGGTGATGGTGGCATAGATGGTAAAGGTATTGCTAGAATAAATGGTTTGATGAGTTTTCACATTGCTTTTCAGTGTAAAAAATATAAGGGATCGGTTGGGGCTCCAGAGATTCGAGATTTCCGAGGTGCAACTGTGGGACGGGCAGATAGAGGCATGTTTATTACAACTGGTAATTTCACAAAAGCTGCTATTGAAGAAGCAAATCGTGACGGGGTAGCCCCAATAGATTTGGTTGATGGTGATCAGTTAGCTGATAAGCTTAAGGAACTTAGCTTAGGAGTGAGAACAGAACTCGTTGAGAAAGTGAGCGTTGATCCAGACTGGTTTTTAAATCTCTAAAATATCTTTTATATAAAACCTTTGGCTAGGAATAATACATCTGAAATATCAACAGAAAATTCAAGATTCGAGGGAATGCACAGGTTTTTGGATGGTTGTAAATATACTCTTCCCGTCAAAATAATGACAGCTTTATACATCTATGTAGAATGGTGAAGTATTCACTACTTGAAGTTAGTTATGAATTGATATTGGCAATAATTTAATGGTTATTGCCAATATGACTACACCTTAACTATATAGGTTATAGAAAAGTAAGTCCTTCAATATTTTCACTTCCGAAAAGGTCTTCCATAGCCTCTAAGGCTTTATCTGACATGGTCTGTGTAGCAAGTACTGCAAGTCTTATCATTGGCCGAGAGATGGAAACATAAAACAGATTGCGGGCGCGATAAAATCCTTTTGTATTTTTTGCGGTCAAAGCTTTAGTTTTGATGAGTTCCAGAAGTTGTGGCCAGTTGTAATGGTTCCATCCTCCACCAAGTATGACCAGAACGTTCTCAAATTCTGCCCCTTTGACGCTATGTTGTGTTGCAAAGGCAGTCTGCTTTTCAATAAATTTAGCAATCTCAATAACTTCTTTATAGGGAATGTCTCTGAGCTTGCTGTATCTATCAAGTGCAGATGAGCCTTCTGGCACCAGAGCACCATTCAGAGAGTTAAATTCTTCGTCTCGACGTAATACACGATCTGGTGGAGCCGGACGCCTAGTTATTTTCAGGTGATCAATGACTTGTCCGATAGTCCCTTCTTCACGCAATTCTATTAGAATATCCATATCTTTACGCCAGCGTGCTTTATCCTGATGCTGAGTTATTGTTGGTCCAGAACCGTATATCCTAAACATATCACCATAACGGGATGTGCAATAGGCCTCACACATAGGTTCTACATTTTCAGCAAAAAATTTGATGACAGGATCTTCTTTTTTGGCAAAGAGATCATTTCTTCCATTGAATATCTCGACGATGCTTGGATAACCCTGCTCAGCAGCAAGTACGTTGTGGGTGAGCATGAGCACTTTTGTTTTACTTAGGTCCCATCCCTCAGTCTGTAGTCTCTTCATTAACGATACACGTGTCTGTCGAGCCAGATCGGAAAGTAGATCATCTTTGGAGTGCCTGTCATTGGTTCGCTCTCCTTTGTAGTTATTAGTGTGGAAGAATCGAGCCTCACCTTTTGCTTCAGGGTTATGAACTTCTTGGCATAGCTCAGGGCGTAACTTATTTAACACATTTACAATAGCAGGAACTGAACGAAAGTTAGAACCTTTCGCAATCTCTTTGATAGGATATTCTGCAAGTTCGTACTCACTTCTGTAAATAGTTTGCCAATGGTCGCCAAAGAGGCCAACTAGCGGACCCGTAGCTGGTTTTAGGAAGTATTCAGTAATTGCTTCCATAAATTGACGATGAGTATCCTGATATTCATCGATAAAGAGCACCGGAAACTGCTGGCTGAAAATCTGTCGGAATTTATCCCGTTGCAAAAGTTTTGCCATCATATTCGGAATGTCATCGTGACTCAGCGAAATTCTGTTCTCGTCGACTCCAAAGAAGCCCATATCATATTCCACCGACTTTGCTCCAATACCACCGCCTTGCTCAATCTTTTCTTTTTTATCCTCCATTTCCCCGAGGAGCTCACGCAATGTTTTCTGAAATGGGCGCAGGAATGCCCATGAGAAACCATGAATAGTATTAACCAGAATGGCTGGATGCTCTTCGATTTCCTGTGCAATTTCATTTCGGGCAACTTCAGTATAGGTAATACAAGCCACTTTTTGCCCATACCGTACGAGAGTGGGCCCTTGCTCTTCAATCAAACGCTTCAGTGCGGCTACAAGCGAATAGGTTTTGCCTGCACCAGCCCCCGCCTCCAGTCGAAAGCTTTGTCTTGCATTTAGGGCATCATTGATTTTTTTTTGTGCTTCTTCTGCTGCTATAAGCGCAGGATTGCCTTTGCCCTCTGTCATATAACCTCCGGAGCTGCTAGTGCTTCATTGATTTTTTCTGGCTGGGGAGGTGGTTCTGAAAGCCAGATTAGACCTTCATGGATATAACGTGGCACTGTCCATTCTTTCTCGCGAATGGCGAATCGCAAAGCTGTATCTGCTTTCTCCAGTGTCTTGGCAATTTCCCATGCTTCATTCGCTGTATCCTGCTCTCCTGTCCACGTAAACAGCCCTGGATTTGCCAGAACAAGTGCATCTTCATAGCTTCGTGCACTGATTCCTTTTTCCGGGTTTTCTGCTATCTGATAAGCAATGCGGCGGAATCCTTTTATTTTTTCAGCGGCAGTTTTTGAAAGCAGCTCTGCAGGTGTGATATGCCATTGTTCTTTATCTGGGTGCTCTTTGGGGCGAAACCAGTTTTTGATTGCTGCATTTGATGTACGCTGGCCCACTGCGACAGGGCATTTTTCCCAAGTCGTGGTTTTTATTCCTCGTTTATTTAGTTTTTCCACCGGCTGGGTTGAATCGATATCCGTTATGACCAATGTTTTAAGTTCGAGGAAATCCAATAATGGGTAAAAAATGTGCGCATAAGCACCACCCACTTCGACATTAGATATGTACTGTCTGGCCAACTTGTGCTTGTCGTCTAGCGACTGATCAACTAATTCACATAGCTTTGGCATTAGCAGCCTTTCAGTTGTTCCCTCAACCAAAATGGCTTTATCTGCAAAATACAAATCACATTTGGTCAGCGTCATGTACTGGTGCAGGAAATTTTGGTCTTCAGCTGAGATACAGCCTAATCCCTTTTTGAAATCTTTAACTTTTGTCTGACGAGGTCTTTTAGGGGCCGGTGTTTCATTGAGAAAATACCGCACTGCTTCAAAGGATGCTGCATTTGCAACGTGGGGTGAATGTGTCGAAATAATGAACTGTACATTCCACACCGGCTCATTCGGATAGCTTGCCGACAGTTTTTTTATGGCGGCATTAAGCTGAGCTATGAATACCTCTTGCATTTGAGGATGCAAATGCGCTTCTGGCTCTTCGATGAAAATGAGATGTGTAGCCGGACACACAGGTCTTGCTCTGTATAACTTATGGTAAGTTTCGAGCTGTAAGAGCATGTAAATGAGGTTTCGTGTTCCTAATCCATTGTAGCCTTCTGGGAGATGCACTCCATCAATACCTGTGTATACAACCTTTGTATGACCAGTAAGGAGCGCCTCAACGTTCAATGAGGTTTCAGGTCGAAGCTCGGTGTCGTTGAGACTTGGAAAGCCGAGAACTTCCATTGCGGGGAGCAGACTTTTTAGCATCTCATCGAAACTTCCCTGCATACTGCGTTCAACATCTTCGACGGATTCTCTTAATTTACCTGCAAGTTCCTGATCTCTTGAAGCCGCAGTTGGAGTGGATGCTGTTTTAAAAAGAGTATTGAGTAATTTACCTATCACATCGGCATCACCATGCTTAGCATGATCGAGAGTTCTTTGTGCTCTAACAAAATTGCACTGCATTAATGTTGCTAAATCAGTAGAGCCTTCAAAGCTACGTCTATTTTTTTGATCGGTTGGGTCTATAGCTGAAACATGGGTGCTATATGCCTTTGGCAATGTTTCTCGTAATGAACGAAAGAAGTACGCCCTTGGTTCAACACCGTCTGGTGCAGGTTGGTTATCAAATAAAATGTTGAGGTTTGCTGGAGAGGTTTTGTATTCAATACACACAATCGCAGTTGTTGAATCTGTATCAAGATCGATGATAAATGGGGTAAGTGGGCCAAGATTTGTAGCTGTACTGTCATAGCGGAAGGTAAGAGTGAGAGATAGGGTTGGAAGTGCTGCAAGGATATCCTCTGTTTTAGCGCCTTGTTCCCTTAGTCGTCTAGCCTTGAGAAATTTATCACGCTGAGCAGGTGAAAAATCCTCAAGACGGAACCGCGCTCCGCTATCACTGGCAAATCTTTCAAAAATCTCCGTGAAAGATGTTTTTCCACTGTTATTGCGGCCCACGATCACTGTGGAAGTATCTTCCAACATGATTTCAACATCCTGGAGGAGGCGAAAACCCTCGACCCGAACTTTTTCGATTCGCATACTAACTCCCTGGCGGAATGGTGCAGGAGGAGTCCTGCTTGCCCTAGCATCAAAATTCAAGCATATACACTGTAATGCCTTACTTTCAATTGCGGAGTCGCATTAGTACTACTGATATCCCACTCTTTATGGGAACAGGTCGATTGTTGTCAACAACGGGTAAAAAGTTATCCACTTAGTGGTCGACGGCCTCCCGCAGGAAAGTGTGTATGTTTACCCTATCCGCAGCACTATCAACGGCAGGGATGGCTGGGTTATGTTTCATCGTGGATTGTCTGTGTTGTTTCGCAAGAAAGATATAAAGGTGGGCAACGCCAGCGGAGTTCAGTGGAATATCATTACCCACCATGCAAGGCCTCTGGCGCTTAGAATCTCCGTATGCCCGTCGACGTCGAGGAGGATACTCCGTAGCGGCAATGGCTCACCCGCTTTCTGTCCATCTCTGAACACGGCCGGTGAATCAGTTGCCAGCCTTTATCATTCTGCGTCACAACCACTGGAGTATGGCACGAACCACACAGTAACGGCCTGGCGTGCAGATATGAGAGCTCACTGACAGTCACCCATTCCCCATCCGCCGTATTCAAATGTTTGGTGGGCCTGAATGAATTCGCCATCGTCAGCAACGTCCTGATGTTGGTGCTGATAAACCAAGGTCTTCAGATGATTGCTGGCCAGGACCATTAACCGGACGGAGATAGTTCTCCTGCCAGGCTGCTTCTTCGATGCTGTAGATACCGGTGTTGCAGGTTGCACAGTGCTTTTCCCCCGCGTAATGACGCCCATACCAGACGCAGTACCAGGCCTCAGGTATCACACAGACCTCCTGCTCCTGGATTCGGAAAAATAGCAATCTGAAGCGCTCTCCCGGCAAGCCGTCCTGATGGTTGCACTACGAGCCCCCACCAGCGCTCCCTTACTGTTCAGAGTCAGATGGCATGGCATTATGAGCATACGCCCTCCGGGTCTGCGTAATATTTATGCCCGTAGAGGCTGACCACCGGCCTTGCATTTGGTACGTAACGCCGCAACTGTCGCATTAACAGAACGTCATCACCGTCAGGATGTGTGCATGGGCAACTTCGTCTGCCACATTCAGTGAGAGCAGCGTCGGTATGCGCAAACCACGGGCGCTCAGTGTCAGCGTGCAGCACCAGGATACTGCCACAATGATGGCAGGTGTATCGTTCGCTAGGAGAGCGTAGTGCGGTTCTGGCACCAGTAAGCCGTCCTGCATGGTTGCGAGCCAGGAAACATTTTGCGTACATAGTAAGAGTCCTCTCCACCATATGACAAGCAGGCGCGAGCCGTCCCGGTATGGGCAGCGTGGTGCGCAGTATCTGGCGGATAATAGATTTAAGTGTATGAGTAGCGTGATGCTAAAGGGGGAGTTACAGCTCAGCGAGCTGTGGCGGCTACAACATTGACCGTGCTGTAGCAGTACGGACACATACGCTCACCACAGTACTGGCGATGGCACTGCAGACAAATCCAGCGCACAGGTGCCTGCCATGTCCTGCGGTTATGTTTCTTTGTCATGAGTGTTCAGCTCCGTGATTCAGCAATACGTTGCTGTAACCAGGCTTCCACTTCGCTCTGGAGCCAGCGAGAGCTCCGCCCCAGTTTGATAGGCTTAGGGAATGCCCCATCCTGAATAAGCTTGTAGAACCATTTATCCGTTAAGCCTGTTAACCGGGTAATAAACTTCATGTCGACAAACTGATCATTCAGGACAGGGATATCGGTATTCATCATCTTGTTCTCCTTAAAGTGAATGGAGAAGGAATTCCGAGTGAGGTGTGATTCCTTCAGATGATGAGTGCGGGGTATAAATTTTGATACTCACGATATACCCCAGATTAAATGGTGTCTGATATTATTACCGGCCAGTGATTTTAGATTCGAACTTTCGTCTTGGCCTTCCTCTCCTGCTTCGTTCAGGAATATCACTGAGCTGATAAATTAGTTTCGCCTCTTTCTGATCCACTTTGCTCAGATAACTGAGAATATAGTTCATCCCATTACGCCCTCTGCGATCGTCATGCCTGATAACCCATTCTCCACGTACTCGATAATGAGACTGGGGAGTACACCGGTGTGTATATCCTTCTCTTTCGGTAATATCTATCCAGAGAGAATTAATCATCTGCCATGTATTCCAGATCTTACGATGTCTCTGTCCATCGAGATAAAAGGTGGCGTGGATATGTATCCCGTGTTGCTCTGAATTCTCCATTACCCATGCAAATCCAATGACATCTGTATGGGTAGTCAATTGCTCTGTCAGCAATGTCATCTGCCAGGCCATTTCTTTTTCGTCTTGTAAACTGAATGCTTCACTGTATTGCAGATATCCAAGGTCAATACGTAGCATTAAGATCTTGGCATAATTATCAAAGAGTGTATCAAGGTGAGTGAATAGTCTGGTCTTTAAATACGTATTGTGGATGTAGCGGTGATTCTGTTTCATAGGTAGTATATCTCGCGTGTATTAGTCATGAGATATCTACGGGGAGTTATTTTTGATTTGTTTAGAGGATGAGAGGTATTGGATTGCAAGCGGGATTGGTGATGTCTGAGCAGAGAATGTAATGCGGATGTGTTCGGGTGAAGATTATTAACGGGGACTCTTCTATATAAAATAACACTAATTACCTTAATTAACTGTTGAAGTTAATCTTTTCAGGCAAGATATTTCTTTCTTGCACCAGTGAGCTCAACATCTTATATTCACAAATAAAGTGCTCGCGCTCATTTTTATGCTTCTGCGTACAAGGTTAAATCACCACCTACGATAAGTCATCGTAGTATGGTCCGGAATACGCCATGTCCTCCAATGTCTTCAGCCCCCGGAAAAAGGTCGCAACCCAAACCCTCCATGACTGCCTGCTGACCTGCTAGTTGCTCTCTACCTTCTATAAAAACAGTGCATCTTTTATCAAAGCTATATAAAATTCATATTGAAAATTCAAACATAGCTATCATTATTGATGATTTAAAAATCAATGCGTTAGTGTTGATTGATATCGTGATATCCCCTGTAAATACTGTATAAACACTGCTAATAATTCGCAGATACCACCACGATATCACCAACAATATCCCTGTAGAATTCATCAAGACTTTGCAGATAGCAGTGTGCATAACCATTGATATACATCACTGTATTTTGTCAAAAACAACACTATATTTAGTGGGATATATTAGAACAATGAGGGTCTCATCGTGGAGTTTGAAATCAAAAATATCAGGGAAGGGATATTTCTTCTTACTTACCTTGGAGAATATGATGCTGCTCATCACTTTGCTCTCTCCGAAGATGCTGAGTTAAAAAATATAAAGAAAAAAATTAATGAAGCATTCTCAGATATTGAAGAAGGGCGAGGAAAGAATCGTATTCATAAAAAATACATCAACAACTTAAAAGAAACACTGGTGGATGAAGCAGATATTCAGTGGGTTAAAAAAAGTCATCAAGCCAGTGTGTTTTTATGGATGTGGCTAGCCTGCGTCTCAGAACAATGTCAGAAAAGCAATAAAAAATTCCATCCTGGGATTACAAGAGAGTTAACCTCAATATTGCAGGAAATAGAATTTGGTCTGTTTTCACGCACTGAATGGCCGATAAAAACCCCACACACTGATAAGCAATATTATCTTTCATCGTTATATGCATTGGATCTTTCCTCTGGTAGTTACAGTGAAAAAAGACACCTTGTTAATGCCATATCCGATGAATATAAAAAATCGACCCCAGAAATCGAACGGGATTTTTCCTGGTTATCTAATGCCACGGAAAGTCAGTTATATTGGGTGCTTAATCAATTTATGAAAGAACGCAGCATGAATTCGTTCCTTCATTATCTTGATCAAACAAATGAAGACAACCTGCACATCCTGCCTTACATTTATTATTTTTGGGGTAAAGATGATGCAGAAAAGAAACTCTGGCTAATCCGACTAAAGAAAAACTACGCCAACATGAAACACAGGGAGAAAGTGAAAGATAAGGCACCGGTTAATATTCGGATATCGCCAGCGGCTAAAAAAAAGCTAATCAGACTTGAGAAAAAATTTAACAGAAACAGATCAGAAGTTATCGAACATTTGATTGAACAAGCATGGGCAGAAAAATAGCAGTTTTAATTAAATTTTATTTATATATTACAATATTGAATAACAGCATATCTCGTTCACCAGGCCATCCTTCGGGGTGGCCTGTTTTGTTTCTGAGGAGTTATAAATGAAGCAACTATCCGGATATCAGATTGTCCGCCGCCATTTACGCCGCTATCCTCGTACATTACGCCACACGCTGATTAAGGAACTCAGCCAGCTTATTACTTATGAACCTGTCATTGGTATTATGGGAAAAACTGGTGCAGGTAAATCATCGCTCTGTAATGCCCTGTTCCGCAGTGAAGTTTGCGCGGTCAACGCCGTCGAAGCCTGCACCCGTGAGCCGCAATGTGTTCGTCTGCGGTTCGGTCAGCATTATCTCACGTTGGTCGACTTACCGGGCGTGGGCGAGAGTCAGAGCCGGGATAACGAATACCGCGAACTCTATCGGGAGCAACTCCCGAAGCTGGATATGGTGCTGTGGGTATTGAAAGCCGATGACAGGGCCTTCTCGATAGAAGAGCAGTTTTATCAGGCAATCCTGGTGCAGTGCGGAATCACCATGCCGCCGGTGCTCTGGATACTCAATCAGGTGGATAAAGTGGAGCCTTCTGAACGGTGGAACTGGCGTTCCGCGACACCATCTGGTACTCAGCTTGAGAATATCAGACGAAAGCAGCAGGTCGTTGCCGGTCAGTTGGGATTACAGGATGACGTGATTATCCCTGTGTCCGTAAAAGGGCGTTATCATCTGGCCCACATCGTGGAGCAGATGATAAATCGCCTCCCAAAGCAGGCACGCAGCCCGCTGCTGCCCCACCTGCATCAGTCCTATCACTCAACCCCCATACAGGAAACCGCCCGCAACGGTTTTGGAGACGCCGTCGTCGATACACTTGACCGCGTTATTGACAGTGCACCATTGCCACAGATTGCCCGTCAGGCATTACAGGCTGTGACGCATACCGTCGCTCATATTGCCCGCAGCGTGTGGTCCTTCTTCTTCGATTAGTTTTTCACGTCCAACGATAAATATTTTTGTTTATTAATGATCGATTTTGTCGATCGTTCCGATCTGTTTTATTCATTATCCCTTCATTCAATCGGGTTATAAACTTGAGATGAAATGCTGCTATCTGATTGAAATACAACAGATATGGATGCACACATCCAAATATTATGAGGAGATGACATGCTACTGGTTTTGTTATGGATTTTTCTGGCCGTCGTGCTGGGTTTTCTGGCTAAGGGGGCCGGAAGGTCATTCTGGGGGTGGTTCATTCTGGCGATGATAATTGACCCGATTCTTGCCGGGCTGCTCTTCTTTCTCATCGTCAGAGACTGAGGGGTTCTATGGCATTTCCGCACCGACTGGCCCGGAAAATCTTCCGCTGCTTAATCATCAACGTTCTGCTCACGATATTCATCGTGTTCGCCATGATTTTCCTCGTCGATACCTTTGCCCCATAGGGAATTAAATATGAAGAAACTGACCCTGCCTGCACTAGCACTTCTGGCTCTCTCATCCGCACCGGCTATAGCCGACAAAGACTGGGGATATGCCAGCGGGGAGTATTACTACACGATTAACCGGAACAGTACATTCTCCATGGATGACACGCCCGGATATGAATATATCCAGGTTCAGACAAATGAGAGAAACAAGAAGACCTGCCAGACGCCGGAGGCTGACAACGTCACACTGACGCTGAATGAACACCCGGTCCAGGGGGAGCGCCATATATGGCAGAAAAAAGGCGAATGCCAGATATCACTGATTATTCGGGGTAAAACCACTCAGCAATGGCTGGTGAATTATCTGCGCGAACAGGGGCATGTCGTCACGCTCACTGATATTACCGGAGATTTTAAAATCAGCGGGCGTGGCTTTAAAGAGTTCTGGGACGCTAATCAGTGAGGTGAATAATGAAAAGTTTAATAAATGTGGTGTTGAGTGCCGCGATATTGCCCCTGGCAGTCCCTGCGGTTGCCGCCACCATCACAACCCAGGTCAGTATCCCTGACAGCACCTATACGCTGGCCAGTACCGTAAACGGGGACGGTCTGTGGTGCAATGGCTGCGGCGGAAAACAAGGCTGGGTCCATATCGACAGTGATGAAATGATGACGCTGGGCGCTGGAACGTCTGTCGCAGCCTCCGGGGGCAAATTCGCTATTCTGCATACCGATATGGGCATGTCCTGCCCGGCGGGCAATATCGCTGTCCTGAACCTTGAAACCGGAAAATACGTCGGCCCCGAAATTGATGAATGTAATGATGAAAAAGTCGATTACAAAATCGGTAACGGTAAATGGTGGGTGAAAGTCCGAAACCATATGTACTCAGGGAAATAATGTCGTCCTGCCTGACTGAATATCTTCTCTTATTTCTTCGACTTCCCCTTCGGGAAACCTCAACCTTTTAAGGATAAAACGTGTCTGCCATTACCGACCTCAGCGCTCGACTGAACACAAAAACGCTGAATTTTGTATTACTCTCCTTCGTCACCTTCGGTATCTATCCACTGATGTGGCTCTACCGAAAACAAAGCATCATCTTCGACACCACGAAGGTTTCGTTTTCCTCTGACCTTTACGTGCTGTGGATAGCCATCTGCTACGGTATTTCGCGCCAGCTCAGTGTAATGGGCACCACCGACCCGGAGCTCTATGGCTATGACCCGACTATGGATGCCATTGCCATGCTCGGCGGTGTGCTGTCCATTGCCAGCGCTGTGATGTACATCATCTGGGCCTTTAAAGCCCGCACGGCTCTGCAGAGCTATGTGCTGAACACCTTTAAGTTCGAACTGAAGATGAATGTGTTCTACGTCATTATCTTCAATGTCTTTTATATCACTTACTGCATCAACGCGATGCCGGAGGCTTTTGCTAAACACAAAATTATTCAGGGTGGCTTAACCGCTTCTCCTGCTGAAGCCACTTTACCGGCAGGGAATAACCCGGCCGACACCGACCCGAAATAACCGCGCGGTAACTTTCGCTGTCATTACATAATCCCGCCATTCCCTGATACCCCCTCTGAAGCCCTGCTCGTATGAGCAGGGTTTTTTCGTATATGTCATCCATAAAGGTAAATCCCATGAAATTAGCCAGCCGCTTTGGTCGCGTTAATCTGATCCGCCGCGACCGCCCCTTAACCCATGACGAACTGATGCAGCATACCCCCAGCGTGTTCGGAGAAGAGAAGCATGCCTCCCGCAGCGAGCGGTATGCTTATATCCCCACCATTACCCTGCTGGAGAGTCTGCAGCGCGAAGGTTTTCAGCCCTTCTTTGCCTGCCAGACTCGCGTCCGTGACCAGAGCCGTCGGGAGCACACAAAACATATGCTACGCCTGCGCCGTGCCGGGCAAATCACCGGTCAACAGGTCCCGGAAATTATTCTGCTCAACTCGCATGACGGCTCCAGCAGTTATCAGATGCTGCCGGGGCTGTTCCGCAGCGTCTGCTGCAACGGCCTGGTCTGCGGGACGTCATTGGGTGAAGTGCGGGTACCCCATAAAGGAAATGTGGTGGAGAAAGTCATTGAAGGCGCTTATGAAGTGCTCGGGGTATTTGACCGGGTGGAGGAGAAGCGAGATGCCATGCAGTCTCTGTTGCTGCCCCCTCCGGCGCAGCAGGCGCTGGCTAAAGCGGCCCTGACGTACCGTTTTGGTGAGGAGCATCAACCCGTCACTGAATCTCAGGTACTGAGTGCCCGCCGCTGGCAGGATGAACAGAATGACCTGTGGAGCGTCTTTAACCGGCTTCAGGAAAACCTGAGTAAAGGTGGTCTGTCCGGCCGTTCAGCACAGGGGAAACGCAGCCGGACTAGAGCAGTAAACGGTATCGACGGCGACATTAAGCTGAATCGCGCATTATGGGTTATTGCTGAAGAACTGCAGCAGGCGCTGACCTGAAGTGGATGACATCCAGTCTTCTGTCTGGACGATGTAACCGCCAATAACCCATCAGTCCCCCCCGAAGCCAGCCTCTCATCTGTATGGCCCCGTTCAGTGGGGCCTCAATGATTATCTTTCATAAGGAAAAAACCATGAGTAAAACCACCTGCCTGCACATGCTTGCCGATACTGACAACTCGGTTCTTATCACCGCCACTTCACTGCCTGATGCACAGCGGCTCCATTTCTGGCCGCTGCACTTTGGCGGTATCCCGCAGTGGATACTGCTGGAGCCGCGCATCTTCGGATGGATGGACCGGTTTTGTGAGAGTTACAGCGGTGGCATCTGGCGTTTTTACACACTCAGCAATGGCGGAGCCTTTATGGCCCCCGAGCCGGGTGATGAGAACGATGAACGATGGACACTGTTCAACGCCATGAACGGCAACAGCAGTGAAATAAGCCCCATGGCTGCAGGTATCACCGTTTGTCTGCTGGAATACAGCCATCATGCCTGCCGTACGGAATGTGATGCCATGACGGCGCATTATTGCCGCCTGCGGGACTATGCCCTGAATCACCCCGAATGCAGTTCCATTATGCACCTCATCGATTGAAGGGGATGACCATGAAACAGCAACTACCGCTGTTTGCCTGTGAATTACCTGCTTCTGCACAGCGAACCATCCTGGAAGCGCTGACTCTACTGGAGAGACAGTTACGTGAACCTGGCGCGGCCTTTACTTCCAGTCACGCCGTTCGCGACTGGCTACGCCTGCAGCTTGCCCCAATGGATCGCGAGGCATTCACCGTCCTGTGGCTGGACAATCAGCACCGGCTTATTGCCGATGACATGCTGTTCCTCGGAACCATCAACAGCATAAGTGTGCATCCACGCGAAGTGGTGAAGGCTGGCCTGAAACATAACGCTGCAGCGGCCGTACTCGCACATAATCACCCCTCTGGGCATGCAGAGCCCAGTGATGCCGACAGACGACTCACGGAGCGTCTTAAGCAGGCACTGGACCTGGTGGATATCCGCCTGCTGGACCACCTGGTGGTCGGCAGAATGGATATCGTCTCATTTGCCGAGCGGGGTTGGCTGTGACCTCAGAGGAAATCAATAGTATGAAAATTATCAGCAAACGCCAGGCGATGGCTATATACCGCCAGTACCCTGGATCCCGGCTGTTTCCTGTACTGGAAAATATTACTGGTCAGGCAGCGTCTGCCACTACTACGGATGGGAAGTTCTCGATATCAGCGGTGTGCTGGCCGTCTTTGCTAAACGCCGGCAGGACCGTAACGGCCCGTACATCGTCCTTCGCAGTATCACCCTCAACTAATCACAAGAAAAGGAACATTGATATGAAAAAAGACACCGGCAGTAAAGCCACAGATACTCTGCAATGGGGACTGAAATGCAACATCACGCCGCATTTCGGCGCGCGTCTGGTACAGGAGGGAAGCCGCCTACATTACCTGGCCGACCGCGCCAACATAACCGGGGTATTCAGTGAGGCAGATTTACGTCATCTCGATCAGGCTTTTCCGCTGTTGATGAAGCAACTGGAGTTGATGCTGACCAGCGGTGAACTTAATCCCCGTCACCAGCACACCGTTACCCTGTATGCGAAAGGGCTGACCTGCAATGCCGATACACTGGGCTCTTGTGGTTATGTTTATCTGTCTGTGTACCCAACGCTTCACACCAGATAACTATTTCAACGTCTTCCTTTAATCCGGCACTTCATTCACTTCCCTATTTTCGAAATAAGAGAATACCCACGATGCAGACAAAACTCATAACTCCGTTGAGGGCGGCGCGGACCTGCCTGACTCCCGTAGCCATCTGGCAGACTTTGCTGAAACATTTACTGGGGCAGCACTATGGCCTTCAACTAAACGATACGCCATTTGGCGATGATGGTGTGATTCAAAAACATATCGACGCCGGAATTAACTTAGTTGATGCCCTGAATTTTATTGTCGAAAAATATGAACTGGTTCGCACAGATCGCCCGGTGTTTACCATCCAGGAGCGCTCATCCTTTATTACCGACGTAGATATTCTAAGAGCCAGAAAGGTAACCGGTCTGAGCATGGGACGCGGTTACAAAATAATAAGCCGTATTACTCAAGGTAAAGGCTCCGCTCAGGAGAATGAACAATGAAAATATCTCTTAATGTTGAAGCCGACAGCGTCTGTGCCATGGCCCTCAATATGGGTAGAATTGTCGTTGAGCTTGACGGTATTGTACTCACTGAGCTGATTGATGCCGTCAATTGCAATGGCTACTCACTTTGTATTGGTAGTGAACCCAGAGCCATCATCGCTGGGACCTCTGAGCTCAGGCGGGATGAACACTTGTGACCCGCATAATTTAAATATCACATAGAGCACTATTCTTTCAGACGGAGTGTGCTCTTCTTTATGGGGAACCTGAACTCAGCTAGAGGAAGGGAGTGTTTGCCCCGATTCGAGTCCCAAAAGCAACGAATTAATGTGTTGGTATCGATGTTGGTATATCTATTTTTTGTTTTTTTTAAAATTATATAATTTATGAGGTTAGTGCTTATGTGCGAGTCCGGCCTTCGCACTCACCCTCTAAACACCTCCTTCCTGTGCCACTCCACAAAACCTTCTTTTGGATAATTCTCGCGCATCATCGGTAGAGCAATCTCCTTCCCGTCGAAATCCCAGAATAGTCTGCCCACCATGCCGCTGCCATTTACTGCGGGTGACACCTGAACTCGCATACTCTCATCCAGCCCAATCGAACCTTTATCAAAGGCTTTATGATGAATTGCACACAGCGCCAGGCCGTTTGAAATCTCGCACGGGCCGCCGTGCTGTTTCCATTTGATATGGGCGGCTTCCAGGGCAACCGAAGTTCTGTCGTGGCGCATATTGAAGCCACAAATGGCGCATTCATAGTTATAGGCACGCAGAACCTGCTGGCGGAACAACGGGTCCCGCTGTTTGCGGATTTGCAGGATATCAAACCCCAGTTCATCCGCGATCTCTTCCTGGATGCTTTCGGTGAAGTGAGCTTCGAGAATTTGCTGTGCCAGGGTGTTAATGAGGTTTTTGCTCTTTTTCAGCAGGGCAAAATGCTGTTCATCAAAACCTCCGGCAACGTTATGCGTCACCAGTTCTCCGGCGGGGGGCTGTTTGCTGCTGCCGGATGTTGAGCAATGCTCGGCGTTTTGTAGTTCCCAGAACTCATCTCCCTGTAAGCGCCAGAAGGGCATATCGGGGCGGTACTGCGCGCGCTGTGGCCCAAATCGCTCCAGCAGGCTATGCAACGAGTCGCGAACTTCCGACCCGTAGTCAAACAGGCGACCGTGACCCTGCTGATACCCCGCCAGCACGTGAAGCAGCAGTAGGGGCTTGTGCGGCGCGCGTTGTTCGCCTTTACGCCAGATGGTGATGTCAGCAATTGCCTGTTGCAGGGATTTACTGGAAGTCATTGATTTCATTTTCGGGTAAATAATTGCGATGATGCTCGCAAAATATCACTTAATCAAGCGTTGCTGTGTCTATTACGGCCAACACTAAAAATAATATTCATTATCGAATTCGCAGATTAAATAAAACACTTTTTTCGCCATATTATTTTTAAGTTATTCATGCTTATTCATAGGGGGTGGTATAAAAATAAACCTTGCTTTAGTAAGTGTTATTTTTCTAACTATACGAAAAGGAAAGGTTGTTTCCTTGGGTGTTATGCTGGTTTCTGCTTGTTAATAAAAGCAATATCGGTAGTTTGAAGTGTTGGGTTTATCATATTTTAAACATGCATTACATTCCCTTTATATTTTTGAATGTTTGGCAGAAATAGGACGCTCGGTTCCCAATACACAGAGCGAAATAGATACGGGTGAAGATAAAAATTATTCCCTTTGACGAAACGGTCTACGGATGCACCACATCAAAAAAGGCGCCAGTGGGCGCCTTTAAACCTGACCATCACCCCTCTGGCTTTGCGAGATGGATAAGCGTGTCGACACGCGCGGGGGAGAGCGGTTCGCGCGGCTGCGGCAGCGGCCAGCCGTACAGCCAGCGGGCACTGGTGGCGCAGACTTTTCCCTGGCAGGCCCCCATTCCACAGCGTGATGCGAGCTTTGCCGCTTGCCAGCTTTCGGCGTTTTGCACGTCGCCACAACGAATATCTTCACACCGGCAAAGCAGCGTATCTGCGGTGGTCGCGGCTTTTAGCGACTCCGGCAATGCAAAAGTCGTATGCAGCGCCTGGGCAAAACGCTGCCAGCGGGCGCGCGCGGAGATGGCGCTTTGGGCTTTTTGCGGACAATTTGCGGCGGCGTAGCCGGCAATTTCTCCCTCGGCTAACGCCAGCTCGCTGCCGCCAAAGCCGGTGCATTCTCCTGCCGCATAGATATCCTGCACGCTGGTGCGTTGATCCGCATCGACCCAAATAGCCTGATTTTCTGTTTTGCAGCCAAAGATTGCGCCAGGTTCTGTATTCGGTACCAGCCCATAGCCAATGGCCAGCCTGTCGCAGGCGATCTCCCGGGTTTGTCCCTGGTGGCGCACGGTCACTGACTGCAGACAGGTATCACCCTGCGCTTGGATGACCTGGCTTGCCGGATGATAGCGGGCTGGAAAGAGCTCGCCGAACTGACGCAATTTTTCAGGCCAGCGCCATAGCCCGGTTGCGAAACGGGCCAGTGCGGTCATCGGTGCCTGTTCGATGATGGCAACAATATTCCCGCCAGCGCGTTTCACCGTACTGGCGACCGCCAGCAGAAGAGGACCGCTGCCTGCAATGACCACGCGTTCCCCCTTGAGTTGCAGGCCATGTTTTATCTGCGCCTGCAGGCCTCCGGCCCCCGTCACATTGGGTAGTGTCCAGCCAGGAAAAGGCAGCGAGAGTTCTCTGGCGCCGCAGCATAAAATCAGCCGCTGCCAGCGGATTTCGCCGCAGTCGTCTGCGGTTTCGAAGACTACGGAATGTGGGTTGGGGCGGGCAATCAGCCGGGCACCGCTCAGCAGCGTAATGTGGGGATGTTCAGCTACCGCCTGACGAAGCCGCCTGGCGTGCCGGGGGAGCGAGACCTGCGGCCCGTCGCGCCAGATTTGCCCGCCGGGGCGCGGGTTGTCATCAAGGATTATCACTGATTTTCCACAGCGTGCGGCAGCCAGTGCCGCCGACAACCCGGCTGGCCCTGCGCCAAGGATCAGGATCTCACAGTCAACGCTTTGCATGATGGCTCCTTTCAATCACCATTTCGGGCTGGCATTCCGTCTGGCAGGCCAGTACCCGGTGCCCGTTCACCGTGACGCGGCACTCCTGACAAACTCCCATTCCGCAGAAGGGCGCGCGCAGTTGACCACTCACCGAACGACGGGTCACGCCGTTGCCCACCAGGGCCAGTGCTGCGGCAATACTCATTCCGACGGGAACCTCACAGCTCTGGCCGTCGATAATCACGTTCAGGGTCGTCATGCGATGGCCTCCTGCTTGTGCAGGCGAGCGGGAAGCCAGGCATCCGGGGATACCGCCGGGCGCTCGCCAAGGATCTGGGCGCAAAGTAACTCGGCGGTTGCTGGCGCGGTTGTGACGCCGAGTCCTTCATGTCCCAGCGCCAGCCAGATACCCGGACGCGCAGGATGTGGGCCAATCAGCGGGTTACCGTCAGCCGATGCCGCGCGAAAACCGCTCCAGCAACGGATGATATTTAGCGTCTCCAGAGAGGGTAAAAAATGGCGCGCGCGCGCCAGCATCTGTGCCAGCAGGGGGAGGTCAACCTCGCGGTCGGTGTTATCAAACTGGCGGGAGGAGCCAATCAGCAACTGTCCGGTGGGGCGTGGCTGAATGTTAAATGCCACTGAGGTGCCGCCCGCATGGGCGCTGGCACCGTATCCCAACTCTACCAGCTGGTGGCTGAGCAAGGGGCCGTAGCGGTCGGTGATCGCCAACTGACCTTTTTTGGGTCTGAGCCAGTTTTCACCCAGCAGCGTGTTGGCACCCAGACCGCTGGCGATGACGATGGCGCGCGCGCGCAGTCGTTTGCCGCTGTGTAGGGTGACGTAAGGGGCATCAACAGTGAGGGCGCTATCCCGAAGGTGCGTTAGATCGGCATCGTTAATAAACCAGCGGGCGACGTTTGGGGCGTAAACTATCCCGTCGCCGGGGACCCACAGCCCGCCAGTGAGTCCGGTGGTGAGCAGCGGTTCGCGCGCGGCAAGCCGATCGCGGGTCTGCATTTCACTGACAACCTGGTATTGTGCCATTCGTTGTTTCTTTTCTTCTGCCAGCGCAAGCTCTTGCGGCGTTTCCGCCAGCCACAGCGTGCCGCATCCGCGCCAGGCACAGCTTTCCGGCATCCGGGGTGTCAGTTTGCGCCAGCTCTCCAGAGACCAGGCGGAGAGTGCGAGCTCCGCAGGATCGTCATCCATGCACACCAGGTGACCCATACCCGCCGCCGTCGCGCCCGCATTGCCGTCATCGACCAGCGTGACTCGCTGTCCGCGAGCGGCAAGTTGCCAGGCGCAGGCGGCCCCGATAATCCCGGCACCGATAACGATGACGTCACTTTCGATCACAGCGAGATCCCCCAGCAGAACGGATCTTCAGGATTGAGGATCAGCTTGTTATCACCACAGACCCATGCCTCTCCGCGGATTGTTGGGACGATCTTGTCGCCATGCGGCACGAAATGCGCCGTAAATTCGCTGCCGATGATGCTCGCCTGCCGCCAGGATTCTCCGGATTTGAGTTTTCCGTCCTCTGCCAGACAGGCCAGCTTAGCGCTGGTGCCGGTGCCGCAGGGCGATCGATCCCAGGCTTTTCCGGGGCAGAGTACAAAGCTGCGGCTGTCCGCGCGATCATCTTCTGCAAACAGTTCGATGTGATCGATAATGCCGTTATGTTCGCCACGGATGCCTGCACGATCTAACCCTTCACGGATTGCCCATGCGTACTCCGTCAATTCAGGGATCTTTTCCGGCGAGACCGCGAACGGATGATCGTTGACGAGGAAGAACCAGTTGCCGCCCCAGGCGATATCACCCGTTACCGTACCGTGGATGGTTTCAACCTGTACCTGCTTACGCCAGCGGTAGGCCGGCACGTTTTCGACCGAGACGCTGCCGTCTTCGTGCAGCGTGGCGGTCACATCGCCCACCGGCGTTTCAATCAGATGTTTACCGGGTTGAATGCGCCCAAGCCATGCCAGCGAGGCAATCAGCCCGATGGTGCCGTGACCGCACATGTTCAGAAAGCCGCAGTTGTTAAAGAAGATGACTCCCGCCGTGGCTTGTGGCGAAACTGGCTCACAGAGCAATGCACCGACCAGAACGTCGTTACCGCGCGGCTCAAGAATAATGGCTTTACGCCAGTCGTCGTAGTCGCGGGAAAAGCGCTCGCGACGCTCGCTCATGTTCCCCGTTCCCAGATCCGGAAAGCCGTCGATGACCAGGCGAGTGGGTTCACCGCCGGTGTGAGAATCAATCACTCTCAGTTCACTGTACTGTGCTGTCATAGGATCTCCGGGAAGTTAATATTTTGTTGCTAAATGCTGACGCAAGCTTTGCGTTCCTGCTTGATCGCTTTCGTCACCGCAAATGACGAAATCAGCATAATGGCCGCTGTCATCGTTAAGGCGATATCATATTTATTTGTTATTAATCATTTTGTTAGTGGTGTGGTAAACCAAAAAAGGCAACCGCGCCAGTGGCTGGAAAAGGGGAAATTATAAATCTACGGCAGGATCGCAAAACGCAGTAAGGATGCTTGCTGAGTTAACAAAAAGTTAATAAATATTCAGATCACTAATCGGGAGGAAGCGTGATGTCCTGTGTGATTAATGATGTGCGGGCCCCGTCGCCGGTGCCTGAAGTGGCTGAACTTAGCCAGATATGTGAGGGGTTGGCGCGTCAGCGTCCGGACAATATCCAGACGTTGCTCCATGCGATGGCATTGATTGCGCCGCTGCTCAATGCTATTCCGAATGTGGTCTTTTTTATCAAAGATGTGCAGGCCCGCTATTTGATGGTCAATATGACCCTGGCACGACGCTGCGGGTTTAAGACGGTGGTTTCTCTGCTGGGTAAAACCTCTGCCGATGTTTTCCCTTCAGCGCTTGGGCTAGGCTATACCGAGCAGGATATGCGGGTGCTGCGCGAAGGGGTAACGTTGCGTGATCAGCTGGAAATGCATCTCTACAACGGTCGTGAACGCGGCTGGTGTTTGACCCAGAAGCTGGCGCTGCGGGATGCGCAGGGCCAGGTCATCGGTATGGCGGGGATTTCACATGATCTGCAGGAAGCGCAGGCGCGTCACCCGGCGTGGCAGCGACTGGCGATCGTCGACGATCATATCCGCAACCATTATCACCGTCCCATCGCGATGGAAGAACTAACCGCCCTGAGTGGCATGTCGGTGGCGCAAATTGAGCGCTACTGTAAGCGTATTTTTCATCTCACTCCGCGCCAGATGATCCACAAAGTTCGGCTGGAAAAAGCCACCGAACTGCTGGCGGGCGATACGCCGATTACCGATATTGCGTTGCAGTGCGGTTATACCGATCACAGCGCGTTTAGCCGCCAGTTTAAGGCGATGACGGGCTCTACGCCGCGTGATTTTCGCATTACGCTTGCCGGGTAAGACACACTCACTGTGCTAATTTCGTCATCAAAGAGGAAGAAAACCACCAAGCAGTCGGTCGCCTGAAACGTCAATCTGTCAGTGAATATTCACCATTCATTCACTTTAAATTAACAAATTGACGACAAGGAACCGAACATGAGCAAGAAAGCCATTCACTGGAGCGGTGTATTCCCGGCAGTCAGCACCCAGTTTCGTAGCGATTATTCCCTGGATCTGGATGCCACCCATACGGTGATGAAAAATCTGGTCAAGGATGGTGTTTCTGGCCTGGTGGTGTGCGGCAGCGTGGGGGAGAACACTTCTCTGACCACGCAGGAAAAGCTGCAGATCATCGAAGTAGCGAAAGATGCAGCGGGCGGTCAGATCCCAGTCATTGCGGGGGTGGCCGAATTCACCACTGCGTTTGCACAGAAGATGGCGAAAGAGGCAGAGCGCGTGGGCGTCGACGGTATTATGGTGATGCCTGCGCTGGTGTATTCCTCAAAACCGCATGAAACAGCGGCCCACTTCCGCAGTGTGGCTACGGCTACCGACCTGCCTATCATGGTGTACAACAACCCGCCGATTTACAAAAACGACGTGACGCCGGATATCCTGGCGACGCTTGCCGACTGCGACAACATCGTCTGCTTCAAAGACTCCTCCGGCGATACCCGCCGTTTTATCGACCTGCGTAACTCTGTTGGCGACCGCTTTGTGCTGTTCGCTGGGCTGGATGATGTGGTGGTCGAGAGCATTGCCGTTGGGGCGGAAGGCTGGATCTCCGGAATGTCGAACGCCTTCCCGCGTGAAGGGGAGACGTTGTTCCGCCTGGCGAAACAACAGCGTTATGAGGAAGCGATGGCGCTTTACCGCTGGTTTATGCCGTTGCTGCATCTGGATGCGCGCCCGGATCTGGTGCAGTGCATCAAGCTCTGTGAAGAATTGCTGGGGCGTGGCAGCGCCATTACCCGTCCACCGCGTCTGGCGCTGGAAGGGGATACCCGTGCGCAAGTGGTGGCGATTGTTGAGAAGGCGCTGGCGACCCGTCCACAGCTGCCGGATGTCGGCCTTTAAGTAAAGGAGTGATGATGACGCTACCTCTCTCTGTTTCGGGTCAGCATTTTATCGCCGGACGCCGCGTGGCAAGCGGTGAGGCGACGCTGCCAAGCCTGCGTGCCGCTGACGGCAAGCTGACCGGATACCATTTTTACCCGGCCTCTCGTGAGGAGGCCGCCGCCGCGGCGGAGGCGGCTGACCAGGCGTTTCCTGTCTATTCACAGACAGCGCCAGACGTGCGTGCCCGCTTTCTCGACACCCTTGCCGACGAGCTGGATTTGCTCTGCGAGGATTTTTTCGCCATAGCCCACCAGGAAACGGCACTGCCGCTGGCGCGGTTACAGGGAGAGCGCACCCGTACCAGTAATCAGCTGCGCATGTTTGCCGGGGTGCTGCGTCGGGGCGATGCCTTTGGCGTACGCATTGATACCGCACTCCCTGACCGCCAGCCCCTGCCACGTCCGGATCTGCGTCAGTATCTGACCGCGCTTGGCCCGGTGGCGGTGTTCGGGGCCAGCAATTTTCCGCTGGCCTTTTCTACGGCGGGAGGCGATACCGCATCCGCGCTGGCGGCGGGTTGTCCGGTGGTGGTGAAAGCCCATCCCGGACATATGGCGACGGCGGAATTGACTGCCCAGGCGATTGTGCGTGCGGTCGCGGCATCTGGCCTGCCTGCGGGCGTTTTTAACATGATTTTCGGCACCGATATTGGCGCGGATCTGGTTCGCCATCCGGCGATTCAGGCGGTGGGTTTTACCGGTTCGCTGCGCGGTGGCAAGGCGCTCTGGCAGCTGGCGCAGCAGCGTCCGCAGCCGATCCCCGTCTTTGCGGAAATGTCGGCCATTAACCCGCTGATTATTCTGCCGCAGGCTGTCGCCACGCGGGCAGAAACGCTGGCCAATGAGCTGGTGTCCTCTTTCACTTTGGGATGTGGACAGTTTTGTACCAAGCCGGGGCTGATCCTTGTCTTACGCGGCGAGGGTATGTCCCGTTTCACGCAGGCGCTGAAGGTCGCGGTTGACCAGGCACCGGCACAGATCATGCTGAATGCCCCGACGCTTGCCCATTATGAAGAGGGTGTCAGCGCGCTTGAGGCACATCCACATATTCAGCGTCTGGCAGGGTCTGATGAATCGGTTATCGGCCGCGCGCAGGCCCGGTTGTATCAGGCTCCGGCTTCGCTGCTGCTGGCACAGGATCCGCTGCTACAGCAGGAGGTGTTTGGCCCGCTGGCGGTGTTGGTCGAGGTGGCCGATGAGGCGGAGTTGCAGTCCATTTTGCGCGTGATTCCGGGCCAACTGACGGCTACTGTGCACGCCGAATCTGATGATGGGCCGCTGGCACAGCGCCTGCTGCCAGCCCTCACTGAAAAAGCGGGACGCGTTTTGTTTAACGGTTATCCGACCGGGGTCGAGGTCTGTGATGCCATGGTGCACGGCGGTCCGTGGCCTGCCACCACCGATGCTCGCGGTACCTCGGTAGGGACGCAATCCATCGACCGTTTTTTACGCCCGGTATGCCTGCAAAATGTGCCTGCCGCGCTGCTTCCGCCTGCTGTCCAGGATGACAACCCTCTGAACCTGCTGCGCCTGATTAACGGGCAGTGGACCCGGGAAGCCATTTCCCCCTCTGTTGACTGAAGGGCATGACCATGACGATTCACTCTACGCACCAAACACAGGCCCGCGTTGCTGAGGTGGGTAAATTTAAAAAGCAGCTAACGCTAACCGACCTGACGTTTATTGGGCTTGGGGCTATCTTCGGTTCCGGCTGGCTGTTTGCCGCAAGCCATGTGGCATCGATTGCCGGACCTGCGGGCATTGCCTCGTGGGTCATCGGTGGGATTGCCGTTCTGCTGTTAGGGATTGTCTATTGTGAGCTGGGCGCGGCACTGCCTCGTGCCGGGGGGATTATCCGTTATCCGGTCTTTTCCCACGGTGAGTTGATGGGGTATCTGCTTGGATTTATTACGCTGATTGCGTTTTCAAGCCTCATCTCCATAGAGATTGTTGCTGCACGGCAGTATGCGGCAGCATGGTTCCCGATGCTGACTCAAACTGGTTCAAGCGACCCAACGTTGCTGGGATGGGTAGTGCAGTTTTTGCTGCTGTGTTTGTTCTTCGGGCTGAATTACTACAGTGTAAAAACGTTTGCCCGTTCCAATAACATCATCAGTATTCTGAAATTTTTGGTGCCGTTGGCGGTCGTTGTGACGCTCTTTACCTTTTTCAAACCTGAGAACCTGCACGTTCAGGGAATTGCACCCTTTGGTATGTCGGGCGTTGAGGCTGCGATTAGCGCCGGTGGGATCATCTTCGCCTACCTGGGGTTGACGCCAATTATTTCTGTGGCGAGTGAAGTAAAGAATCCGCAGCGTACCATCCCGGTGGCGCTTATTTTATCCGTGGTGCTGTCGACGATTATTTACGTGCTGTTGCAGTTGGCATTTCTTGGCAGTATTCCGACCGAAATGCTGGGTGGCGGCTGGGCGGAGATCAGCAAGCAATTCTCGCTGCCGTACCGGGATATCGCCATTACGCTCGGTATGGGCTGGCTGGCGTTTATGGTGGTGTGCGACGCGATTGTCTCCCCAAGTGGTACCGGCAATATCTACATGAACGCCACGCCGCGCGTGATTTATGGTTGGGCGAAAGCAGGCACCTTTTTTAAGACGTTTACCCACATCGATAAAGAGTCTGGCATTCCGCGTCCGGCGCTGTGGCTGACCTTTGCATTGTCTATCTTCTGGACATTGCCGTTCCCGTCATGGGAACAGCTGATAAGCGTGGTGTCGGCGGCGCTGGTACTGAGCTACGCCATTGCCCCGGTCACGGCGGCGGGGCTACGTCGTAATGCACCGGATTTGCCGCGCCCATTCCGCGTGCGTGCCTTCGGGATTATCGGTCCGGTGTCGTTTGTGATTTCGGCGCTGATTGTATTCTGGTCTGGCTGGGGCACGCTGTCATGGCTGCTGGGTCTGCAGATTGTGATGTTTGTCGTCTATGTGCTTTGCAAATCAAAAGTGCCGGTACACACCGTAAGTCTGGCGCAGCAGGTGAAATCGTCTCTGTGGCTTATCGCCTTCTACGCGCTGATTATGCTCTTCTCCTGGCTGGGTAGTTTTGGGGGCACAGGGGTGATTGGTCATCCGTGGGATACGGTGGTGGTAGCGGTGATGTCGCTGGGAATTTACTACTGGGGTGAGCGAACCTGTCTGCCGCGGGCTAACTTTACCGGTGATGAAGAAGAGTAAAGGAGTCGGTCATGGAGATGGTAAACCTCTCGTTAACAGAGGCTTATGCGCTGGCATATAAGGTGCTGCGCGGGAACGGATTCAGTGAAGCGCATGCCGTGGCGATCGCGACAAACGTGACCCACGGTGAGCGTGATGGCTGTGCCTCGCATGGTTTGTGGCGGTTGCTAGGGATTGTGGAGACGCGACGTAAAGGAAAGGTGTCACCTGACGCTGAGCCGGTTATCACCGATACCGCGCCGGCCATTGTGAAGGTGGACGCCGGTGGGGCATTTTCCCTGCTGGCATTCGAGCGCGCGCTTCCACTGCTGATAGAAAAGGCGCGCCACAGCGGTATTGCAGCCCTGGCGATTAACCGCTGTGTGCACTTTTCGGCGCTGTTTGCCGACGTTGAGCCGCTCACGGAGGCGGGGCTGGTGGCGCTGGCGACGACGCCCAGCCATGCGTGGGTTGCTCCCGCAGGCGGGACGCAGCCGCTTTTTGGCACTAACCCGATAGCATTTGGCTGGCCGCGTGAAGAAAAACCCCCGTTTATCTTCGACATGGCCACCAGTGCGGCGGCACGGGGAGAGATCCAACTCCATCAACGGGCGGGAAAAGCGGTGCCGGAAGGGTGGGGGATTGACGGTGACGGTCAGGCCACCACCGACGCGCAGGCGATCCTCGACGGTGCGATGTTGACGTTTGGCGGGCATAAAGGGTCTGCACTGGCGGCAATGGTGGAACTGCTTGCCGGACCGCTCATCGGCGATATGACCAGCGCGGAATCGCTGGCGTGGGATAAGGGGGCTGGTGGGTTGCCCTATGGTGGCGAGCTGATTCTGGCCCTGGACCCGGCCCGCTTTCTGGGACGGGAGGCTCCGCAGCATCTGGCACGTGCCGAGAGACTCTTTGCCGATATGCAGCGGCAAGGA
Organism: Citrobacter sp. Cpo126; assembly: GCF_030332445.1. Classification (NCBI taxonomy): domain Bacteria; kingdom Pseudomonadati; phylum Pseudomonadota; class Gammaproteobacteria; order Enterobacterales; family Enterobacteriaceae; genus Citrobacter; species Citrobacter sp. Cpo126. The sequence continues at coordinate 184,061 of NZ_JAOWHT010000030.1, forward strand.
GCGCGTTTGCCGGGCGAGCGTCGCTATCATTCCCGTATGCGTACAACTCGTGACGGTGTAGAAATAACCCATTCGCTGTTCAAGGATATATCCGCGTTAGTGAAATAATTATCGCGAGAACAGGAGGGATGATGTCCCTCCTGTTATACGTTTATATGAATAGTTACTGTGATTAGCGATGCGCAGGTGTTGGCGCACCTTCGTATCGCGCTAATAAAACCCCTGTAAATTCCCCCAGTGATCTTCGGTAAGCCCAGATGTAAATAAGATGAAATAAGCGCGAATAGCATGCTTTTGGAATAAATAGAAAACGCCTTCACCCCAATAAATCCGGTATTATTCATCGCATTTATTCATTATCTTTCACGCGCCTGAATATCCCCACGCTCCAGAAAACAACGCCTGTCGGCATCAGACCAAAAATGCGATCTAACTCACTGAAGCAAATAGCAAACTCTGAAACAACGCTTAATTGTACAATTTGCTTTACACTTTTAGTGATGTGAATCACAAATATAAACCCGCGAAGTGATCCGACTCTCACAAATTGGGGTGTACTCATTGAGCAATACATTATGAGAACAGCCTGGAAAGTTAAGTTTTCAGTATTTTCCCTCTCCAGTGACATGCAACGGTGAAGGGCAAATCAACACGCAAAAAAAACTCGTTGAATATGAACGGGTAAAAAAATGACGTGTGATTTGCATCACTCACATTTACAGCTTTTTAAATTATTGCCAGTGATTAATGTTGACCGGGCTATTTCCATAATCAATCAAATCTTGCATAGTGCCTCCACATTATTTCTCCCCCTGGCTCAGGAGGCGAATAGTTATATTTCATCAGACTTTATTGATGAACCAGGTATGATTTACTTCACATTAATACGTACATGACCACTGTTACTGGAGAAACAAAATGAATTATCCGGCAGAACCCTTCCGTATTAAAAGCGTTGAAACTGTATCTATGATCCCGCGTGATGAGCGCCTTAAGAAAATGCAGGAAGCGGGTTACAATACTTTCCTGTTAAATTCGAAAGATATTTATATTGACCTGCTGACCGACAGTGGCACCAACGCAATGAGCGACAAGCAGTGGGCCGGAATGATGATGGGTGATGAAGCGTACGCGGGCAGCGAAAACTTCTATCATCTGGAAAGAACCGTGCAGGAACTGTTCGGCTTTAAACATATTGTTCCGACTCACCAGGGCCGCGGCGCAGAAAACCTGTTATCGCAACTGGCTATTAAACCAGGGCAATATGTTGCCGGGAATATGTATTTCACTACCACTCGTTATCACCAGGAAAAAAATGGTGCGGTGTTTGTCGATATCGTTCGTGACGAAGCGCACGATGCCGGTCTGAATATTGCGTTTAAAGGTGATATCGATCTTAAAAAATTACAAAAACTGATTGATGAAAAAGGCGCAGAGAATATTGCGTATATCTGCCTGGCGGTGACGGTTAACCTCGCAGGCGGGCAGCCGGTCTCGATGGCGAACATGCGTGCGGTGCGTGAACTGACGGCAGCGCACGGCATTAAAGTGTTCTACGACGCTACCCGCTGCGTGGAAAACGCCTACTTTATCAAAGAGCAAGAGCAGGGCTTTGAGAACAAGAGCATCGCCGAGATCGTGCATGAGATGTTCAGCTACGCCGACGGTTGTACCATGAGTGGTAAAAAAGACTGTCTGGTGAACATCGGTGGCTTCCTGTGCATGAACGATGACGAAATGTTCTCTTCTGCCAAAGAGTTAGTCGTGGTTTACGAAGGTATGCCATCTTACGGCGGCCTGGCCGGACGCGACATGGAAGCCATGGCGATTGGCCTGCGCGAAGCCATGCAGTACGAGTACATCGAGCACCGCGTGAAGCAGGTTCGCTACCTGGGCGATAAGCTGAAAGCCGCTGGCGTACCGATTGTTGAACCGGTAGGTGGTCACGCGGTATTCCTCGATGCGCGTCGCTTCTGCGAGCATCTGACGCAGGACGAGTTCCCGGCACAAAGTCTGGCCGCCAGCATCTATGTGGAAACCGGCGTGCGCAGTATGGAGCGCGGAATTATCTCTGCGGGCCGTAATAACGTGACCGGTGAACACCACAGACCGAAACTGGAAACCGTGCGTCTGACTATTCCACGCCGTGTTTATACCTACGCACATATGGATGTCGTGGCTGACGGTATTATTAAACTTTACCAGCACAAAGAAGATATTCGCGGGCTGAAGTTTATTTACGAGCCGAAGCAGTTGCGTTTCTTTACTGCACGCTTTGATTACATCTAAAAAATAGTTATGGCCCCATCACGTGATGGGGCTTTTTTGTATTCCTTTTCCATGAACAGGAAGCCTTTGCGGTGCCCGTTACCGTGACATAACTAAAAAAAGTAAACCCTGACTCCGACATTTTTATTATCCGCATGATGTACAAATGACAGCTGTAATTATAACGAATAGTCTACAGGAACATTTATCATGGATATTAATGCCATTGAGCGACAGAGTAGTACCCCCGGACTGATTAGCGGAACCATGTTGGTTATCGCGACCGTAGTGGGTGGCGGGATGTTCTCCCTGCCGATTGCGATGGCCGGCGTATGGTTCCCCGGTGCGTCTGTTATTCTTCTGTTTATCGCCATCATGATGTTATTAACCGGTCTGATGCTGGTTGAAGTCAACCTGCATTATGGCGCCGGTGCCAGTTTTAATACCTTTACTCAGGATTTATTAGGTCGTAAGTGGAATATCGTTGTCGGTATCGCTTTCGGCTTTGTGCTGTATATTCTGACCTATGCCTATATTTCCGGATCGTCAGCGGTGATGGCGCAAACCGTGTTCAAATACAGCGGCGTGCGTTTTCCGGCGAATATCTCGGTGGTGATCGTCAGTATGCTGGTCGGCGCGATTGCCTGGTACAGCTCCTTGCTGGTCGGACGCATCACTACCGTGTTGATTATCGGTAAGTTTATCGCGTTCTTTGCTACTTTCTCCGGGCTGGTTGGTCATATTGAAGTGGCGAAACTTGTCGACAGCGTGGCGGTGGCGCTGCCCAACTCACAGTACCTGCCTTACATTCTGATGACGCTGCCGTTCTGTATTATCTCGTTTGGTTTTCACGGTAACGTGCCGAGCCTGGTCAAGCTGTATGGCAAGAGTGGGGTCCCGAATATCACGCGTTCGATTATCATCGGTACGCTGTTTGCCCTGCTGCTGTATATCTTCTGGCTGGGCGTCACGATGGGTAACATCAGCCGTTCCGCGTTCCCGCCAATTATCGCCAAAGGCGGCAATATCGACGTGTTTGTTGAGGCCATCAGCGAGCTGTTCACCAGCCGGTATATGGATCTGATCCTGACCTTCTTCGGCAACTTCGCAGTAGCCAGTTCTCTGCTGGCGGCGACGCTTGGCTTGTTCGATTATATCGCCGACCTGTTTCACTTCCCGGATGACGGCATGGGCCGCCTGAAAACCGCGCTGGTGACCTACTTCCCGCCAGCCGCCGTGTGCTTCTTCTTCCCGAACGGTTTTGTGCACGCGATTGGCTATGCCGGTCTGGCCTTTACCATCTGGAGCGTGATCCTGCCGCCGTTCCTGGTGAAAGCCGCGCGGAAACGTTTTCCGACCGCCAGCTATACCGCGCCCTGTAATAACACCGTGCTTAACCTGGTGATTGTCTGTGGGGCGGTTGTCTATCTGACGGTTGTTCTGGACGTATTTGGTCTGCTGCCAACGTTTCGTTAGACGGAGTCAAAATGAAAAACGTGTTGTCTGTTCAGTCGTCAGTCGTTTATGGCTATGCAGGAAATAAAGCCGCTGTGCTGCCGATGCAGCTTTCGGGGATCGATGTCTGGCCGTTTTACACCGTACAGTTTTCCAACCACACCCAGTACGGGATGTGGCAGGGCATGACGATGCCGCACGGCGAGCTGAGCGCCATCATCAGCGGGCTGGATGACCTGCAAAAGCTGGCGCAATGCGACGCCGTGCTGTCCGGGTATCTCGGGGATAAACGCCATTGTGAAGAGGTGAAGCACGCGGTCACCACCATTCGTCAGCGTAATCCGCAGGCGCTCTATTTTTGCGATCCGGTGATGGGCGATCCGCAAAAAGGCTGCATTGTCGCGCAGGGCGTAGAGTCCTTTTTTGTCGATGATGCCATTCAACTGGCCGACATGATGGGACCGAATCTCTATGAGCTGGGCGTGCTGACGGGCAGACAACTGCGTGGTTTTGACGAGGTGGTGGAAGCTGCGCAGCAGCTGGTGTCGTGGGGTGTGAAGAAGGTGCTGGTGAAGCATCTCGGCGACTGTTCGCGGGACAAACAGGTGTTTGAAATGCTGCTGGTGACGCCGGAACAGACGTTACACATTGCCCGGCCGCTGTATACCTTTGCCAAAATGCCGGTGGGCGTTGGGGATCTGATTTGCAGCGTGATGCTGGCTTCACTGCTCAATGGTTATGAGGACAAGCAGGCGCTGGAGCGGACCACCAGTGTCGTCGATGCTGTGATGCGACTGACAAAAGAGCATGATTCGTATGAACTGCGGCTGATAGATGCGCGTCACCAGATAATGGATCCGCAAATTCGCTATCGGGCAGCGGTATTGTAGCGCCACGAGGGGGCTCTATGTTTCTGACATTGCTGCGGCTTCAGCATCCTCTGGTCTACCGTTTCGCGTGGCTTCGTCTGTGGGTGGCGGTGTTAAGAGCATGCGGTCTGCGTAAGAGGAAGGGGTGAGCATTTTACGCTGCTGTCGCTGCCGGATGCGGCTCGCGCCTTATCCGGCCTACAAATGAGTGTGAAATGTAGGCCTGATAAGCGAAGCGCCAGGTATTACACGCGGAAGTAGCGTGGTGGAATCAACGCGGAAAAGGCGTCGAACTTCTTCACCATCTTTTTCCAGAACAACATAACAACAATCCTCGATTTGAAACATCGGCGCTATTTTAGTCAGCGCCGACAAATCGTAAAGCCTGTCGCCTTGTTCCGTTCCTGGGACGGTGTAAACCTTTTTGGTCACTGTGTCGTCAAATACGATTGCCGCGAATTTGACGGGGTTGACAATGGCTTACGCCATAAACCAGTAATAAAAGAGACCGACTTTCAGGCCGAGGATCACAATGTAGGCGCAGCAGTATTTCATGGTGCCAGACATAATCTGGTTGGCCTGACCGTCCATTTTGGTGGCAGAAACCGCGATGGCGATGCTTTGCGGCGAAATCATTTTCCCCCCCGTAGCGCCAGAGGTATTGGCCGCCGCCAGCCAGTTAGGATCGATATGCAACTTGCTGGCAGCAATGGTTTGCAGCTTGCCGAACAGAATGTTCGAGTTGGTATCGCTGCCGGTAACGAACGTGCCCAGCGCGCCAATCACCGGGGCGAGGAAGACGTACGAGCTGCCGGTCAGATCGACAATCGACTGCGCCAGCGTGGAGATAATCCCGCTGAGGTCCATCACCGTGGCCAGCGCGACGATCGCCATAATTGCGACGATAGAGTTTTTAAGCTGGAAAATGGTTTTGATAAATACTTCCAGCATCCCGCGTGCGGACGCCCCCTGAATAAAACCGCCGATAATGGTCGCAAAGATGATCAGCATCCCTGGTGTGGTCACCCATTCAACTTTCAGTGCCATCGTTTTACCGTCAGCCAACGTGAAATGCAGCACCGAAGCCAGTTGGGACGCCGCGCCTTTTATTGTCGGGAACAGCGGCGAACACAGCAGGATAAACACAAAAATAAACAGATAGATAGAGCCCACGCGGAACAGCACTTTTGCCGAGCGCGGCGTGGTTTCGCGGGTATGGCTGACCTCAATGCGCCACTCGGGATCGGTTTTCCCTTTGCGCAGGCGACTGACCATCGCCACGGCAAACAGGCTGACCAGGCTACCGGCAAAAGCGGGTAATTCCGCGCCAAGATGGATGGCGACAAAATATTGCGGAATCAGCGTGGAAATGCCGCAAATCAACGTGATCAGAAATACGCCACGAATGGCTTTCAGGCCGCCGCCAATAATGCAGACAATCACAAACGGCAGCAGAATATTAAACAGCGCAAGCTGCAAAATAATGGTTCCGCCTAAGGTATAAACCGGCAGATTAACCTGTTCAGCCAGAATAGAAACCGGGATCCCGACCGCGCCGAATGCGGTGGGAACGGTATTCGCCACGAGAGAAGCAATCGCTGCTTTCAGCGGGTTGAATCCCAGCGCAATGAGAATGCCGATCGGAATAGCGACCGCCGTGCCATAGCCCGCTGCGGCTTCAAGAAATCCACCAAAACACCATGAAATCAGCAGCACCTGAATACGCTTATCTTCGCTAATGCTGGCGAGAATATCGCGCAAAATATCCAGTGCTTTGGTCGCTTGCATGACGTTATAACTGAAAATAGCGCCGAGGATCACAATCACGATCGGCCATAGTCCCTTCAGTGCGCCATAGCCTATCGCGGCTTTCAGATTTTGTACGGGCATTTCCCAGAATATTGCCGATAGTGCAGCGGTGAATACCAAAGAAATCAGTACGGAATAATGGATGGGCATTTTTAATTTCAGTATTAAAAATACCATAAGTAGTAAAGGAGAGAGTGCCAGGGCAAACATAAAATATTCGTTCATTGCTATTCCTGATTGGTTCATTAAACCTGATTTATATTTATGGCGGGAAGGCTACATTGCCGTGTAAATAAAATATGTAAACTGAATCGCTTCAGTGAATAAAGTAATTATGATTTGTGGTTTTGTAACTATTGTAATCTTTTAATTAAAATTCAATGCCAGATAAATATACTTAAGAGCAAGGTAAATACCCATAAGTGGTTATTTAATAACATTTTTAATAATGGTAGTGACGAAGGTAGTAATCATTCGAAACTATTTTATAAGGTGTTAATAACACTGTCGTTTTCAATATAAAAATGTGAGCAAGTCCGAAATAAATAAACATGGGTATTGCATATGCATGTTGATTAGGGGATTATTTGGTTTTGTCATACAAATGAAAATACAGACATTTGCGATTGTCCTGATATAAGAAGAAGAGAGTCGCTATCAAAGGAAAACGATCCGTGCATCATAATGAACCCAGACATTAGTAAAACAAGCAAATACAAAAACTGGGCGTGAAATACAGCTGAATCTTTGCTTGATATCGCGATATCAAGCGCAATAAACAGAAATGAAGCAATGGAGTAGTTATTGTGAATGTAAATTTCTTTGTTACCTGCATTGGTGACGCACTGAAATCACGGATGGCACGAGACTCCGTATTGCTGCTGGAAAAACTGGGTTGTCGCGTGAATTTCCCCGAGAAGCAAGGGTGTTGCGGTCAGCCAGCCATCAACAGCGGATACATCAAAGAGGCGATCCCCGGGATGAAAAACCTGATCGCCGCGCTGGAAGACAACGACGATCCGATTATCTCCCCGGCGGGCTCCTGCACCTACGCGGTAAAAAGCTACCCGACGTATCTGGCCGATGAACCGGAATGGGCGCTGCGTGCTGAGAAAGTTTCCGCGCGTATGCAGGATCTCACCTCCTTTATCGTCAACAAACTGGGCGTGGTGGACGTTGGTGCCAGCCTGCAGGGCCGCGCTGTGTATCATCCTTCCTGTAGCTTGACCCGCAAACTGGGAGTGAAGGAAGAGCCGCTTACGCTGCTGAAAAACGTGCGCGGACTGGAGCTGTTGACGTTTGCCGATCAGGATACCTGTTGCGGCTTTGGCGGGACGTTCTCGGTCAAGATGGCCGAGATATCCGGTGAGATGGTGAAAGAGAAAGTCTTACATCTGATGGATGCAAAGCCGGAATATTTGATTGGCGCAGACGTTAGCTGCCTGCTGAACATTGGCGGCCGACTGCAACGGGAAGGCCAGCCGGTCAAAGTGATGCATATTGCTGAAGTGCTGATGAGCCGCTGAGGGGAAAGAGATGTCGATAAAAACCAGCGATGTAGAATTTAAACTGCGTATTCGTCAGCAGATAGAAGATCCGATCATGCGCAAAGCCGTGGCTAATGCGCAGGAGCGTATCGGCGCGAATCGGCAAAAAATGGTTGATGAGTTAGGCCACTGGGAAGATTGGCGCGATCGTGCCAGCCAGATCCGCGATCACGTTCTGAGCAACCTCGACGCTTACCTGTACCAACTCTCCGAGAAAGTGACGGAAAACGGCGGACACGTCTATTTCGCCAAAACCAAAGAAGACGCCACTCGCTACATTTTGCAGGTCGCGCAGAGTAAAAATGCGAAGAAGGTGGTGAAGTCCAAGTCGATGGTGACCGAAGAAATCGGCGTCAACCACGTGCTGCAGGATGCCGGAATCCAGGTGATCGAAACCGATCTCGGGGAATATATTCTGCAGTTGGATCAGGATCCGCCTTCGCACGTCGTGGTTCCGGCGATTCATAAAGATCGCTACCAGATCCGCCGCGTGCTGAACGAACGTCTGGGGTACGACGGCCCGGAAACCCCGGAAGCTATGACCTTGTTCATTCGTCAGAAGATCCGCGAGGATTTCCTCAGTGCCGAAATCGGTATTACTGGCTGTAACTTTGCCGTGGCGGAAACCGGCTCGGTGTGTCTGGTGACCAACGAAGGCAACGCGCGCATGTGCACCACGCTGCCGAAAACGCACATTGCGGTGATGGGCATGGAGCGTATCGCGCCGACCTTTGCCGAGGTGGATGTGCTGATCACCATGCTGGCGCGCAGCGCCGTGGGCGCACGTCTGACGGGCTACAACACCTGGCTGACCGGCCCGCGTGAGGCTGACAACGTTGACGGACCGGAAGAGTTCCATCTGGTGATTGTCGATAACGGTCGCTCGCAGGTGCTGGGCTCAGAGTTTCGCGAGGTGCTGCGCTGCATCCGCTGCGGAGCCTGTATGAACACCTGTCCGGCGTACCGCCACATCGGCGGACACGGCTATGGCTCTATCTATCCTGGACCTATCGGCGCGGTGATTTCTCCGCTGCTCGGCGGCTATAAAGATTTTAAAGACCTGCCGTACGCCTGTTCTTTATGCACGGCCTGTGACAGCGTCTGCCCGGTGCGTATTCCGCTTTCAAAACTGATCCTGCGTCATCGCCGGGTGATGGCCGAGGAGGGCATTACGCCGAAAGCCGAGCGACGGGCGATCAAGATGTTCGCCTATGCCAATAGCCATCCGGGGCTGTGGAAAGTTGGGATGATGGCGGGCGCGCATGCGGCGAGCTGGTTTATCAATGGCGGCAAAACCCCGCTCAAGGTTGGTGCGATTGGTGACTGGATGGAGGCGCGCGATCTGCCTGATGCTGACGGCGAGAGCTTCCGTAGCTGGTTTAAGAAACATCAGGCGCAGGAGAAAAAGAATGGATAACTGTACCGCGTTTTTAAACACCATCGCCCAGGCGCTGGGTCGCCCGCTGCGCTTCGAGCCGCAAGCAGATGCCGCGCCGGTTAACAACTATGCCAACGAGCGCCTGACCGAGCTTAGCCCCGAGCAGCGCTGCTCTGCGTTTATCCAGTTTGCCAGCGAAGTGATGCTGGCCCGCTGCGAACTGACCAGCGAGGACCAGGCCGCAGACGCGGCGCTGCGCCTGTGCGAAGAATTGGGTCAGCAGCCGGTGGTGCTGAGCGGCGACAGCCGGCTGGTGGAGCTGGGCATCACCGAACGCTTGCAGCAGGAATGCCACGCTGTGGTCTGGGATCCGGCGCGTGGTAGCGAAAATATTACCCAGGCCGAGCAGGCGAAAGTCGGCGTAGTGTATGCCGAATATGGCCTGACGGAGTCCGGCGGCGTGGTGCTGTTTTCCGCACCGGAGCGCGGGCGTTCTCTGAGCCTGTTGCCGGAGTCCTCGATTTTCGTGCTGCGTAAAAGCTCCATTCTGCCGCGCGTGGCGCAACTGGCAGAAAAGCTGCATCAGAAAGCACAGGCCGGTGAGCGTATGCCATCATGCATTAATATCATCAGTGGACCCAGCTCGACGGCGGATATTGAGCTTATCAAGGTGGTTGGGGTGCATGGCCCGGTGAAGGCGGTGTATCTGATTATTGAGGATTGTTGAGGCAGGATGGAAAACCGCTCTGGCGCTATAGGCCAGAGCGGTATCGACGTTATGCAATCATGCTGATGATCAACACGATAATCAGGCCAACCACGGAGTTTACCAGCTCCAGCAGACCCCAGGTTTTCAGCGTATCCTTCACCGACAGGTCAAAGTAGCCTTTGAACAGCCAGAACGAAGCATCGTTGATATGGGTCAGGGTGTTGGAGCCGGCCGCTGTTGCCAGCACCAGCAATGCCGGGTCGACGCCCACCAGTTGACCGGTTGCCGGGTCGAGGATCGCTGCGCTAATAATCCCCGCCGCCGTCATGGCTGAGACCACGCCCTGACCCGTTGCCAGACGAATCAGCACGGTTATCAACCACGCCATGATGTAGGGAGAAATATTGCCGTGCGACATCAGCATGCCGATGGTATCGCCGATGCCGGTATCGATAATGGTTTGCTTCAGTACGCCGCCCGCGCCGATGATCAGGATCACCATGGCGATGCTTTTCACCGCGTTTTCAAAGGCGTTCATTACCCACTGCATGTCGTGACCGCGCGCGGTACCAAACAGCACGAAGGCGACAACCATGGCGATAAACATTGCAATCGGCGAGGAGCCTAAGAAGTTGACCACTTCCCACGCCTGCGTCCCTTTCACCAGCCAGATGTTGGCGATGGTGGTGGAGATCATGATGATCGCCGGGATCAGCGGCACCAGAATAGACACGCCGAAGGACGGCAGGTTGTTCTGGTCAACCGGTACGTCGGCTTTCATGAATGACGGCGTTGGACGATCGAGGTTGCCGAGGAATTTCGGCAGGATAAGTCCGGCGCAGATCACGCTCGGAATGGTCACCAGGATACCGTAGATGTAAACCATGCCCATGTCAGCGCCGTAGGCGTTAACCAGCGCGACCGGACCCGGCTGCGGTGGGAACAGTGAGTGAGCGGTGGTGGCGGCGGCAACCGCAGGAATCGCCAACTTAAGGAACGGGATCTTCGCTTCCGCGGCAATGACGATCACCAGCGGTGCCAGCATAATAAACGCCACTTCATAGAACATCGCCAGGCCGAAGATCAGACCAATAATGATCACCGACAGCTGCACGTAACGTAGACCGAGTCGCGCCAGCAGCGTATGGGCAATCTGATGCGCCGCGCCGGAGTCAACCATCAGCTTACCGATGACTGCCCCGAATACTACGATAATCGCCAGCTCACCCAGCGTGCTGCCAAAGCCGGATTTCATGGTATGCAGCAGTTCCATTAAATCCATTCCCGCCAGCATACCGACCGAGAGTGCCGCCAGCAGCAGGGCGACCATCGAGTTTATTTTGAATCTTAAATTGAGCACCAGCATCAGGCCGATGCCGAATACAACCCACAGAATATTGAGAACGTGCATATAACGTCTACCTTACTTTGGTTGAACTATTATGATTTTGGTTGAGATGTTACATATATTGGTCAACCTATGATGCGATGGATGTCACATTGCGTTACATGTTTACATTAATACTGGGTTGTATGGCCGTTCATTAGCGGTATGGTCAGCAGATATCGTGATTTGGTTAACCAATTCATCGCTTCAGGTTGACATGTAATACCAAAAGGAGGAATTTATGTGCCATATCGTCGAGTCCATAACGTAAACGAGGAATAAAACATGGAACAGACATGGCGCTGGTATGGTCCTAACGATCCGGTCACCTTAGCGGATGTGCGTCAGGCGGGTGCAACGGGCGTTGTCACTGCCTTGCACCATATCCCGAACGGGGAAGTGTGGACGGTTGATGAGATCCTAAAACGCAAAGCCATTATTGAGCAGGCGGGCCTGGTATGGTCGGTCGTCGAAAGCGTACCGATCCACGAAGACATTAAAACCCGTTCCGGCAACTATCAGCAGTGGATTGCCAACTACCAGCAAAGCCTGCGTAACCTGGCCGAGTGCGGCATTCGTACCGTGTGCTACAACTTTATGCCGGTTCTCGACTGGACCCGTACCGACCTGGAATACGTCCTGCCGGACGGCTCCAAAGCGCTGCGTTTCGATCAAATTGAATTTGCCGCCTTTGAGCTGCATATCCTCAAACGCCCTGGCGCGGAAGCGGACTACACCGCCGAAGAGATTGCGCAGGCGAATGAACGCTTCACCACCATGAGCGAAGAAGACAAAGCACGTCTGACCCGCAATATCATCGCCGGTTTGCCGGGCGCGGAAGAGGGCTACACGCTCGACCAGTTCCGCCAGCATCTTGAACGCTATAAGGATATCGATAAAGCTGCGCTGCGTGAGAATTTTGCCGTCTTCCTGAAGGCGATTATTCCTGTAGCAGAAGAGGTCGGTGTGCGCATGGCGGTACACCCGGACGATCCGCCGCGCCCAATCCTTGGCCTGCCACGCATTGTTTCCACCGTGGAAGACATGCAGTGGATGGTCGATACGGTCAACAGCATGGCGAACGGTTTCACCATGTGTACCGGCTCCTACGGCGTTCGTGCGGATAACGACCTGGTCGACATGATCAAACAGTTTGGCCCGCGTATTTACTTCACCCATTTGCGCTCCACGCTGCGTGAAGATAACCCGAAAACCTTCCATGAAGCGGCGCATCTAAATGGCGACGTTGACATGTACGAAGTGGTGAAAGCGATCGTTGAGGAAGAACAGCGCCGTAAAGCCGAGGGCAAAGAGGATCTGATCCCTATGCGCCCGGACCACGGTCACCAGATGCTTGACGACCTGAAAAAGAAAACCAACCCAGGTTACTCCGCGATTGGTCGCCTGAAAGGCCTGGCGGAAGTGCGTGGCGTTGAGATGGCTATCCAGCGCGCTTTCTTTAGCCGCTAAAGCAGTGTTGCCGGTCGCCTGTCTGGCCGGCTTTTTTCTTTTCTCTCCGTTGGTATTTCCGACGGGATCTGGAGTTCACGATGACAACGACAATTGCCAATAGCAACCTGCCGGTTGCACGCCCTGCATGGGACAGCTCTCGTCTGCAATCCCGCATTGTTCACCTGGGATGCGGCGCTTTTCACCGCGCGCATCAGGCGCTGTACACCCACCATCTGCTGGAAACCACCGACAGCGACTGGGGTATCTGTGAAGTTAACCTGATGCCGGGTAATGACTGCATACTGATTGAAAACCTGCGCAAGCAGCAATTGCTGTATACCGTGGCGGAAAAAGGCGCGGACAACACCGTGCTGAAAGTGATCGGCTCGATGAAAGAAGCGCTGCACCCGGAGCTTGACGGCTGTGATGGTATTTTACAGGCCATGGCGCGCCCGCAGACGGCAATTGTCTCGCTGACGGTCACGGAAAAAGGCTACTGCACCGATGCTGCCAGCGGCCAGTTAGATCTCAATAACCCGCTGATTAAACACGATCTGGCAAATCCAGCCGCGCCGAAATCGGCGATTGGTTACATCGTACAGGCGCTGCATCTGCGTCGTGAGCAGGGGCTGGCGGCCTTTACCGTGATGTCCTGCGATAACGTGCGTGAAAATGGGCATGTGGCGAAAGTCGCGGTGCTGGGCCTGGCGCAGGCGCGTGACCCGCAGCTGGCGCAGTGGATTGAAGCAAACGCCACTTTCCCGTGCACCATGGTAGACCGCATTGTTCCGGCGGCAACGCCAGAAACGTTGCAGGAGATTGCCGACCAGTTGGGCGTTTACGATCCGTGCGCTATCGCCTGCGAACCGTTCCGCCAGTGGGTGATTGAAGACAACTTTGTTAACGGTCGCCCTGACTGGGACAAAGTCGGCGCACAGTTTGTTGCCGACGTAGTACCGTTTGAAATGATGAAACTGCGCATGCTCAACGGCAGCCACTCTTTCCTCGCTTATCTGGGCTATCTCGGCGGTTATGAAACCATCGCTGACACCATGACCAATCCAGCATACCGCAAAGCGGCGTTTGCGCTGATGATGCAGGAGCAAGCGCCAACGCTGTCGATGCCGGAAGGTACCGATCTCAACGCCTACGCGACGCTGCTGATCGAGCGTTTCAGCAACCCATCTCTGCGCCACCGTACCTGGCAGATTGCGATGGACGGCAGCCAGAAACTGCCACAGCGTCTGCTGGATCCGGTGCGTCTGCATCTGCAAAACGGTAGCGGCTGGCGTCATCTGGCACTGGGCATCGCGGGCTGGATGCGCTACACCCACGGTGTGGATGAACAGGGGCAGGTCATTGATGTTGTCGACCCAATGCAGGCCGAATTCCAGCGCATTAACCAACAGTTCCAGGGAGCCGAACGCGTGACGGCTCTGCTGGGGTTGAGCGGCATTTTTGGTCATGATCTGGCGGAAAACGCCGACTTTGTTGCGACGGTTACCGCGGCGTATCAACAGCTGTGTGAACACGGCGCACGCGAGTGTGTTGCAGCGTTAAGCGCTGACGCATAACCTCCCAGGTATGACGGGTCAATCAAAATACTAATTTGGTTGACCCGTTTTCTGTTTTTGGCTTCCCGCAAATGCTATAGTTCAGGCGAAAAAACGTTATTGGTAGGCCGGATAAGGTGTGCGCAGTCATCCAGCCTCCGGATTCTGAATTGACGCATCTGACGGACATAACACGATGAAATCAAACACTTCTCAGCAAAGACCCTATCAGGAAGTGGGTGCAATGATCCGCGATCTGATTGTCCAGACGCCGTACCTGCCTGGTGAGCGCTTGCCGCCGGAGCGTGAAATCGCCGAGAGACTCAATGTCACTCGCACGGTGGTGCGCGAAGCGTTAATCATGCTGGAAATTAAAGGTCTGGTGGACGTGCGTCGTGGCGCCGGGATCTACGTACTCGACAATGCAGAAGCTCAGACTATCGACAGTTCGGATGTGAATCATTGCAATGATGCAGGCCCGTTTGAGCTGCTCCAGGCGCGACAGCTGCTGGAAAGCAACATCGCCGAATTTGCCGCGCTGCAGGCCACCCGCGAAGATATCGTCAAAATGCGCCAGGCGTTGCAACTGGAAGAGCGGGAGCTGGCCTCCAGCGAACCGAACGGTTCTGAAAGCGGTGACATGCAGTTCCATCTCGCTATCGCCGAGGCCACGCATAACAGCATGCTGGTGGAGCTGTTTCGCCAGTCATGGCAGTGGCGCGAGAACAACCCGATGTGGATCCAGCTTCATAGCCATCTCGATGATACCCACTATCGTAAAGAGTGGATGGGCGACCATAAACAGATCCTGGCGGCGTTAATCAAAAAGGATGCCCGCGCGGCCAAGCTGGCGATGTGGCAGCATCTGGAAAACGTCAAACAGCGCCTGCTGGAGTTTTCAAATGTTGATGACATCGACTTCGATGGCTATCTATTTGACTCCTGGCCGCTGGATAAAGTTAACGCTTGATTTTACCACCTCTCATGCGGGCTGTTCCGGCCCGCTCAGCATTGCATAGCAACCTTTCTTTTCACGTCTTAAACCTCATGTAAAAAATGGTTTCCATAGTCTTCAATGATCATTTTTTCGCTGCCCCTGTGTGATGTAATTTGATTTTCATCAATTAAAAACAACTTAATTTCGCATGCGAAAAAATGCGCTATTTACCTTATCTTTACCTTTTCGTGCTTATTTTTAGACAAAACAGGCCAGCATTAAGTGAGAATCAAAGTGATTCCCGTAGTGCTTTGGGTGCGATCTCTTTGCATAACAATACATAAAAACAAGCAGTTCGCGTAAAAGTAGACATTAATAACGGTGCGTAACTTATTGGCTGTAATGATGTTTTGATTGCTTATGCTGATTTTTGTCAATGCCTCATGTGTTTTTAATCAAATGAATAAAAATGAATATATGTAAAGTTAAAATTACACATTATTCTATAAACAAGTTATCTTTCACTTGAAATATCGTTCCATTTTACCTTGTTTTATTAACAGTTTTATTACGATTGTGAATGTTTTTTACCGTTGACATGTTTTTACACTGACTGCATATTTCATCGCCATAAGCGTCTTATTGCGTTCAGGAGATGATGACGATGCCTTCTCGAGATTATCCCGATATCCGAAAAGCCAGGGGTACCCGATCTAAAGATATGGTTCTTTTAAGTGCCCGTGTTGATACTTCTCTGTGGGAATATGTCCGGACGCTGGCATTTGAAACGCGAAAAAGTAAACAAGATATTATCGCTGAGGCGTTAATGTTACATCGCTCTATTAATGAGAGCACAAGCGAAGAATCTAAGTAATTACTCTCTGTTCGGGTTTTATTTAAAACCCAAAATTGAAATAGGTCTTGCCACTTCATTATTGCCTTTATTGGTATATTTTTTCGGTGTGTTATTGGTGTTTCCCCTTATCTGGAGGGGACTTTTTTATGTGGGCATTCCGCCTTCATAACAAAGTTGATAGCAAAATTCACAATTAAAAGTGAGTAATAACATGAAAAAGTCAGTAGTGGCATTAGCTGTAATGGCATTAGGGGTAACCTCCGTTCATGCAGCGGAAATTTATAATAAAGATGGCAACAAACTGGATCTGTACGGCAAAGTCAAAGCGGTCCACTCCTGGACTGACGGCACCGATGCTGACGGCACCTACGCACGTCTGGGTTTTCGCGGTGAGACTCAAATCAACGATCAACTGACTGGCTATGGTCAGTTTGAAAGTCAGTTTGATGCCGCTAAAGCAGAAGGTTCTCAGAATGGTGTTAATACACGTCTGGCGTTTGCTGGTCTGGATTATGGCCATGACGTTAGCTTTGACTACGGTCGTAACTACGGTATCGCTTACGACGTGGGAGCTTACACTGACACTCTTTCAGAGTTCGGCGGTGACTCCTATGAAAATACTGACCGCTTCCTTACTACACGCACTTCTGGCGTTGCAACACTCCGCACCAAAAATCTGTTTGGTGCCGTTGATGGCTTGAGCCTGGGCGCGCAATATCAGGGTCAGGATGATTCCGATAAGGATCCGACGAAACAGCACGGCAATGGCTACGGCTTCTCCCTGGGCTACGACAATATCGCTGATTCCGGCGTATCTGCCATTGCAGCCTACACCAACAGTTCTGTGACTGCTCAGCAAAAACAAAATGGTTGGGATGGCGAAAACGCAGAATTCTGGGGTGCTGGCCTGAAATATGATGCAAACGCTATCTACGTTGCGACCATGTACGGCGAATCCCACAACCTGATTCAGGATGCGGACAAAGCGCAGCACTTTGAAGCGATGGCGGCCTATGTGTTTGATTTTGGTCTGCGTCCGAACGTGGCATACGTTCATGCACGTGACAACAACAACACTGATCTGACCGAATACGTTGCGCTGGGCACAGACTACTACTTCAACAAAAACATGGTTGCTGATGTGGGTTACAAAATTAACCTGCTCGATGGCAAAGACGGCGACAATCAGGTTGTTGCGGGTCTGACCTATCAGTTCTAAGTAGTTATACTAGTACGAAAAAGGCGTCTTGGTTAAGACGCCTTTTTTACATCTGTTGGAGTTTAAACCGGCTGGCTTTCTTTCATCTGTACACCGCTAAACAGCCATTGCCAGATGCCCACTTTTACCCATGCGACCACGCAGAGGATCAGATAAAAAAGCGGATTATGGGTAATGGTAACGCGCATGACTTCCATTAAATCCACATGCAAATTTCCGGCAATTGCCATATTGATAACAAAAATAGAGGCTACCGCGCTGGCCAGTAAAATAAGTATGGCATGTAACTTTGTTATCTCTGGTAACTTGCCAGAGGCCCATTGCCATAAGAATGTTGTTGATAACAGGAAGATAATAAACAATCCCAGTGCGCCAAACAGGCCAAAGTCTTTATAATCCTTTAGCGTGCCAATTAAACCCGCCAAAATAATTAACCCCAGTAGTATTTTTTTAAACCACGACATGTGCCTTTCCCGAAGATGGTGTTGATGTTGAATTAACATGTCCATTTTTACGCATTTTAAATTGAGTTTATAAATGAACAGCCGGGAATTATAAATTGTCTGGCGGGTAATTGCCGATTATTTGCGGTTTATTAAATGCTGACATTTAATTGCGGACTAATCCGAATATAACTTCTTTAGATGTTTGCCGTTTATACTCTTTTGGGCGAGGCGAAACGCTGTTTGTATAATTGCGTGAGGCTGATAAGCGCCGCAATAAACAACGCGACCGCGCCGCACACCGTGGCGTTAACGATCGCCTGTGCGCCGCTTCCCAGCAGGCTGGTTAATAGCGGACCAAGTATTTGTCCAATGCCGTAAGTCAGAGTGACCAGGCCCAGCAGATTAATATTGCGCGGCACGCTTAGTTGACGGGCAAGCGGCATCACCAGTGAAGTAGTTCCCATAAACGTTGCGCCAAACCCCATGCTGCTTATCACCAGCAGCGGCAAGGAGCCGCTGGCGAGCGTCATGACCACGCAGGCGCTTTGAATCAGCAAATTCGCCGTCAGGCATTGCAATACTCCCCAGCGTCGGGCGGCCCACAGCCAGGCGAAACACCCCGGAATTATCGATATGCCGACCAGCGACCAGAGATGGGCAGTCAACAGCGGCGAACCGGCACTTTTCGCCATTAGCGGCAGGTAGGTGGCGACAATGATGTAGCCAAATCCGGCCAGCCCGTACAGTAGCGCCAGCAGCCACCAGGACATAGGCTGATACTCTGTTTTTACCGGGGCCGCAGCGGGGAGCACGTGATCGCGAGATGGCAGGAGTATAACCAGTAGCACGAAGAACAGAGCCGAGGCTGCCGCTGCGCCCAGCCAGAGCGTGTGCGATGAAAGCGCAAAATGCAGACCGCTAATGACATATTCATTGCCCAGCAAAATACCTGCACCAACGCCGGAGAACAACGCCGCGATCACGAAGGGATGCCGGGTATGATGCAGAACGATCATTGAGCCAAAGATCATCATACCGGCACTGGCGACGCCCGCCAGAAAGCGGATCAGCATCACCAGCGCGGGCTGCGTTAAGCTTGCCATCGCCAGAATCAGCCCTGCGGTAGCGAGCGCGGACGTTAGCAGCATCGGGCGTAAGCGTGAGGGAAGATGGAAGAGCCCGAAGGAGAAGAGCAGGCTTCCTGCCAGATACCCGGCGTAGTTGGCGCTGGCAATCCAGGAGAGTTGGTCAAATGTAAATTGACCTTCCGACAGCAGCACCGGCAGCATTGGCGTATACAGAAAGCGCCCAATTCCCATACCCAGTGTTAAGACCAGCATGCCAAAAAGCGCGACGCTGATGGCATGACGATTTGAATCTGGGCTTCCCTGGGACATACGGACTCTCATTTCGCGCTGTTAGCTGATAATTGTTATATTACATGTGTAAATGATAATGAAAAGTAAAATAAAAATAAGTCCCCTGGCACGTTCAGGAAGGAGGAAAAGTGGCAAGGCAGCGCCAGTCTCCGTTTTCAAGACGGTAGATAGATTCGGTATGACCCGCAATTATCCACTCATCCTCCTTGCCAGCAACACAGTCGATGTAAATGCACAGCCCGCAGCCACCGCGTAGCTCGCGGGGAATATCTGCCACCCGAAAGCACATACCCGCAGCCTGTAGCGCTTTACGCGTTTTGATGACGCCGAGGGTAGTATGAAACAAGAACAGTGTTTCCTTCACTCACGTTTCCCCTGACGCTGACCAATTAACGCGGCCCCAATCGCCCCAGCAAACTGCGCGTCGGGATGCGTGTGTACGGGAATGCCAATGTGGCCTTCAAGCATACGAGCAAAGGCGTGACAGTGGCTTACTCCCCCGGTAAATAACAGTGGAGCCTGCCCTGAAAGCCGTCCGATGAAATTCGCGCTGCGTCGGGCCATCGCGTTGATCACACCCGCTAAAATGGTCTCCGGCGCGACACCCGCAGAGCGCAGGCTGATAACCTCTGACTCGGCAAAAACCGTGCACATGCTGGTGATGGCATGTGGTTCGACGCCAGCGGTAATCGCATCTAACTGCTCTACGCTGGCGCCGAGCGTGCGTGAGATGACTTCCAGAAATCGTCCGGTCCCAGCCGCACATTTGTCGTTCATCAAGAAATCGCTGAGGTTACCATCATCATCTAGCTGGATGACTTTACTGTCCTGACCGCCGATATCAATCACTGTGCGGGTACCGGGAGCCAGCAAGCGTGCCCCCAGTCCGTGGCAGGAAATTTCAGTGACCTGTTTGTCAGCATAATCCACGAGCTGCCGTCCGTAGCCAGTGAGGGTTAAAAATGGTCTAACGTCCAGCCCCGCCTGCAGTGTTTCCCATGCCTGCGCGATTGCTTCGGCAGGGCGAAAAGGTGTTGGGCAGAGAAAGCGACGTCTGATGACGTTACTTTCCAGCAAAATACCTTTAGTCGCTGTGGAGCCGGAATCTATCCCTATTGAGTATGTCATCCCTGTTCCTCACAACATTTCAATGAACGCGGCGACACGAGTGCTAAGCTGGCCGATATCCGCGCTGGAGTAGTCAGTTTCAATGGCGATGTAGGGAATGTTGTGCTGTTGGCGGACGTGGCGTTTGATGGCGAGTGATTCAACGGCGTAAGTGTGGCAAGCCTGTAAAATGACATCGACGACGCCGTCAGCCTGGTACTCTTCAACCATTTGGCTGAGCATTTTCAGACGTTGATCGTTAGGGGAAATACATGAGCAGCCGATGGCGAGGTATTTATCGGTCAGCGCGTCGTAGACGTCGCCAGTTTCCTCCACGCACTGTTCAGTGGCTTTCGCCCCGGTGCAGTTTTCATAGCCCACCACCCAACCGCCGTTTTCTTCAATGGCACGAACCACTTTTTCTGCCGCGCCGCCGATGGGGCAGCCGGTTATCAGTATGCGTGGACGCGACGCCAGACGTTTCCCGGCCTGCCATTCCTGATGTACCCGCTCGGCCATGCTATTAAGCTCGTCGATCAGTGCTGCTTTATCAAAGCGGAAGGTTGCACCGTAGACGACTTTCAGAATGTCACTGCCGCTGAGTGCGGGTGGGTTGAGCTGACCAACGCGGTAGAAGTTTGCCAGTGCACGACGTTCCTGGTTTTTTAGAATAACAGCTTCACGTAGCGCAGTTTCGGTAATCGGGGTGCCAAAACGGGCTTCGATAACCTGCTGCAAACGCAGGATCTCGGCTTTCCACAGCGCCCGTGAAGCCGCATCACTGGTGCTGTTGGGCAGTTGCATCACATGTACCGCTTTAAATTCAGCCATGTACTCGTACATCTTCTTTTTACCATCGCAGGTCGTTTCGCCCACCACCAGGTCAGAGAAGTAGAAGTACGGACATTTATCCGTTTTACCAAACCCGTAGCTGCTTTTGATCAGCGGACACAGGTTACGTGGCAGATCTTTTTCGGCCTCTTCAATGGTTTCATCAGAGGTTGAGCATAGCGAAACGACGACCGCACCTGCCGCCATCGCTATCTCCTGTGGCATAAAGGTGCAATAGGTTCCAACGAGCGGGATACCCTGCTCTTTAAGATCCATTACGGTGAGAAAACCTTTCTGACGGGCGTCGGAGAATTGATTAAAAATGGCGGGTAAATCGGTGATTAGCGACATGATTTTCCTTCCCCGTAACACGGGAGACAGTAAAAAGACGTCGCATTATAACCCTGCAATTTATCTGGCTTTATTGATGTACAACAATTGCGCGCTTACAGATTACGGCTGTAGACCCGTGAGACTTCCCCCCACGGATGATAGCCCGGCCCGTCAAAGTAAAATCCCGCTTTCTCGTATAAACCTTCCAGGTCAGTACACAAATGAAGCCGCATAAAGCCTAACTGTCTGGCCTGCTGCGCAATATGTTCAATCAGGCGAAACGCCAGACCGTGACCACGATAGCGAGGATCGATATAGAGTGCGCATAGCCACGGCCACAGTTCGCCGCGACTGATAAAATCATTGGTGATCAATCCGGCGCAGCCAACAATGCTGTCGCCGTCCTGCATCCAGTACCACTGCGGTAGCGGGTTCTTTGCGCCAATACAACGATGCAGTGCATCCTCGTAAACTCTCATGGAGTCTTCTGAGGCCCATTGTTGCTGAAAGTAAGCGGTGACCTCGTGCAGTTTTTCCGGTGTTTCGCGCAGGGAAAAAATGCGGATGTTCATCGTCATTGAATTTTTCTCCTTAAAAATTCGCCAGCGTCAGCAGGGAAGGAATTTGCGACAACAGATATAACACCAGCCCAATAGAACCGCCAACCAACGTGCCGTTGACGCGGATAAACTGCAAATCTTTACCGATGTTCAGCTCGATTTGCTGTGACATATCGCGTGCATCCCAGCTTTTCACCGTGTCGCTAATGTGGCGCGTCAGGAAGGTGGCGAACTCTGGCGCCACTTTATGTGCGGCCTGCTCCAGATGCCCATTCAGTGAGGCGCGCAGGGCGCTGTCGGCTACCAACGTTTCGCCGAACCACTGCCCGGCGCTGACGATACGCTGCTTTACGCGGGAATCATCGGCGTTAATGTCGGTTTTCACCCACTGACGCAGGTCTGCCCACAGCTCGCCAAGATAACGGTTGAAGGCTTCATCTTCTTTCAGATAGCTTTTCAGGCTTTCGGCCCGCACGGCCATCTCCGGATCGTGTTTGAGCTTATCGATGAGCTTAAACGTGGCGCGATCGAAGGCATGGCGGATCTGATGTGCGCGATCGTGGCTGATGTCATCCAGCAAGGAGTTAACGGCATCAGACACCAGCTCGGCGCTGTGCTCGCCCAGCCATTCGGTTGGCAGGATCTTCGCTTTCAGCGGATGTTCGGTTTCCAGCCAGTGCACGACCTGTCTGGCGATAAACGCTCGCGAGCTGTCGCGCTGGAGCAGGGCGATCAGTTGGGCGATCAGCGTGTCGAGCAGCACCTGATGGCGATTGTTTTTGGTCATGCTTTCCAGCATTAGCGCGCTGGTACCGGAGAGATCGACCTTGTCGATGGCCTTGTGCACCGCCCGCTTGATCAGCCGTTGAATGCGCGAGTCGTCGGTCAGTTCGAGAAAACCACTCATGATCTGCAGCAGATGCTGGCCAATACGCTGGGCGTTTTCCGGCTGGCTGAACCAGTTGCCGATCAACAGCGCCGGTTCATGGCGGCGGATCAGCGCGACCAGCGACTGGGTATCGAGAAATTTTTCCTGCACAAACTGACCGAGGTTTTCGCCGATCCGATCCTTATTGCGCGGGATAATCGCCGTGTGCTGCGAGATAAACGGGATCGGCACCCGGCGAAAAAGCGCCACCACGGCAAACCAGTCCGCCAGCGCGCCCACCATCGCCGCTTCGGCGATCGCTTTGATCCCCAGTACCCAGAAATTAGGCGGCAGAAAAAGCGTGATGACGAAGGTGGCAGCGGCAATCAGCAGCAATGAGAGCGCCAGTCGCTTGGCGCGTTTGAGTTCAGCAATTTTATTCATAGGCTTAAGGATAGAGCCAGACGGGGGGATCGCGCAAAAAATGTGGAGCGCCTCCCATTTTCAGGTGGGCTGGGCTTACTCAGGGATCCAGTTGTCCCAGGCGGGCAAGGGGCCGAGTTCCGCCACCAGAAAATCGATAAACGATCGCACCTTCGGATTGCTGTACTTGCTGGGAAAGTACAGCGCATACAGGGCGTGAGTTTCACAGGTGATAGTGCCGTCGAGCATCAGCGGCGTTATCTCTTCTTTTTGAATATGATCGCCAATCAGATAGGTGGGCAAATACGCCACTCCCTGATCTTCTAACACTGACTTCAGCAATACCAGACTGCTGTTGGCCTGGATCGGCATATGCAGTTTCAACTGATGCAGACGATCCTGTTCATCCGCCACCTTGAGCACCGGTGTGAGGCCGGGATAAACCAGACAATCATGATCCACCAGATCGCTTCGACGCTGGGGCATGCCTTTTTTGGCGAGGTAGCCGGGTGAGGCACAGTACGCCCAGCGAACAGGCACCAGCTTGCGCATCGCATAGTTTTGCGGCGGTGCGGTGGAGATGCGCAGGGCGATGTCGAAATCTGTTTCGTTCAGATTCACAAAGTTATCGTTGAGATCGATATACAGGTTCACATCCGGGAACTGGGAGCGATATTTATCCACCAGGTTCACCAGCCGGGAATAACCAAACGCAATTGAGCAGGTTATGCGTAATTCACCCTGCGGGCTGTGGTAATAACCGGAAGTGGTATTCAGCGTTTCATCGAATTCTTTCAAAAGCTTATTAGCGCGGTTGAAGAGATATTGCCCGGCGTCGGTCAGGGTAATACTGCGGGTGGTGCGTTTAATTAATGTCGTGCCCAGCGTGTCTTCCATCGCAGCCAGACTTTTGCTGACCGCAGACGGCGATACGTTGAGCTGCGCCGCGGCTTCTGACAATCCTCCGCAGTCGACGATTTTAGTAAAAAACTCCAGATGCTTGAGTGAAATCGGCGTACTCATAGTTTCCTTTAATTCACAAGTGATTTGCAAAAACGGTACGAATAGGCCGTTACATTCGCGTTTTAAACATGCAACTATTGAATCACAGGAAACAACTTGCTGGCAAAATGAAAAAATAACAACTTAGGTGAGTTACGTCACAAAATAAAAGGAGGCGAAACGGAAACTCATCACATTGTGAATTTAATCTCATTAATTATTATTCTAAAGGTACCGATTATGTGGTCACGACTCGAACCCTACAGATCGTCGATTATTTTATTAGTTGCTCTGGTGATTGGCGGCTTATTAGGTATTTATGCCCCATCGTTTGCAAGTAAACTCCAGCCAATAGGTCAGATATTCTTAAACCTGCTATTTATGATTATTGTGCCGCTGGTGGGGATCAGCGTTATGTCTTCGATCGCCAGTATGACCGACCTAAAAAGGCTGGGGCGCATTATGGCGATTATCTTTATTGTTTCGATCGCCATGGCCTTTATTCCAGCCGCCGGGATCGTCGCGCTGGCGCTCTGGTATAACCCGGCGCAGGGCGTCACTATCGATCTCTCGCAGTCGGTGCAGGCGGGCAGCGGTAAGATGGATTTTGTCAGTATGATCACCACCAGCGACTTTATCGGACTGTTTTCTAAGTCCAATATTCTGGCGCTGATCGTAATGGCGATCATCGCCGGTGTCGCAATTGGCCAGTCGGATCAGGCCGGTAAACGTATTGCGTCGCTGCTGGAAGACGCCAATACCGTGATCATGAAGATCGTCTCGATCATTATGAAGGTCGCGCCGATTGGTCTGGGCTGCTACTTCGCCGCCACCATGGCCAGTCAGGACTCTGCACTACTGTTAACCTTTGCCCGCGCCATCGGCCTGTTTATGGTTGCCACGCTGGTCTACTTTGTCTTTGGCTCGATTCTCTATTCGTATATTGGCGGCGGTATTCCGGCGGTCAAAGCCTTCTGGCGTAACGCGATTGAACCGTCTGCGACCGCGCTGGGTACCTGCTCTTCACTGGGGACGCTCCCGGTGACGCTGCGTGCCGGTAAGGCGATGGGAATTAACCCGGAAATCGTTGATGTCTCCATTCCGCTGCTGGTTAACCTCAACAAGGGCGGCGTGGCGATGATTGCCGCGCTAAAAATTGTCTTTATCTACTCCGTATTGGGCATGGAATTCACCACCGAAACCTTCTTCCTGACGATGCTGATTGCGGTGCTCTCCGCCATTATCGTTGGTGGCGTGCCGGGCGGGGCGTTCCTGGGTGAAATCTTTATCGTCACCACGCTCGGCCTGCCGATGGAAGCAATCCCGATGCTGGTGGTGCTGGGCACCATTACCGATGCGCCGGCCACACTGATTAACGTTATCCATGATTTGAATGCGGCGCAGATTGTTGAACGGTTCGCTGGAAAAAAGCAGACCAACACTGAAATAAACTCTACTGCTGCGGTGGTATAGGTTTCACACGGATTAAGAACAGGAGATGTTATGAAAGACGCAATGAAGCTTGAAACGCACCTGGTTGTTGCTGGTCGCGACAAACGCTATACCCAGGGAGCGGTGAATCCGGTTATCCAACGCGCCTCTTCACTGGTATTTGATACCGTGAAGGACAAGAAATTTGCCACCGCCAATCGCGCGAACGGCGAGCTGTTTTATGGTCGTCGCGGAACCTATACCCACTTTGCCTTCCAGAAGGCAATGAGCGAACTGGAAGGCGGCGTTGGCTGTGCGCTGTACCCATGTGGTGCTGCGGCGGTGACCAATGCGATTCTGGCGTTTGTTCAGGGTGGCGATCATATTCTGATGACGGGGGCGGCCTATGAACCAACCCAGGATTTCTGCAATAAGATCCTGAGTAAATTCAACGTGGAAACAACGTATTACGATCCGCTGATTGGTGCAGGTATCGTCGATCTTCTGCGTCCGGAAACAAAGGTTGTATTCCTTGAGTCACCAAGTTCTATCACCATGGAAGTCCAGGACGTGCCGGGGATGGTGAAGGCTATCTGCGCGGTGAATCCGGAGATTGTCATTATGATCGACAACACCTGGGCGGCGGGCGTGCTGTTCAAAGCGCTGGATTATGGCGTGGATATTTCCATTCAGGCGGGAACGAAGTACACCATCGGCCATTCGGACGCCATGCTGGGCACGGCGGTGTCGAACGCCCGTTGTTGGGATCGTTTACGCGAAAACTCCTATCTGATGGGGCAAACGCTGGATGCCGATACGGCCTACAACGGCAGCCGCGGATTGCGCACCCTGGCGGTACGCCTTAAGCAGCATCAGGAGAGCAGCATCCATATTGCCCGCTGGCTGTCGGCAAGGCCGGAAGTGGCACGGGTGAATCATCCGGCATTACCGGAATGTCCGGGCCATGAGTATTTTCAGCGTGATTTTATCGGAAGCTCAGGCCTGTTCTCGTTTGTGCTGAAAAAGAGACTGACCGACGAACAGATGGCGAATTTCCTCGATAACTTCTCGCTGTTCCATATGGCCTATTCGTGGGGCGGATTTGAGTCGCTCATTCTGGCGAACCAGCCGGAAGAGCTGAACAGCATTCGTCCGGCTGGAGAGGTAGATTTCAGCGGCACGCTGGTCAGGGTGCATATTGGCCTTGAGGATATCGACGACCTGATTGTCGATCTGGAAGCGGGATTTGCACGCATTGCGTAAGGTGAGGTGACCGTAGCCGGATGCGGCGCAAGCGCCTTATCCGGCCTACATAGTTGTCGTAGGCCGGATAAGCGGGCAGGTTAGTTTTCAGTGGCTAACGTCGTTGCCTCATGCTGGCGTACCCGTTTGAGTAAACCTGCCAGCGTGAACACGACAGCTATCCCTGCCGCAACCGCCAGCAGATGAAACGAAATCCTGCCGCCGTTGAACCATAACCAACGCCCAATTTCGACAGAAACCGCCATCACCGTCAGGATCACCATATTCAACGACGCCGAAACCGTACCCTTCGGTAAGTTGTTGGAAAATAGTGTAAAGCGGAATAACGTTGGGAAGATCATTCCAATGCCAAACGCATACAGGCTGGTCCCCAGCACTGACCACAACCACACGTGCGGCCACAGTAAATTGCCAGCAATCAATACCGCCAGCCCGCTCAACTGAATGGGAACCGCTCGCCAGATAAAGCGTGGCCGGGTCGGATCCTTCACGAAGCGGACGACCACCATATTGGCGACGATCACCGCGCCAAATACCGGGGCCTGTGCCCAGGCAAACTCCGATGTGGTCATGCCGCCAGCATCGATCAGAATAACCGGTGAGACCGCCACCCAGCTCATCATCGGAATATAGCTTAACGACAGCGTGGCTGCGCCAAACAGGAACACCCGGTTGCGGAAAACGTCGCGGAAATCACGCACTACGCCGCGTGCACTGAACGGCACCGCGCCGCGCTGGACGGTTTCCGGCATGGCTAACATTAACCCAATCAGGGCGATAAGCCCCATGACGGCAATGATGGCAAACAGGATCTTCCAGTGTACAAAGTGCATTAGCGCCGCTCCGGAGAGCGGGCCGATAACCGGTGCAACCAACACAATGGAAGTGATTATCGCCATTAACTTAATGGCCTTCGTTTGCCCAAACGCCTCCTGCACCGTGACATAGCCAACGGTCGCGATAAAGCAGATGCTGGTGCCCTGCACAAATCGGGCTACCAGAAACTGCGTCATTGAGGTAGTGAACAGCGTGGCAGCGCAGGCGAGGGTAAAGATTAACGCCCCCGCAATCAGCACGGGTCGACGGCCAATTCGGTCGGAAAGCGGCCCCAGCAGCCATTGCAGCGCCATGCCGCCCGCCAGATAGAGGCTCACCGCAGCGGGTGCCAGGCTAACATCGGCGTTGAAATCACGTACCACATTGATGATGCCAGGCTGGATCAGATCCGTCGACAGATAGGCGGCGAAGTCATATAAAATTAACGCGACAGGAAAAAATAGCGTTGTGGCGCGTTGGGAGAAAAACGCGAGAATCCGTTGCATAAAACAGCTCCTTGTCGGGAGAAAACCCTCAACGGGAATAGCGAAATTCAATACCGTCTTTGAGACGTCAGACCGATGACAGAAAAAAGCAGACTGCAAATGTACTGAATTTCATGTAATCAAAAACGCTGTCTGCTCGAAGCGCAAACAGAAGATACGCTCACTGACGCGGGGTCAGAAAACGTAACGATTACAGGTAACAATCAGCACATCGCACCTCAGGAAGAGTAAGTTGAACGGGTAATAACCATCCGCAGTTTAATGCGGATTGGATATTAATTAAACGAGTTTATCCTGTTTATGTGCAGAAAATCGCCCTGCAAATCAGACTACGATGCTCTGCAAAAACCGCAGAGCGATGGCACAACCGAAGATAATCAATACACCGCCAGCGATACGTTCTACCCATAATATCCCTCTGGATAACCGTCTCTGGATCTGCGGTAAACCGATGAACATCACGATCAGCAGATCCCAGCACAGCACTACGCTGGTCATCCAGATCCCGCTCATGGTTTGTTGCAGCAGCGTCACCGACGGGCCGAGCAGGGCGGTCATTAGCGCCAGATAGAACAGCGCATTTTTTGGGTTGAGCAGTGACGAACCCAATCCCAGTAGTATCTGTTTGCCAAATCCTGGACAGGTAGACTGGGCGTCTGTTCCGGTCAGCGTTTGCGGGCGGCTGCGTACCAGCAGGCTGCCAATCCACAATAAATAAAGCGCGCCCAGCAGCTCAATAAACGTAAACAACAGGGGAAGCTGGCGCAGGATCCCCCAACCGATAATTGCCAGCAGAACATACAGCCCGTTGCCGAAAGCGATCCCCACGCACAACCCGGCGCTGCTGCGCATCCGGTATCGTGCGGCGTAACCGACCAGTAAAAAGAAGTCCGGCCCGGGGCTAAGCAATGCAACGAAATGCGCCAGCGCCAGCGCGGGAAAAGCAGAAGGAAAAAGTACAGAAAGCAGCGACATAGCGACCTCAGAGAATGAATCTGAAATCACCGTACGCCTGACGCAGCGCTAATTATTGTCTGATATTGATCGTCCCAACGCGTACTGGCGCGGTGTGGCGGCGGTGTAGCGAACAAAGGTGCGATGGAAATGGCTCTGGTCGGCAAACCCGCTCTGGTAGCCGACATCGGCAATTTCGTCTCCGGCCCGCAGCCGCTGGCGAGCATAGTCAATCCGTATGATGTTCAGATAACTTCCTGGCGTCAGCCCGGTGTCCTGCTTAAAGGTACGGATCAGCGTCTCTTTACGCATATGACACTCATGTGCCAGCTCATCGAGCGAGGGCGGCGCGAGCAGGCTGGACTGCAACCGTTCGCGCAGATACTGGCTGGTTGCGCTTAGGTTGTCTTGTGTGACCGACTGCAACGGCAGCGTGTGCAGCAATGCTTGTGCGGCATCCGTTATTTGCGCGGTTTGGCGTTGCGGCATGAGCGTCACAAGGTGCATATAACGCTGGAATAATTGCGCATCGCGGATAACGGGAGCAGGCGTGCAAAGCCGCTGATTGGTGTTCTGTGCAGGCAGATTAGCAAGACACCACTGGGCATCAAGATAAAGCATATGATAGCTGCGAAACTGTCCGTTAACAGGATTACAGCTGTGAGGTGCCAGCGGCGGTATCACAATCAGATCGCCCACCTGCAGATGGTATTTCTCGCCATCGCACAGACAGCACGTTTCCCCCTCGAGAATTGCCCCTATCGAGAGCTGAGAGTGGTGATGCCGCTTGTAGGCCTGCTGGCTTTGCCAGGTGCTGCGCAGTTCCAGCCACGGCAACTGCTCATCACGCCAGAACGATTGTGGAATATTCCGGGTATGCGTCACATCGCGTCCTCCCTGAGAGTGATGATTTGTTATAGCACAGGCCGGGTGGTGAAAAAGTGGGAATGCGCATTGAGATGGTGATTCTGCGTGACGTGTTCCAGACAAATGTAGACGTTACATAAGGGCGTTGTTATCCCGGAAATCGCCTCGCAAAGAGAGAAAGTTGCAGGTGAGGATGTGGTTTTCCGGCGCTACAGTCATGGCATCTTATTTTCAGGTGAAGGATCGCCATGAACAAAGCTTCCGCTTCAACACCGCATGATGCGGTTTTTAAAACATTTTTACGTCACCCTGAGACTGCACGGGATTTCCTACAAATACATCTTCCCGCTTCGCTGCGCGAGCTTTGCGATCTTCGGACGCTTAAACTCGAGTCAGACAGTTTTATCGAAGAGAATTTACGTGCGTACTATTCCGATGTGCTGTGGTCGGTGAAAACGACGGATGGGGATGGATATATTTATGTAGTGATTGAACACCAAAGCACACCGGATGCGCATATGGCATTCAGACTGATGCGCTATGCGGTAGCGGCCATGCAGAAACATTTAGATGCCGGGCATCAGCAGTTGCCGCTGGTGGTGCCGATGCTGTTTTATCACGGCGCTAAAAGCCCGTACCCTTATTCGCTGTGCTGGCTGGATGAGTTTGCCAACCCGAAGCTGGCTCGTCAGCTGTATGCTGCGGCGTTTCCGCTGGTGGATATTACGGTTATTCCGGATGACGAAATTGTGCAGCATCGACGTATGGCGCTGCTGGAGTTAATCCAAAAACATATCCGTCAACGCGATCTTATGGGGTTGGTCGAGCAAATTGTTTCCCTGCTACTTACCGGACTGACTAATGACACTCAGATAAAGACGCTGTTTAATTATATTTTACGAACTGGCGATGCACCTCGATTCAGTGAGTTTATTCGCGGGGTTGCCGAACGTTCACCGCAGCACAAGGAGCATTTGATGACGATCGCGGACAGATTACATGAGGCAGGATTTCAAAAAGGATGGCTTGAAGGCAAGCTGGAAGGTAAACAAGAAGGCAAAAAAGAAGGCAAACAGGAAGGACTGATAAAGGGGCGACGTGATGAGGCACTGCGTATTGCCCGCACCATGCTGGCAGATGGCATCGATATCAGCACGGTACAAAAAATCACCCGACTTTCCGCTGAAGATATTCAGGGTTTAAGCCATTAGATATAGCTTAAACTGCCTAATTGCCTGCCCGGAAGCGCCGGGCAGCTCGATCTACTCTATTGCCGTTTTTACCGCCTCTCCGAGCTTCTGCATTACTTCCCGATGCTTATCGTTTGGCGGCAATGCGCAGTTGATGCGCACACAGTTGCGATACTTCCCCGATGCGGAGAACAGAGAACCCGGTGCAACCTGGATTTTGAGGCGACAGAGCTGCTTAGCGACACAGACCATATCAACCTGGAGCGGCAGCTCGACCCACAGCATAAAGCCGCCTTTCGGTCGGGTGACGCAGATCCCGCAGGGGAAGTATTCCCGTACCCAGCAGGTGTAGATCTCCATATTGCGCTGATAAATCTGGCGCATACGACGAATATGTCGATGATAATGACCTTCGCGCACAAAGGAAGCCGCTGCCAGTTGCGTAGCGGGAACGTTAGTTCCAATGACGGCGTACTTCATGTGCAGCAGTTTGTTGTAATAACGACCGGGCACCACCCAACCCACGCGCAGACCGGGGGCGACGGATTTGGTAAACGAACTGCAGAGTATTACGCGGCCGTCGCTGTCCCAGGAGTGGATCGTGCGCGGGCGCGGGTACTCTGTGGCCAGCTCGCCATACACATCGTCTTCAAAAATGACGATGTCGTGACGCTGGGCGAGGGCGAGCACCGCCCGTTTACGCGCATCCGGCATAATGAATCCGAGCGGGTTGTTGCAGTTGGGAACCAGCAGCACACCTTTGATCGGCCACTGATCCAGCGCCAGCTCCAGCGCTTCAATGCTGATCCCGGTATCCGGATCGGTTGGGATCTCAATCACCTTGATCCCTAAGCCGCGCAGTAGCTGCATCGTGCCGTAGTAGGCCGGTGATTCAACGGCGACAATATCTCCGGGCTGGCAGACCGTCAGCAGCGCCAGCGACATTCCGCTCTGACTGCCGCTGGTGATCACAATATCATCTGCATTGACCACCGAACCGCCGTCCAGCATCAGCCGCGCAATCTGCTGACGCAGTTCACGGCATCCGGAGATTTCATCGTAGCCCAGTATCGCGCGCAGGTTGTGCTGTGCCACGCGGCTGAGCTCGCGCCACAGCGGCTTCAGGCTGGGTTGATTAATATCGGGCACGCCGCTGCTAAACGGGATTATCGATTTGTCCGCATGACCTGCCAGCATATCCAGCACCTGATCCCACTGGGTTATTTCGACCGGACGCTGTACCGGACGCGACATCGGTGGCAAGGGTGGCTGCGCTTTTTGTGGCGCGACAAAATAACCGGAACGTGGCTGGGGCGTGATCAGCTGGCGCTGTTCCAGCGTCTGATACGCCTGCTGGACGGTGCTGATGCTGACCCCATGCTCCTGGCTCAGGCTGCGTACCGAGGGCAGTTTTTCGCCATGGCGATACAGCCCCTGCTCAATGCGTTCGGCCAGCAGATTGGCCAGATGTTGGTAACGCGTCATGCTGTATCCCTCATGGGTACCATACAGATTAAAAAATCAGTACAGATTGGCGTGAAAAAAGCGATGCAGAACTCTTTTTAACCAATCTGTATGTTAAATAAAAGTACTTTGTGAGTCTGTATTGTTTTAGGCCAGATCCGTGAAGATAAAGCCTCTGGCAAGGCGGGGAGGCAAGGTATGGAATTTCACGAGAATAAAGCAAAACAGCCGTTTATTGGGTTTGTACTGATCTGGCGGGCATACAAGGCGTGGCGGCTGCGAGCGCAAACGCGGCGCGTATTGCAACAGATGAGTGATGAGCGGTTGCGGGACGTCGGGCTGCGACGCGATCAGGTGGAGTGATTTTCTTTCATCGACAGAGGCTGGGGGTTATCGCCCCAGCCTCTTTTACATTCACAATATTTATCAATTCATGCTTCTGGTTAGTCCGTTTCTTGATACTTATCCTGATAAGTATTATTTTCTCTTCAGCGATGAGAGGAAAGTAAGATGACTGAAGATGAACTGTTTGCCCGCCGCCCGATGGGGATGCGCATGGCAATGGTGGTGCGCCAGTGGCGGGCCATTATTGATGCTGCCATCACCGATACTGGCCTGACGCAGTCCAGCTGGACGGTACTGATGCAACTGTATCAACTGGGAGACAACGTCTCAGTCAGTGAACTGGCACAAATGCAGGGCATCGAACTGCCGCCGCTGATGCGCACCCTCTCGCAGCTGGAAAAGCAGGGCTATCTGCTGCGTTCCACATCGCCCTATGACAAACGCATCCGCCTGCTGGCGCTGACCGCGCAAGGCCGCGCAAGGCTGGACGAACTCAACCGGGTGATAGAGACATACCAACATCGCGTCACCTGCACCATCCCTGAGGCGGAACTCGCTTCCTTCAGCGCCACGCTCAATCAAATCGCCTGCAATCTGCGGACAATCCGCGAAGAAGATAACAAGATCTAAAAAACTATGATGACCCCAGAACAAAAATTTGCCCGTTGGGTAAGGGTGAGTATTGCCGCTTTCCTGGTAATATTCGCCTGGTTTATCGTTGCCGATATCTGGATCCCGCTGACGCCGGACTCCACGGTGATGCGCGTGGTAACGCCTGTTTCCTCACGCGTTTCCGGCTACGTCTCGCAGGTGCATGTACACAATAATAGCCAGGTGAAGAAGGGCGATTTGCTGTACGAACTGGATCCGACGCCATTTATCAATAAGGTCGAGGCTGCGCAAATTGCCCTTGAGCAGGCGAAGCTGAGTAACCAACAGCTGGATGCGCAGATCGCCTCTGCCCGCGCCAACCTGCGCACCGCGCAATTCAACGCCCGCAACGATAAGACCACCTTCGACCGCTATCAGCGCCTGAGCGCCATGCAGAACGTGTCGCAATCCGATCTCGACAAGGTGCGTACCGCCTGGCAAACCAGCGAGCAGTCGGTGGCGGCGCTGAATGCCAGTATTCAGAACCTGCTGATCCAGCGCGGCGAGCGCGATGACAAACGTAACGTAACGCTGCAAAAATACCGTAACACGCTGGAAGAGGCGCAGCTGAACCTCGGCTGGAGCAAAGTATATGCCCAGACCGACGGCACGGTGAGTAACCTCCAGCTTAGCCCAGGACTTTACACCACGGCCGCCACGCCGCTGCTGGCGCTGGTCAGCCATCAGACCGATATCGTGGCCGACTTTCGCGAGAAAAGTCTGCGCCACACTAAAGTGGATACTGATGCTGCCGTGGTGTTCGATGCCTTGCCGGGCAAGGTTTTCTCTGCCCGCGTCACCAGCAGCGATGCCGGTATTCTGGCAGGCCAGGAACAGGTTAATGGCCAGTTGTCGCAACCGGAACAGTCTACCCGCTGGGTGCGCGATGCCCAGCGTATGCGCATTCACGTCGCGCTGAACGAACCGCTCGACACGCCGTTACCGACCGGGGCGCGCGCTACGGTACAGCTGTATAACAGCGAGGGGATGTTCGCCCGCACCTTTGCCGGGGCACAGATCCACCTCGTCAGCTGGCTGCACTATGTCTATTAACACGCTGGCCCACGTTTTTACGCCGCACGGGAACATTGTCTACACCGCCAATGATTTTCGCCAGACCCTGCGTATCTCCGTTGCCGGGACAATCGCGCTGAGTATCTCGACCTTCTACAACGTGCAATACGGCGTATTTTTTGTGGTTTATCCGCTGATGCTACTGTCGCTGGTGCCGGTGTTCAACCGCCATGTGGCAACACAGTTTGTGTTCAGCGCGGCGGTGAACTGCGTCGAAATGGTGCTGATTGTCGGCTATCTTTCACAGTGGCCGCTAGTTATGACACTGGTAGTGTTCGGCCTGTATGTGATGCGCTTTCGTTTTATGAGCAAAGGCCCGCTGTTTCTGCTCGGCTCGATGGGCGTGGTGTGCCAGAGCACGATGCTCAATTTTATGAGCTATCCCACCACCAACTGGCATACGCTGATGTTCTCCAATATGGAAGCCTGCGTCATGGCGGTGGCGCTGAGTGCGCTGCTGCATTATCTGATCCCGGACGTGGAACCTCGCCTGCCGCCGCCGCGCATTGAGAAAGATGCCGCCCGGGTTCGCCACGAGTCGCTGCTTTCCGGTACGGTGGCAACGATGATTTTTGTGGTCTTCCAGATCTGCGATTTGAGTGATTCGCTGTCGGCGCTGATGGCAGGGATTTTGATCCTGTTTCCGATGCACTACCGCGGTGCGGTGATCAGCTCGATCTGGCGCGTGGTCGGGGTGGTGCTGGCCTGCCTGTATATTCTGCTGGTGCAGCTGCTTATCTATGATTTCAGCAACCACATGGTGCTGATGATGCCGCTGATTGGTCTCGGGCTGGCGTTCAGTGCCCGCCTGCACGTAATGGAAAAAGTCGGGGCAGGCGTGGGTTTTGCCAGTATCACTACCATCGGCATTATGTTTGGCCAGAACCTGCACCCGGATCAGGACCTGGTATTCAGCGATCTGTACCGCATCACCTCCGTCACCGTCGCGCTGGTGGCAACGCTCACCATGGTATTTCTGGTGCACCGGGTTTTGAACTGCTTTGCCGCGACGCGGTTTGTGATTACCGAGTGAGTGGGGGCAAGTGCCGGATGGCGGCTGTGCCTTATCCGGCCTACGGGGAAGTGCTATTTCCAGGCCCGGTAAGCGTAGCGCCACCGGGCAATTCAGCAGGGGATTACTTCTTCAATCCCGCAAACGCGGCTCTGATCTCGTCTTCCGGCAGGTTAATGCCGATAAACACCAGCAGGCTGTGCGGTGTTTCGTCGCCCCACGGGCGGTCCCAGTCGGCGCTGTACAGGCGCTGGACGCCCTGGAACAGCAGGCGGTTTGGCTCGCCTTCAATCCACAGCATACCTTTGTAGCGCAGCAGCTTCTCGGCGGATTCCAGCAGCAGGTTTTCCATCACTCGCGACACGTCGCTGATGTTTACCGGGTAATCCAGCTCGACGACGATCGAGGAGATATCGTTTTGCTTGTCGGCGATAAAGTGGAAGCGCGGTTTGGCGCTGACTACGTTCTCTTCCAGCATAAAACCGTTGGTATCGAACAGCAGGGAGAGGTCGATATCACCATGTGTCACGGTGTAAATCGGCGCACGGGCGTTGATGCGCGCCAGGCGCTCACGCAGTTTTTCGCTTTCACCTGCGACGTCGGTTTTGGTCAGCAGGATCCGGTCTGCGTAGCCTACCTGCGACTGGGCGATGGTGAACTGGTTCATCTGCTCGTTGGCATGTACCGCGTCAACCAGCGCAATTACGCCGTCCAGCAGGTAGCGTTCGCAAATCACTTCATGGGAGAAAAAGGTCTGAATAATCGGGCCGGGGTCGGCCATGCCGGTGCACTCGATCACCAGACGGTCGAAATTGATGGCGCCTTTGTCGAGGTTGTCGAGCAGGTCTAACAATGCGTCTTCCAGTTCACTGGAGCGGGTACAGCAAATACAGCCGTTGGTCAGGGTTTTGATCTGCGTGGCGCGATCGCCAATCAGTTGATCGTCCACCGAGACTTCGCCGAATTCGTTTTCGATAACGGCAATCTTGTAACCGTGCTGCTCGTTGAGAATATGGCGCAGCAGGGTGGTTTTACCCGCGCCAAGAAAACCGGTGAGTAGGGTAACTGCAATCGGGGTCATTCACTTCTCCTTCTAACAGCAACTGCTTCCGCCGCTACCGTAGCGGGCTTCCTGGCGCTCGCGGAAGAATTCTTCGTAGGTCATGTACGGCTTATCGGGATGGTTGGTCTTCATGTGCTCGACGTAGTTGTCGTAGTCCGGAATGCCAATCAGCATCTTCGCCGCCTGACCGAGATATTTTTTTGCCTGACCTAAAGTACCAAACATGGAACGCCCTGTTAATGAATAAAGCCGGATGGCGGCTTGCGCCTGATCCGGCCTACGTTAACTTACTTTGTATGCCGGGAGCGCTGTGCGCCACCCGGTTTCAGGTTAGTGGTGTGAAGAGGTCTTCACGCCGCCTTCCGGCACCGGCACATACGGTGTCTCTTTATCAGAGCGACCGTTGATGGCGCGGGCTTTCTGCCAGGTACGGAACCCGTAGAAGATGATGCTGTACACCACCACCAGGAACAGAATACTCAGACCTGCGTTGGTGTAGTTGTTGACGACGATGTGGTTCATGTTGGCAATCTGCTGAGCGGTCAGTTCGCCGCCGTTAGCAATCTTCTCTTTGTACTGATTCGCCATGAAGAAGAAGCCTTCCATCTGCGGGTTGGTGCTGAACAGTTTCAGACCCAGCGCCCAGGTGGTGCAGATAAGCAGCCATACTGCCGGAACAACGGTAACCCAGATGTATTTGGTGCGCTGCATTTTAACCAGTACCACGGTGCCGAGAACCAGTGCCACGGCAGCCAGCATCTGGTTAGAGATACCGAACAGCGGCCACAGGCTCTTAACGCCGCCCAGCGGGTCAACAACGCCCTGATACAGCAGGTAACCCCACAGACCTACGCAGCCCGCAGTACCGATGATACCCGCAACCAGGGAGTCGGTTTTCTTCAGGAACGGCACGAAGTTACCCAGTAAATCCTGCAGCATAAAGCGGCCAGAACGGGTACCGGCATCCAGTGCGGTCAGGATGAACAGCGCTTCGAACAGAATACCGAAGTGGTACCAGAAGCCCATATCAGCCATCGGCAGCACTTTGTGGAACACGTGAGCGATACCAACAGCCAGCGTCGGTGCGCCACCTGCGCGGTTCAGAACGGACGGTTCACCGATGTCTTTCGCGGTTTGCAGGATCTGCTCAGGCGAAATGACGAAGCCCCAGGAGCTGACAGTCGCTGCCGCATGTGCGGTGACGTCTTTCAACTGAGCCATAATCAGCGGTGCGTTTTCGCCGCTCATTTCATGCAGGTTCGGCATGGTGATGCCAAGGCCCGCAGGCGGGGTGTTCATCGCGAAGTACAGACCTGGTTCGATGATAGACGCGGCAACCAGCGCCATAATTGCGACAAAGGATTCCATCAGCATCGCGCCGTAACCGATAAAGCGCGCGTCGGTTTCACAGGCCAGCAGCTTCGGTGTGGTACCGGAAGCAATCAGCGCGTGGAAGCCAGATACCGCACCACACGCGATGGTGATGAACAGGAACGGGAACAGAGCGCCTTTCCACAGCGGGCCAGTACCATCAACGTACTGCGTCATTGCCGGCATTTTCAGTTCCGGGTTGAGGATAACAATCCCCACCGCCAGACCGACGATAACGCCGATTTTCAGGAAGGTAGCCAGATAGTCGCGCGGGGCGAGGATCAGCCATACCGGCAGCAGCGCAGAGATAAATGCGTAGCCGATCAGGGTAAAGGTAATGGTGGTGTCTTTAAAGGTCAGCGCCGGGCCCCAGTACGGGTCGTGGGCAATCACGCCGCCGAAGTAGATAGAAGCAACCAGCAGCACTATACCAATCACCGACACTTCGCCCACACGTCCCGGTCGCAGGAATCGCATGTAGATCCCCATGAACAACGCGATAGGTACGGTTGAGCAGACGGTGAACACACCCCACGGGCTTTCCGCCAGCGCTTTTACCACGATCAACGCCAGTACTGCGAGGATGATGATCATGATTAAGAAGCAGCCGAACAGTGCAATGGTTCCCGGGATCGGGCCCATCTCTTCTTTGATCATCTCACCCAGAGATGCGCCGTTACGGCGGGAAGAGATAAACAGCACCATGAAGTCCTGCACCGCACCGGCCAGCACGACGCCTGCCAGCAGCCACAGCGTACCAGGCAGGTAGCCCATCTGCGCAGCCAGTACCGGCCCAACCAGCGGACCAGCACCTGCGATAGCGGCAAAGTGGTGACCAAACAAGACGTTACGGTTGGTTGGAACGTAGTTCAGACCGTCATTGTTGATGACCGCCGGCGTGGCACGCGTTGGGTCAAGTTTCATCACCTTTTGGGCGATGTACAGGCTGTAGTAACGATAGGCCACCAGATAAACAGAAACTGAGGCGACAACGATCCACAGGGCACTAATGTGTTCACCCCGACGTAATGCCACTACCGAGAGGCAGAATGCACCGATGATTCCGAGAATCACCCAGGGTATGTGCTTGAATAACTTTTTCGTATCCATAGTAAAACCTGGTATCTAATTAATAATTGGCCGAAGCCGCGTGGGTTTGATCTTGTGTTTGAGGAGGTAAATTGACTGCTATGTTGGGGGGATCTTGCCAGAGAATTACGCGCGTAAAGTAAGGTAAATAAGTGAGCGGTTGTATGTCAGCTTAAGCGGTCTCAAGTGTCAGTGAGCGGTAAACTGCGGGGGGAACGGGGAAATTTATGTGATTGAGATCACGGCATTATAGTGTTTGCCTGTCTACATGCCGTGTTTTCCCACTGACAAAGCACCTCACTGAGAGACTCAGATTACGATATAACAGTAAGGCGTATGTTCGATGTCTCTGAGCAATACATGTTTCTTACGTGATTTAGTCAGGTAATATTTTTCATCCAGATAGTAGTCAATGAGTTCATCGAGGCGCTCTTTATCTATGCGAGGCGTTACCCCCAGCGTCCAGAAGCTACGCAGCTCTAATTCCGAACGTTTGATTTTTGCGCTTTTAACCAAATCAGCAATCATATTTCTGACGCAGCTTGTCGGATCCTGGTTCTGTTTGAGTTCAAGCGCAATGTAGCTATCCTGCGTCCAGCCTTTTTTCCGCAACAAGAAATCTGCACGTACAGACAAGCGCTGTGGATTTTTCCGGAGATCGCAAGCAAGAGTTTGCTCACGCCACCATTCATGACCCGTCGAAGCTAGCAGATTGGCAAATTCTATCTGCATCCAGACTTCCCAACCGGAGATGTTGTACTGATCGATGATATTGAGCTTTTGGCGAATATCTTCACGTTCAAAAAAGTGGTGTGCGAGGGTGGATAGGTGATCAAAATCGCGATTTAACATAGAAGCATCCTTTCCTTCAAAAAACGGAATCCTACACCTAAGACGTAATGGAACGACTAATTTTTTGCGTAATTTGTCATAGGGAACGGTATTTAATGTGAAAACGATAATTCTGTGGCAATTGCTGGCACCATAAAGTTTTCTCTTTCCAGGCCGAAAACCAGAGTATCTGTCTAGCGGAAAGAGAAAACATGTTAAAACGAATGAAGATTGTTACCAGCTTACTGCTGGTATTGGCGTTATTTGGCCTTTTACAGCTCGCCTCGGGCGGCTTGTTTTTTAACTCACTTAAGAATGACAAAGAGAACTTTACCGTTCTGCAAACCATTCGCCAGCAACAGTCTGCACTGAACGCCACCTGGGTTGAGCTGCTGCAAACGCGTAACACCCTGAACCGGGCAGGCATTCGCTACATGATGGATCAGAGCAATATCGGCAGCGGCGCGACCGTTGCCGAGCTGATGCAGGTGGCGAGTACGGCGCTGAAACTGACGGAAAAAAACTGGGCGATTTACGAGTCGCTCCCACGCGATCCGCGTCAAAGCGAAGCCGCGTTCCAGGAGATCAATCGCACCTATGACATCTACCACGGCGCGCTGGCGGAGCTGATCCAGTTACTGGGTGACGGGAAGATCAACGCATTCTTTGATCAACCGACACAGAGCTATCAGGATGGTTTTGAGAAGCAATATATCAACTACATGCAGCAGAACGATCGCCTGTATGACATCGCGGTGGCAGATAACAACAGCTCTTACAGCCAGGCGATGTGGGTGTTGGTTTGTGTGCTGATTACCGTACTGGCGGCGATTATTGCGGTGTGGTTTGGTATCAAGCTGACCCTTATCTCTCCAATGAACCGTCTGATCGACAGCATTCGTCATATCGCCAGCGGTGACCTGGTGAAACGTATTGAAGTGGAAGGGTCCAACGAGATTGGACAGCTGGCGGAAAGCCTGCGTCACATGCAGGGTGAGCTGATGAATACCGTGGGTGACGTGCGTAACGGTGCCAACGCGATTTACAGCGGAGCCAGCGAGATTGCGATGGGCAATAACGATCTCTCCTCTCGTACCGAGCAGCAGGCTGCATCTCTGGAAGAAACCGCAGCCAGCATGGAACAGCTGACGGCGACCGTGAAGCAGAACGCCGAAAATGCGCGTCAGGCCAGCCATTTGGCGCTGAGTGCTTCTGAAACCGCGCAGAAAGGCGGCAAAGTGGTGGATAACGTGGTGCAAACTATGCGTGACATCGCGTCCAGTTCGCAGAAAATCGCCGACATTATCAGCGTCATCGACGGCATTGCCTTCCAGACTAACATTCTGGCGCTCAACGCCGCGGTAGAAGCAGCACGTGCGGGTGAGCAGGGCCGTGGATTTGCGGTGGTTGCGGGTGAAGTGCGTAACCTGGCCCAGCGTAGTGCGCAGGCCGCGCGCGAGATTAAGAGCCTGATTGAAGACTCGGTCAGCCGCGTGGATGTTGGTTCAACGCTGGTAGAAAGTGCCGGTGAAACCATGGATGAGATCGTCAATGCGGTAACCCGCGTGACCGATATCATGGGTGAAATCGCCTCTGCTTCTGATGAACAGAGCCGCGGTATTGACCAGGTGGGTCTGGCCGTTGCCGAGATGGATCGCGTGACGCAGCAGAACGCATCGCTGGTGGAAGAATCCGCCGCCGCCGCTGCGGCGCTGGAAGAGCAGGCCAGCCGCCTGACTCAGGCCGTTGCCGTGTTCCGTATCCAGCATGACCAACAGCGCGCGCGTGACGTTGCGGCCGCTAAACCGGTTTCAACGGTCCAGCCGCGCAAAGCCGCGGTAACGGATGCCGGGGACAACTGGGAAACGTTCTAAGCCTGTGATGCCGGATGGCGCTGTCGCTTATCCGGCCTACGGGGAAAGATACGTGGTTGCCGGATGGTGCTGCCGCTTATCCGGCCTACGGGAAAGTTACGTGGTTGCCGGATGGCGCCGTCGCTTATCCGGCCTACGGGGAAAGATACGTGGTTGCCGGATGGCGCTGCCGCTTATCCGGCCTACGGGAAAGATACGTGGTTGCCGAATGGTGCTGCCGCTTATCGGCTTACCGGAAATGTTACGTAGGCCCGATAAGGCGTAGCCGCCATCGGGCAATTAGCGCAACATCAGGTGCATGGCGCAGCGCGATTCAAATGCCAGTCCATGCGCCGCTTCCTCTTCTCTTTTCTGGCGCAACTTTGCAGGCAGCGTCTCGTCAGCCAGCATTTCAAATCCCAGTCGCGCGTACCATGGCGCATTCCACGGCACATCGCGGAAGGTGGTCAGCGTGAGCGACGTGTAACCTTTCTTGCGCGCGTGTTCGGCAACATACTCAATCAATCTGCGGCCAATTCCTTTTCCCTGCCACTCCAGATGCAGCGACAGTTCAGCAATAAACAGCGATGACCCCAGCGTTTCGGCAACCAAAAAACCGACCGGAAGCGCATCGACCTGCGCCAGCCAGCTCATGCCAGCGGCGGCAAAAGCCTGATGCTGAGCAGCGGATAACATCTGGTCTTCAGCAATCCACGCCAGTTCGGGGATGCGTAAAAAACGTTGCCCCGCAGATCGTTCGATGGCGGGAAGAGCGGCAGTGTCTGCCAGAGTAGTAGCGCGCAAGGTGATGTTCATACGAGGAGCATAACATGCCCGATAAACGCGGTGTTATCGGGCATCTGGAGGATTAATCTTTACGCGGATCGCTGATGGGTTGGCGAACCAGGAAGATGTAGGCGAGGGCACCCACCATGGTGACGCAGCCGCAGATGATCAACGCCAGGCGGAAAGAGTTGGTGGTATCAACAATAAAACCGGTGACGATCGGTGCGAACGACGCGCAGATAAAGCTGGCAAAGTTCTGGATACTGCCCACGGAAGCTGTCATACGTGAGGCGACGGCGACGTGGATCAGACCCCAGCACGAGGTACCTGCGAAGTGGATACAGAACAGCGCCATACCGATCAGTAACACGGCGGCCATTGACGTTGTGGCCTGCGGCACGACGAAGGTGAAGGCTGCGGAGCAGAACATCCCGGCGATAATACAAATCTTACGGCTCTTGATCGGCGCCATACCGCCTTTCACCAGCCAGTCGGTGACAAAACCGTTAATCAGCATGCCGGCTGCGCCAAACAAGAACGGGATCGCCGCCATTAATCCGGTGCTTTTTAAATCCAGGTTGTAGGAGGTTTGCAGGTAGCCCGGCAGCCAGGCCAGGTATAGCCATGCGGTATAGTTGATGCCGCTAAAGCCCAGCATCATGCC
Source organism: Citrobacter sp. Cpo126 (assembly GCF_030332445.1). Lineage (NCBI taxonomy): Bacteria > Pseudomonadati > Pseudomonadota > Gammaproteobacteria > Enterobacterales > Enterobacteriaceae > Citrobacter > Citrobacter sp. Cpo126. The sequence continues at coordinate 227,679 of NZ_JAOWHT010000030.1, forward strand.
CCACATGGTACGGTTGCGGAACAGGCTGCGCCATTCGGCAAAGCTCAGCGGATCGCGGCGGGCATTGACGCTACCGGCGTTCAGGTACGCTTGTTCCGTGGCGCTCAGCTCAATTTGCTCGCGGTTGCGATACAGCATGTACCAGCCGATGGCGAGGAAAATACCCAGCACGCCAATGGTGATGAACATCCAGCGCCAGCCCATTACCAGCATCATGGCAGCCAGAATCGGCGGGCTAATGGCAACCCCGATGGTGGAGGCGGCGTTGAATAATCCCATCGGGCGGCCGCGCTCTTTGATGTTAAACCAGTCGTTGATGACCTTTACGCCGCACGGGTTCATTGGCGCTTCGCCGATCCCCATCCCGATACGCACCAACACAAACTGGGTGAAGCTGTGCACCATGCCGGACATCGCCTGAAACAGCGACCAGAAGAACATCCCCAATCCCAGCATAATGCGCGGACCTTTGCGATCCAGCAGCGGACCGCAGGGCAGTTGCGCAATACCGTAAGCGAGAGAGAATACCGACAGCAGCACGCCGATTTGCGTGGCGCTCAGCCCCAGTTCTTCACGAATCGTTAAGTTGGCGACAGACAGTGAGCTGCGGTCGAGGTAATTAATCACCGCAGCAAAAAATAATAAAATCATTGCTGTGGTCTGGATACGTTTAATTCGGCTACTGCGTTGCACCATGCCCTCAGGCGGAACATTAATATCCGCAGATGACGACGTGCCAAACGAAGAACTTGGGTCGAGGGTAATATTATTTTTTTCCACGCCGGACTCCTGAACCTCAATAATTTATTTTTCACACAGCAGGACTGTGCAGTATTGAAAAAATACCAGTGATGAATCAATTTGCTCATCACCGCTCACAAAAGTTTTTAATGCAGTCGACTTAGCGTGAGCATAGGCAAGAGGTATTTTTCAGGCGTTTTTATTTTTATAAAATCGTGCTCCCGGTAATGATTTGCTGTTTTTTATCGGTACTTAATGAGCGACGTTACAACCCTGGTTGATGGAGCGAATCATCGATTGTTTGGCTGAATTCAAATGGTTACAGAGCGCCAGGGTGGCATCCAGGTCGCTGCGACAGATCAGCGCGCTGAGGATGGTCATATGCTCATCAATGGCAATGATGTTACGCTGCTTGAGGTCGCTCTCATCCCACTGATAGTGGAAGTGGAAAATCACGGAGATGATTTCAAGTGATTGATTAAAAAATACATTATCGGCAGCAGAGAGTAGCAAAGCATGGAACTCACGATCTAACTGCGAGAACATGCGAAAGCTGCTGCCAATGCTGTCGCGCAGGATCCGATGGCGCTCCAGCAGCGTTTTAGCCTGCAACCAACGCGGGTCATCATCGGGCAGATTGAGGAAATGCTGCAGAGAATGCGTTTCCAGCATCTCTCTGAGTTCAAACAGCTGTTCAGCATAGGCCTGATCGAATTGCTTCATGCTCCACTGACCGCGTTTTTCGTTTTTAATCAGGTTGTAACGCTCGAATTTTAAAAGATATTCCCGCACTACCACCGGGCTGACGCCTGCGGCTCTGGCAAGCTGCAGTTCGGAGAAGCTCTCGCCTGCACGCAGCTGTCGCTGGTTGATCATGGTGAAAAACGCCTGCTCAAAAATCCGGTTTTGCTCGGTCATGGAGGCAGTGGTGCAGGCAAAACCGTCGTCATGGTCGGGTTTTCGCACGATGACATAGTGGCTGCCGACCTGGGTCAGCACGCCGCACTCGCCTAAGTGGCTCAGCATATGGCGCACGGTGGTGCGGCTGATGTTGTACATCTCCGCCAGTGCGCTTTGTGAGGGGAGTGGGGAAGGGATATGACCACGCGCCATATCATCGATTATCTGGTTAATCACATTGTGGCGTAAGTTCTGCGAACGGCTCATGGCTTCTCCTTTTTATCTATTAAAACCCGATTTAAAACATTTTTATGCGCTGGAATTCACAGATTGTGTTTCTGCTTTCTCCGTCCTTTTTATTTTCGTTGATATCTGAGGCAACAAAAAAACAGGAGAGCAGAATCATGTCTACGATGAATACGTTGATTTGCCAGGAACCTAAAAAATTAGTCTGGAAAGAGCGCGAAATACCTATTCCGGGTGAGGGTGAAGCATTAATTAAAATTAAGTCGGTAGGAATTTGTGGTACTGATATTCATGCCTGGGGTGGCAATCAACCTTTTTTCAGCTACCCGCGTGTATTAGGGCATGAAATATGTGGGGAAATTGTCGGTCTGGGTAAGAATATACAGAATCTGAAAAATGGTCAGCAGGTGGCGGTTATTCCTTACGTGGCCTGCCAGCAGTGTCCGGCATGCCTGAGCGGGCGCACCAACTGCTGCGAGAAGATTTCAGTGATTGGCGTGCACCAGGATGGCGGTTTCAGTGAATATCTGTCCGTTCCGGTGACCAACCTGTTGGACGCGCAGGGGATTGACCCGCAGGCGGCGGCGCTGATTGAGCCTTACGCCATCAGCGCGCATGCGGTACGCCGGGCGGCGGTGGCTCCTGGTGAGCAGGTGCTGGTGGTCGGCGCGGGTCCGATTGGTCTGGGGGCGGCAGCGATTGCCAAAGCCGATGGCGCACAGGTGGTGGTTGCCGATACCAGTCCAGCACGCCGGGAGCACGTGTCTTCCCGGTTGGGACTCCCGGTTATCGACCCATCCGCTGAAGATTTTGATACGCAGTTGCGTGACCAGTTTGGCGGTTCGTTGGCGCAAAAGGTTATTGATGCCACGGGGAGTCAGCATGCGATGAACAACACGGTGAATCTGATTCGTCATGGCGGCAGCATCGTTTTCGTTGGGCTGTTCAAAGGCGATTTACAGTTCTCTGACCCTGAGTTCCACAAGAAAGAGACCACCATGATGGGCAGTCGCAACGCCACGCCGGAAGATTTCGCCAAAGTGGGCCGTTTGATGTCGGAAGGCAAACTTACCGCCGACATGATGCTCACGCACCGTTACGCGTTTGCCACACTGGCAGAAATCTACGAACGGGATGTGATTAACAATCGTGAACTGATTAAAGGCGTGATCACGTTCTGAGAGGGGAAATGCGATGAAGACATTGAATCGACGTGATTTTCCGGGGGCCAGCTACCCAACGCGCGTGATCCAGTTTGGTGAAGGTAACTTCCTGCGGGCGTTTGTTGACTGGCAACTGGATATCCTCAACGAGCAAACCGATCTGAACGCTGGCGTGACCATCGTTCGCCCGATCAATACCGATTTTCCGCCGTCGCTGAATACCCAGGACGGGCTGTATACCACGCTTATTCGCGGGCTAAACGAGCAGGGTGAGGCAGTGAGTGAGGCACGGCTTATCCGTTCGGTGAATAACGAAATCAACCCGTATCAGGATTTCGCGGCGTATCTGGCGCTGGCGCACAATGCGGACATCCGTTTTGTGTTTTCGAATACCACCGAAGCCGGAATTAGCTATCACGCAGCTGACCGTGTGGATGATGAGCCGCCGGTGAGTTTTCCGGCCAAGCTGACACGCCTGTTGCTGGAGCGTTTTAACCACTTTGCGGGCGCGGTGGATAAGGGCTGGGTAATTATCCCGTGCGAGCTTATCGACTATAACGGTGAGGCGCTCAAAACGCTGGTGTTGCGGTATGCGCAGGAGTGGCAGCTTCCTCCGGCATTTGCCGACTGGGTGGAGACGGCAAACACGTTTTGTTCCACGCTGGTCGACCGCATTGTCACCGGCTACCCGCGCGAAGAAGCCGCTACGCTGGAGGCTACGCTTGGCTATCACGATGCGTTTCTCGATACCGCGGAGCATTTTTACCTGTTTGTGATCCAGGGGCCGCAGTGGCTGGCAGAGGAGCTGAAGCTGGCGCAGTGTCCGCTGAATATCCGTGTGGTGAGCGATATCAAACCGTACAAAGAGCGCAAGGTCGCTATCCTCAATGGTGCGCATACGGCTCTGGTGCCGGTCGCGTGGCTGTGCGGGCTGGAGACCGTTGGCGAGGCGATGCAGGATGCTGATGTCCGCCGCTTTGTCGAGCGGGCGATTAGTGAGGAGATTATTCCGGTGTTGGATCTCCCGGCGGACGAATTGCGTGAATTTGCCGATGCGGTGAGCGGGCGTTTTCAGAACCCCTACATTCGCCACCAGTTGCTTTCCATTGCGCTTAACGGGATGACCAAATTCCGCACCCGAATTTTGCCGCAGCTGCTGGCGGGTCAGCACAATGGGCGCTGGCCCGTGCGGTTAACGTTTGCCCTCGCTGCGCTGCTGGCGTTTTATCGTGCAGAGCGCGACGGGGAACGCTATCCGATACAGGATGATGAGCAGTGGGTAAGCCTGTATGCCAGCCTGTGGCCGCGAGTTGGCAACGATTTAACGTTGCGTGAACTGGTGGATGCCGTGCTTGGCGATGCGGCACACTGGGGAGAGGATTTGACGTTGTTACCTGGGCTTGCCGGGCAGGTGACGGCCAATCTGGAGATGATTCTGGTGCAGGGTATGCGCCAGGCGGTGAACGGTCTGGAATAAGGTTGCCATGCAGCGCCCGGTGTGGTGTTGGGCGCTGTTTTTTTTCAGACAATACATTCGGTTTACGATAGGCCTGATAGGCAAAGCGCTATCAGGCCTTTCATGTTACGAACCCTGAGCCACGACTTTGATTTCAACCATCCCGATCCCCAGCTTACGCGGTGAGTGACCGAGAATATTGCCCTCGTTGGTGGCGACCGGATCGGGTGGAACAATTACCAGCGTATCGGCATCCGCCGGGTTATCAAAATGTAAGGTGGTGGTGCTGACGTCATGGCCTAACACCAGCGTCTGCTCCTCGTTGCCAACGCGCACGGGGATCGGGCGATTGGCATTGTCACCGAAGGCTTTCGCGGTAATGACCAGATCGAATTTCTTCGGTAGCGGGGCTTTGTACTCAATCGTTACTTCTTCGCTGAGCTGCGCATTGGACCAGCGTCCCCAGGATTCGGGGCGTGAAATGCCGCTAAACTGTTTGACCTCTTCCGGCGCGCCCGCCACGTTGAAAACGAAGCTATCTGCTTTGTAGCGAATGTCATTATCGACAATTTTCAGCGTATCGACGTTACCTTTATAGCGCTCCATGTCGATCACCGTGTCTTTAAATACGGTTTTACTTTTCCACTTGGCTTTATCGACGTGCTGTACGATTTGCTGTCCGCCCAGTTGCCCCTGTGATACGCACCAATCGGTAGAGAGTGCCAGCTCCGGCGCCCACAGTTGCGCCATTTTGTAGCAGCGATCGACCCAGACGAAGTTATCGCGTGGGGCGAAATCTGCCAGCTGGAAGCGCAGCGGGGCAGAGTATTCGCTTTCCGGCAGCGGCTCGACGCGTTTGTCCGATACGCGCAGCAGCAGCGGCAGGCGGAAATGACTGCCGGAGAAAGAGATCATATTTTTGTCCTGGTCGACGGTGAACTCTTTCATCTCTTTCGGGAAATTCCACAGGCGAATGATATCGGGCTTCCACGCCAGCATTTTTTCTTTGATGTTCAGGAACACTTCCGAGACGGATTCGCTCGACAAGCTGCTGCGGCCAAGGCCGATAAAGTTATCGCCGCCGAGAATATCCAGTACCGTTGCGCCGTTATCCATCGTGTTACGCTTTACCGCCAGCGTGTCCTGTTGCGGTTGATCGCCGCGCAGTACGAAGAACAGGTTGTTGCGGTCCTGCTTGTTCAGATACTTCCATGCGGTGTTGTTCATCGCCAGATGATCGGAAGACACCACGATAACGGTATCTTTAAACCACGGCGATGCTTTGATTTTATTGATAAATTCGGCAATGTTTTCCTGGCTGCAGCTGACCGCGCTGAACGATTGGTTGGCCTTCCCGTCGATGTCATAACGTTTACGGTTGCAGCTACGGGAGATAAATCCATCCGGATGATGGGTATCCACGGTCAGGGTAAACAGTGAAAAACGCTGGCCCGAGCGCGAAAGCTCTTCGAATTTTTTCCACGCTTCGTCCAGCACGGTATCGTCGTAGAAGCCCCAGTCGTTACGATAGGTCGGGTCCGCCACCACGCTTTTTAACTCTTCCGCACCATACAGATGGTCAAAGCCGTGAGATTTCAGGAACACGTCTTTGCCAGCAAAGCGCAGGTTGGCACCCTGCACAAAGTAGTTCTGATAGCCGGAGTTTTTCAGGATATCGCCCAGACAAATATTGTTAGGGAAGAAACTTGAAACCGACGCAGAGGCGTTGCCTTCAAACGGCGCAAACAGCGGAATACCGCACTGGGAGGCGACCATGCCCGCGATGGTGTAATCCGTACCCGGCAGCTGCATGGTATTGCTGAAATCCAGACCTTCGTTTTTCAACGCGCCGAGTTCCGGGGTCAGATCCGGGAACGCGTCGTTATTAAAATAGGTGCGTTCGAGGCTCTCACCGTAGATATACACCAGGTTCAGCTTCGGATTGGGAATGGTTTTCGATGGCTCTTTATAATACGTCGGGAAATCCGGGTCGCCATCGCGTGACTGCGACTTCACCAGTTCGGTTATCTGGTGAAACGCCGGGCTGGCGTCAACGGAGGCCAGCGCCAGCAGCAGGGCCAGCAGACTGTAACCCACATGATGTGGATGATGGCGACGGCGGCGTAGGATCCAGCCGAGAGCGACAAAAACGGTAGTCAGCGCCAGCGCGATCCCAACGCCCGGCAGGATATATTTGCCGATGCCTGCGCCGGTCAGGCTGTTGGTCAGCGTATAGAGAACCGCGTCATTGATCCCGTCGCCGGTGAAATAGTCACTGGCATAAAGCGTGATATTCAAGACAATAAAAATCCCCAGCACCGTTAACGTGGCGGCAAACCACCAGGTGTTGCGACCCGCTTTCCAGGCATAAATCAGCACTGAAGCGAGAAACAGAGTGATGGAGATTAATTCTGACAACGGTCGATCCTCAGTAAACCGGGCAATTGCCTGGCAGGCTAATCATTTGGTGAGAGAACAATGTAATAGCGTTGTTACATTGCTGCAATTGTAGTGACATTAAATTACGTTGTTATTCAGAATTGGTTTAGATATGCGCGTTTTTGTGGAGAAATACTGTTTATTTGGAATGTGAATGTATTGTCGAAAATAAATAGATGCCGCGCAGGTTATACGCGGCATGTCGTGCGTCAGGAAATGAAGTTCATGCCCTGTTTTAACACCAGATCGCAAGCCTTGGTTTTTACCTGCTGTGCCAGTGAGCTGTTACCGATCGTGCTCAGGTTCAGCTGTTGACCATCTTTGGCGTTGAGCAGACCCTGAATACCGTCCATATAGTTGGTATCTTGTTTCTGCTCTGGCGCGCTGAGTCCCAGTTTATCCAGCACCTGGTTTTTGACGTTTTGCGCGTCGGTGACCGAGGCCAGTTTCTGTTTAGCGCAGTATTCCAGGATCCCGGCGACGTTATTCATGCTGCTGGAGGTCAAAGACTGATTGCTGCCGTTCAGCAGGCTGGTCAGGGAAGAGAGCGACGAGCTGCTTTGCGAGCCGGAGCTTTGTTTGCTCAGCTCACTGGCCGCGCTGGAGAGCGAATCCTGCCAGGAGGCGGCGAAAACGCTGGTGGAGATGAGCGTGCTGGCGGCAAGCGCACAGCACAGCAGACGTTTGGTAGTTTTCATCATTATATGCAACTCGTGTTATGCCTTTTCAGCGCAGTATAGCGCTGGCAGTCTTAGGAGTGGTCCTAATACGTTAATACTCTTTACCGGTTACCCGACTACGGTAGCTTTCCCAGTTAAAAATGACCCACAGACTGTTGCCAAGGCGCATACGATCCATCACGCGCTCACCCAGCAGCTTGTTCATTTCATCCATATTGCTGTTAGTTAACATACCGGTCGGACGTTTTGAGGACGAACGGCGATCGACAATCTGATTAATGATCACTTTTTCATAGCGGGATTCGGTCTGCATGCCGATCTCGTCGATCACCAGCAGATCCACATTGCTCAGATCGTTGAGCAGCTGTTCTTCGCTGGTTTCACGATTACTGAACGTTTCTTTCATCGCCGACATGATATCGGCCACGGTAATGATCAACACCGACTTGCCGCGCAGCAGCAGTTCGTTGCAGATGGCGGCGGCTAAATGGTTTTTGCCGGTGCCGGGTTTGCCGGAGAAGATAAAGCTGGCGATGTTGCCGTCAAACTCTTCAACATACTGGCGGGCTTTGCTCAGGGCGTTCATCTGACCTTCGCACTCTACCCGATAGTTTTCGAACGAACAGTTCTGATGCAGCGGACGGATACCGGAACGGTTGAATGTGCGCTGCATTTTCATAGCCCGGTTTTCGCGGGCCAGCGCTGCGGCACGAATTTCACCTTGCTCTTTTTGCCATGCCAGCAGTTCTTCGCCCGTTTTAAAGGCGGGCTCGACATTAGGTGGCATCATTTTTTGCAGACGTTTCATCAGGTCGCCAACGTTTTTCATCGTTATCCTCTAAAACCCGGTGGAATGTGGCTGTCAGGTTCACTGACGCTGTTCACATCGCGCTTTGGCATTCCGCCATTGCTGGCCCTTCCAATCTGAATGCTGCGCGCCAGTTTTTGCTGCCACTGAATATGGTGAAAGACTTTTCCTTCAGCCTGCCAGTAGGCAACAAATGAGGCCAGCTCTTCAGCAGTAACCGGCTCTCTCAACGCTACGCCCCATAAAGCAGCCTGACGCTGAAAATCGGCATCAGGCTGCCAGGCAGCGTACATCGCAAATTTCCCCATTGGTACGGCAACGGGAGCGGCTTGCGGCTCTTCATAAAATTGATCATCTAATGTCACATCGCTTCCCGGGCGTGACAGTTTCTCCTCAAGCGCCAACAGCTCAGCCAGTCTCGCAGGCGTCACCGCGTAAAACGCTGGCGCATTGTTAGCGAATACGGCTACGGCGCCACCCGCAGACTTGGCCAGCACGGCGTGGTGATCGTGTAGTAAGGCGTCAATGCTAGTGACGTCTGGCGTCAAAATTTTGCAGGGCATAATGTTTCTCAATACTGAACAACAACCGAGAAGGGGACTGCTTTTATAGTAACACAGAGAAGAAGGAGAGCAGCAGATGAGGGGGAGATTCCCCTCTCTGCAGGGCATTAAAGAAAGTGCACCGTCAAACGCGCGGGCGTTTGCGATACAGCCATAACCCTGGCACGGATAGTCCGATGGAGAGCGCGCCGACGATCGATGAGGCTTTCAGGAAATTGGTCAGCAGGGTGATCATCAGCGCTTCGCTGTAGCCAAAATGACCGATTTTTACCGCCGAGATCATGGCGGTGTAGGCGGAGATCCCAGGGAACATCGGGATCACTGCCGCAACGGTAAAGACTTTCGGATGTGCCAGATACCAACGCGACCACTGGATCCCAATGCAGCCGACCAGCAACGATGCCATAAAGGTCGACCATTCGATATTAAACCCTGCGCTCATCATTACCATTCGCGAACCGTGGCCGAGCGCGCCGAGTAACGCACACCAGGGGAGCGCCCGATGAGGGACATTAAATACCATGGCAAAGCCTACCGCCGGGATCGCCGACAGGATCATGTCCTGCATTAACGCCAATATGAAATCGATCACGCCCATCCGCGCAGCCCCCATAAGGTCATCGACATGACTACGCCAATGCAGGTCGCCAGTGTAAGCAAACTGGCAATCGCCCAGCGGGCGAGCCCGGTATTAATGTGTCCCTTAAACATATCCGCGACGGAGTTGATCAGCGGAAAGCCCGGAACCAGCAGCAGCACGCTGGCGGCCATGGCGATGGTCGGGGTGTGGTTAAACGTCGGTAGCGTCAGCAGCAGACCAGAAATCGTTGTCGCCACAAACGCGGTGATGCAAAAGTTAATTTGCGGGTGCAAATGCCGGGACGCCAGAATCTGGCGGATATACATTGCCACCATGCTGGCGAAAAAGGTGATCACCGCACCATCCCATCCGCCGTTATTGAGCTTACAAAAGCAGGCGCAGGACAAGCCGACCATGAAGGCGACCAGCCATCTTGGATAGCGTAGCGGCTTAATCTGGCTAAAGCGTTTCTCTACCCCTTTAATATCCAGCAGTTTATGTTCCGCCAAAATGACAATGTGCTGCACTTCCGTCACGACGTGCATATTAATGCCGCGATCCTGATTTTTTCGCGTTGATGTCAGGCATTGCCCGTCTTTAATAGTGGTCAGGACGATAGCGTTAGAGGAGATGGCGCTTTCTACGCTATCCATGCCAAGTGCCAGCCCGAGGCGGGTGGATAACTCGTCAACCAGAGCGCTTTCTGCCCCATGCTGAAGTAAAAAAAGTCCGCATTGAATACATAACCGTGTAACCGTTCGCTGTGACGACTGCTCTGTTTGCATGGCTCGCTCTGACTGAAAAGGATCTCTTTGAGTGACGAATGTCTTCTTTTTATCATGAAGCGTGAGCCCGCTGGCTCTGGCTAAGATCAATCTTTGTGTCGAAAAAAGACACAGGTGATACGGTTGTGGCATCTTAACGCTCCCGTTCGCTAAGTTACGAGGGGGGAGACATGATTGAAATGTAGCGTTATTTTCCCGGATGGCAAATACGTAAGCCATGCTAACGATCTATTGTAGTTATTATAATTGTACAGATAATGTATTTATACGTAATTGTGCAATAATAGCTTAGAATTTGGCACTATTTGGATGGTGCCGTCAATACTTTTTGAAATAAATACCAAGGATAACAATTCACCCCGCTTATTGTTCGGAGTATTTTCCTGTGAGTTAAGATTATTAATCCACCCGGGAGAATTTAATTAAGTACGATTGCGGACTGGTGAGTGTGGAGGGGATATGTTGCCAGGACGCTGCAAAAACGCAATTATTATTAGTAAATCACCGATTATACAAACTGGGCTTAAAGGTATAATGCAGGGAAAGTTCTCCGATTACGAACTTACCTACTGTCGTTCTGTTGAAGAACTGACGTTATTACAGCTACGGTGTGCTGATTTGGTAATTGCTGATTTAACCGGAGACTGCAATCATCCACGTGCAGTTTGCGAACAATATTATTCTTTATTATCTCAATACCGTGATATTCACTGGGTATTTCTCGTATCTCGTATCTTTTATCCTCTGGCGGTTGAACTACTGATGTGTCCTGTCAGCTCGCTGCTCTCTGACGCCGAGCCGATTGAAAGTTTAGTGAATGTCATTCACGCGGGAAATACACGAGCAGAGAGGATAAGCAAGGCGCTGCTCTCTCCGCCTGCTATGCCGCAATTGTTAGACCATAGCGCACGATCTATCGTTCTCACTCTCTCTGAAAGAAAAGTATTGCGCCTCCTTGGGAAAGGATGGGGGATTAACCAGATTGCGGCGTTGCTGAAAAAAAGCAATAAAACAATCAGTGCCCAAAAGAATAGCGCTATGCGTCGCTTGTCGATAAATAGCAATGCAGAAATGTATGCCTGGATAAATAGTTCTCAAGGATCGCGAGAACTTAATTTACCTTCAGTTTATGGAGAAACCACAGAATGGAAAGCAGAATCATCAAAAGAAACGTTGCACTGGTAGAAAAGTGCACGATGAGCAGCGTGGGTATTAAGAGTTTATTTAATACCATGCCGGATGACCAATATAAACTTCATCTCTTTTCAAACCAGCCCGCTTTTAGCCAGGCAATGTTAAAGATGTCGTTTTCGGCAGTTATTTTTTCCCTCTCTGCAATCAGAACCGATCGAAGAGCAGGGTTGACCTATTTAACGGAGCTGGCGATAAATTATCCGCGGATTCGCCGTGTGGTGATTGCCGATGATGACGCTGAAGCGCGTTTAATTGGTTCCCTGTCCCCCTTGCCGTTAGATGGCGTTGTGAGTAAAGCTTCTTCGTTAACGGTGTTGCAGGACGCGTTATTTACGGCGTTAAGCAGCCCTGGCCGGGGAACCGAAGGCACGAAAAACCATTGGTATATTAATCAAAGCCGTATGCTCAGCCCGACAGAACGAGAAATACTGCGCTTTATGTCGAATGGTTATTCGATGCCACAGATTGCTGTTCAGCTTGAACGGAACATCAAAACCATTCGGGCACACAAATTTAATGTGATGTCCAAACTGGGGGTCAGCTCGGATGCCGGGTTATTGGATGCCGCCGACATCCTGTTGTATCTGCGTGCCGGCGAGCCAGCGCCTTTTATGCAGGCGGTTTCGTGACGGGCAACGTTGACGTGTTTCTTGCCGGGCTTGGCAGCCGGTTTAGCGCGTGAAACATTACTGACACACGTCAACCCAGGTGGCAGAAGTCAGTTCAACCATCCTTTCAGGCGTGATGCGAACCGCGCTGTGGATGGCACCTGCGGCAGGCAGCACTTCAGCGTAGTGTTTCAGAGAAACATCACAGTACACTGATATCGGTGTTTCTAATCCGAAGGGGCAAACGCCGCCAACGGGGTGCCCCGTCGCGTTCACGACCTCATCACTACTTAACATTCGGGCTTTGGCACCGAACGTACTCTTAAGCTTTTTATTATCCAGTCGGGCATCGCCTTTTGCCACGACCAGGATGATATCGTTCTTCACCTTTAGCGAAAGTGTTTTCGCTATTTGGCCAGGTTCAACGTTATGGGCTTTTGCTGCCAGATCAACGGTTGCTGTGCTCTGGTTTAATTCGATTATCTCGATATCTGGTGCATGTTGCGCCAGGAATTGGCGTACTGATTGCAAACTCATTCTTCTCTCCCTATCGCTTACAGATAGCCCTGCACAGCAGAAAACTGCAGGATGTAATTTGTCATAGGGGCAACCACACTGTAAATATTTTATTGTAACAACATAGCAACATTAGCAGTTTTTCGATCGTCTTCACAATCAAAGAAACCGGTTACAGTAACCGGTTGCAGAATGCTGAAATGACGATTAATACTGAAGTTGTCACTTCCTCTGTATCACATAATAAGAGCCATCTATGAAACTTAACTCGAAAAGCGGTAGCGCTGGTGTTCCTCCCGGCACGGTTGCGAAAAGTGGTAATGGGCTTTACGTGGTGGCGGTGTTGATGCCAGCACGGTTGCAGGGTTTTGCACAACGGGAGAACGGCTATGTCTACTAACCATGCTGTGTTTAACGTGATTTTCCGCTTTGTTGAAAATTACGTCAGCCCTGTTGCCGGGCGCATCTCTTCACAACGACATGTAATGGCCATTCGCGACGGTTTTATTTCGGCGATGCCTTTTATGATTGTAGGCTCTTTTCTGCTGGTTTTTGCCTACCCGCCTTTTTCTCCGGATACCACTTGGGGATTTGCTCGCGCGTGGCTGGATCTGGCAAAACAGTTTGAAGGCCAAATCCTCACACCGTTTGATATGACGATGGGGATTATGTCGGTCTACATATGTGCGGCTATTGCTTATAACCTGGGCAAGCACTATGTGAAGTCGCATCAGTTAGATCCGTTTATGTGTGCGATGCTATCAATCATGGCTTTTTTGCTGATTGCCGCGCCAAAAACCAAAGGCACAATGCCGGTTGATAGCCTGGGAGGAACGGGGATTTTCACCGCCATCCTGGTGGCCATTTACTGTGTTGAAATGATGCGCTTCCTGAAGGCGCACAACATCGGCATCCGTTTACCCGATCAGGTGCCGCCGATGATCAAAAACTCTTTCGATCTGCTGATCCCGGTGCTGGTGGTAGTACTGACGCTGTACCCGCTGAGTCTGGTGATACAGTCGCAGTTTGACATGCTGATCCCGCAGGCCATTATGGCCATTTTTAAACCATTGGTGTCGGCTGCAGATTCTCTCCCGGCGATACTTCTGGCGGTATTGATTGGACATCTATTGTGGTTTGCGGGTATTCACGGCGCGGCAATTGTGTCGGGAATGCTGCAAATGTTCTGGCTAACTAATCTTGGGATGAACCAGTCGGCGCTGGCGCAGGGCGCGCCGTTACCGCATATCTTTATGGAAGCGTTCTGGACGTTCTTTATTGTGGTCGGAGGGTCAGGTGCAACAATGGGGTTGGTGATTTGCTATCTGCGTAGTCGTTCGGCTCATCTACGCTCGATTGGGCGTCTGAGCGTAGTCCCCAGCATTTTTAATATTAACGAACCGGTGATTTTTGGTACGCCGATTGTCATGAACCCGGTGTTTTTTATCCCCTTCCTGCTGGCCCCGATGGTTAATGCGGTACTGGCCTGGGCGGCGATGAAACTGGATTTAATTGGGCGGGTCATTTCAGTGGTTCCCTGGACCGCACCGGCACCGGTTGGAGCTGCATGGGCATTAGGCTGGGATTATCGTGCGGCTATTCTGGTGGTGCTGTTGGCGCTGGTGTCGGCCGTGATCTACTTCCCGTTCTTTAAGGTCTACGAAAAGCAGCTATTGGCGCAGGAAAAAGAAGAGGCGCAGCGTATGGAAGAGGAAAACCAGCAGGTTGCATAAATATCTGGCGAGGGGCTACGGCTCCTCGCTTACTTCAGCGTGCAGTCTCCGCATTGCTGAACGTCAGGCAGGCGATAGCGTTGGCAGCAGGTTTTGCGTACTAACAGCCCCTCACGCGGAACAACGGTTCGCCACAGAGGGTTATCCTGACCGCAGGAGAGTTGTTTCTCAAAAAAGCAGGTCTGGCGCAGCGTGGTCAGCAGTTCCTCACCTAGCAACGGCTTCATTTCCGTTAGATACCAGTGAATTAAATATCCGGTGTTGCTCCAGATAAGCTTCGCGTTGATCTCGCCCGTCGCTTCCAGCGCCTGCACAACCGGCGTCAGCGCTGAGAGAATCAGCGTTTCCATGCGTTGTTGAGGGGACAGAGCTGTTGCCTGGTGATCCTGATGGACGTCGATCCAGAAGCAGGCCGCACGGCCCGTTTCGTGAAACTCTACGCGCATATGTTCAGGAGAGACGTCGATAGCCTCTTTTTGCGTCAGTAGGGCCACCATTAACGGAGGCATCATCAGGCCGATATACCATTGCGCCCAAAGAGAAATCAGGGGCTTATTTTCGCGGGGTAGCGTGGGTTGGTTGCGATAGATATGGTCTGAATAAACGGCCAGCAGTGAGCTAAGCGTCGCCGGTTGCGTCCATTCATGCAGCGTCATTGCACCTGGCACAGGTGTTTCGTCAAGACGAATGAAGTCCAGCAGGTGCTCGCGAGTTTTGGCTATCGTTGCGCGTACGGCAGCAGCCAGCGAGGGCATCTCTGAGGGGAGATGGCTACGCCAGATGACATCTTCAACGATCGGTGCGGAACGATAAGCCATGTCGATATAAGGATGTTAATCTTAATGATAATGATTGCTAATCCTATAATTGACATTGAGCGATGGCAAGATCTTTGTCGCCATCCCGAGCGGCAGCGCACAGAAAGCTCAGGTAGAGGGGCAGTTTACCCGCAGCTCATCGCTGACCAGGGTATTGTTACGCCCAAGATTCTTGGCCTCGTAAAGGGCTTTATCCGCTTTGGCGATAGCAGCATCAATATCCTGTTCTACCAGAGGTGCAATGCCGATACTGACGGTTACGTTGGTTGCCACGCTCTCATTAAACATGTGAGGGATTTTAAGGTCGTACACTTTCTGGCGGATACGTTCGGCGGCAGCCTGGGCCTGCTGTGGATCGACCGCAGTCAGCAAAATCATAAATTCTTCACCGCCAAAACGCGCCACCACGTCCCGGGAGCGTACGGAGTCTCGGATGGCGGCAGAAACACGGATCAACGCCTGGTCGCCCATCATATGTCCGTAATGATCGTTATAGGATTTGAAATGGTCGATATCCAGCAGCAGAACGAAGTGCCTCGAATTACTCAGAGCCAACAGCGTATCGAGCCGGTGTTGCAGCCCCCGGCGATTATACAAACCGGTTAGCGGGTCGAGCATGCTGAGCCCGTTCAGGGTTTCCCTTTCCTCCAGCAGTTTGTACATCAGTTGCTGAGCGAATCCATCGTAGCGCTTTTGTATCACATGCTGGATGGCGATACCGGCCATAGGCAGCGCCATAAAATAGAAAATCCGCAAACCATGTTCGCTGCCGTTAAGCCATAAACAAACGGCGACGGAGGGGAGTGAGTGGAGCGTAAACGCGATGATATTATTGGCAAAAGCGATAGAGCCAATAAACAGTACGCTGAGCAGCGCTATTAACAGGAAATAATAATCATTCTGACCTAGAGCGTTATATTTCAAGAATATATGTAACGCCCATAACAAGCCAAAAACGATTGAAATAAAAGGGAGATTAATTCTTTTATCCGCGTATTTCCCATGCCATACCAGCAGCAGTGTACTCATCACCAGCATCAGCAACGCCGGTACTGATAAGGCTTTGACCGCAAACAGTGGGAAAAAAAGCGTAAACAGCGCGGAGACTGCGTTGAGCAGTAGAAACAGTCGTAAAGAGAGTTGGTATTTTTTTGTGCGCAGAGTTCGCCAGGATTGTACTGTCATAGGTAAATATTGTTAGTTATCTGCAATGTACGAAGGTGTGTTGGTAAATAAAACAAATAACGAACGGGGTATCATTCGCAGAGGTTTTTATTGTTTTTAGTTGAAGAGCTAACCGCTGAGCAATTTATCACCTTGGATTATTCATGTCATCAATCGTTAAGTAAAACTCATATAATTGATAGTGCTTCACGGCTGACAAATGAGAAATTTTATCATATGATATTGGTTATCATTATCAATGTCATAGGTGAAATCATGTTGCAACGTACGCTGGGCAGTGGATGGGGTGTTCTGCTGCCGGGAATGCTGATTGCCGGGATGGCATATAGCGACCTGTCGGTCTACGTATGGAAGGTGATGATTGTATTAGGATTACTGCTGACTTCGCTCATGCTGTACCACAAACGTTTACGGCACTTTGTTTTGTTACCTTCATGCGCGGCACTGATTGGTGGCATTGTTTTGGTAATGATGAACTGGAATCAGGGATGAACAAAACAGAGAAGGAAATCGAGAGGGAAATAAGATAATTGGTGCGAGGGGGGGGACTCGAACCCCCACATCCTAAGGACACTAACACCTGAAGCTAGCGCGTCTACCAATTCCGCCACCTTCGCACAGTCATCTTATTTTTTTGATATCGCCTCGTTGGTGCGAGGGGGGGGACTCGAACCCCCACATCCTAAGGACACTAACACCTGAAGCTAGCGCGTCTACCAATTCCGCCACCTTCGCCCAGTGCGAGCAATATCAACGTGGATTATGGTGCGAGGGGGGGGACTTGAACCCCCACGTCCGAAAGGACACTAACACCTGAAGCTAGCGCGTCTACCAATTCCGCCACCTTCGCATACCATCGACACTCAAAAAGTATCGTTACCACGGGGGCGAATTCTAGAGATTTTATGCAGGGCGTCAACAGTTAATTTTCGAACTTAACGTGATTGCCGAAAAAAAAGGCGTTTCTTCGGTTTTTGGCGTTTTATGTAGGCCGGATAAGCGATAGCGCCATCCGGCGTTGCTCGGTGTCACGCCGGATGGCGGCGTAAACGCCTTATCTGGCCTGGAGCAGTTAGGCTTTTTTCGCCTGGCGCGTCATCACGGTGCGATAGACCTTGAAACGTCCGGTCTGCGCGATAACTTCATGGAAGCCAAACACTTCATCCAGAACCTTCGGATAAGGCAGGAAGGCGTTTGCCACGATACGCAGTTCACCACCGCTGTTGAGATGACGCACTGCGCCACGAATCAGCGTTTGTGCGGCATCAAGGCTGGTCTGCATTCCGTCGTGGAACGGCGGGTTGGAGATGATCATATCAAATCGACCCGTCACGTCAGAAAAGACGTTACTGGCGATGACGTCACCTTCAATGCCGTTAGCTGCAAGCGTTGCGCGGCTGGCTTCAACGGCGGCTGCGCTAACATCGCACAGGGTTAAGCGCACTTTCGGCGAGTGGCTGGCTAAGGCGACGGAGAGAACGCCTGCGCCACAGCCGACATCCAGCACTTTGCCTTTGGTGTGCGGCGTCAGCGTGGAGAGCAGCAGTTGGCTGCCAACATCCAGACCGTCACGGCTGAAGACGCCCGGCAGCGTTTTGATGGTCAGATTTTCTGTCTGGTATTCATCCCAGTATTTTTCTGCATCAAAGACCGGCTGTTTTTCCAGACGACCGTGGTACAGGCCACAGCGACGTGCGCTGTCGACTTTGTTTAACGGTGCGTATTCGGCCAGCATCTGCTCTGCGCTACGTACACCGCTGCGATTCTCACCGACAACAAAAATATCGGTGCCCACCGGTAACAGCGACAGAATGTTCATCAACTGGAACTGGGCTTCCGGCTTATTCTTCGGCCAGTAGTAGATCAGCGTATCGCTATCGGCAACGTCATCGGCCTGCGCGACGAGGCTGAAGCGGACGTTGTCGCCCATCTGGCGGTTAAGCACCTGCCAGTGGTGAAGTTGCTGGGTGTGCGCACGGCTTGCGGCGCTTTCAAAATGGGCAGGCAGGTCATCCTGCAAATCACCGGCAAACAGAATACGGCTTTGTTCGAAATCATCACTGTGGCGCAGCAAGACTTCACTTGCCGGGGTAAAAGCAGACATGGAATGCTCCTTAAATTGTACAGCGGGGGATTATAGTTGTTTGATGGCACGGATTCGACAAATTTGCTATATTTGCGCCCCTGATAGACAGGAGTGTTTCGCTATGACATCCCGACGAGACTGGCAGTTACAGCAACTGGGCATTACGCAGTGGTCGTTGCGTCGTCCTGGCGCACTGCAGGGCGAGATCGCGATTTCCATTCCTGCGCATGTCCGTTTGGTGATGGTTGCTGCACAGTTACCCGCGCTAACCGAACCGTTGATCAGCGATATTTTACGTGCATTAACCGTTAGCCCGGATCAGGTTTTACAACTGACGCCTGACCGTGTCGCCATGCTGCCGCAAGGCAGTCGCTGTAATAGCTGGCGGCTGGGAACCGAAGAGTCGCTGCTGCTGGAGGGCGCTCAGGTCGAGAGTCCTGCGTTTAATGAATTACGGGAAAACCCAGCGGCACGCGCCGCGTTATGGCAACAAATCTGCGCATATGAACACGATTTCTTCCCTCGAGCCGACTGATTTACCCGCAGCATTTCAGATTGAAAAACGCGCCCACGCTTTTCCGTGGAGTGAAAAAACATTTGCCAGCAACCAGGGCGATCGCTACCTCAATTTTCAGTTGAGGGTTGACGACGTGATGGCCGCCTTTGCAATTACGCAGGTCGTACTGGATGAAGCGACGTTGTTCAATATCGCCGTCGATCCTGACTTTCAGCGCCGGGGCCTGGGGCGTGAGCTGCTGGAGCACCTGATCGATGAGCTGGAAAAGCGTGGCATTTTGACCCTGTGGCTTGAAGTGCGCGCCTCGAATGCGGCCGCTATCGCGCTGTACGAAAGCTTAGGCTTTAACGAGGCGACGATCCGTCGCAACTACTATCCAACGGCCGATGGTCACGAAGACGCCATCATCATGGCGTTGCCAATCAGCATGTAAGACAAGGTGTAATGATGAAGAAGTGGGACTGTATTTTCTTTGATGCCGACGAAACGCTGTTTACGTTTGACTCGTTTACCGGCTTACAGCGGATGTTTCTCGACTATAGCATTACCTTTACCGCTGAAGATTTTCAGGACTACCAGGCCGTGAATAAACCGCTGTGGGTGGATTACCAAAACGGCGCGATTACCTCATTACAACTGCAGCATGCCCGTTTTCAGAGCTGGGCCGAACGCCTGAAGGTTGAACCGGGCCAGCTTAATGACGCATTCATCAATGCGATGGCGGAGATCTGCTCACCGTTGCCGGGGGCGGTTTCTCTGCTCAATGCGATTCGTGATAAAACGAAAATAGGCATCATTACTAACGGCTTTACCGCGTTGCAGCAAATCCGCCTTGAGCGGACGGGGCTGCGCGACTATTTCGACCTGCTGGTGATTTCTGAGCAGGTTGGGGTGGCAAAACCCGACCCCCGTATTTTTGACCATGCGCTGGAGCAGGCGGGTAATCCTGACCGTTCTCGCGTGCTGATGGTGGGTGACACCGCAGAGTCCGATATTCTTGGCGGCATTAACGCCGGGCTATCCACCTGCTGGCTAAATACGCACCACCGCGAGCAGCCAGCGGGCATTCAGCCGACCTGGACCGTAGCGTCATTAAGCGAACTGGAGCAGCTCCTGTGTAAACACTGATTGCCTCCCCCCCGTTGATGGGTAAAATAGCCGCAATTTTTCGTATTCAACTTGCCCGGCCCGTTGCCGTGCTTACCTAAGAAGATTTGACTATGACGTTGTCTCCTTATTTGCAAGAGGTGGCCAAACGCCGCACTTTTGCCATTATTTCTCACCCGGATGCCGGTAAAACGACAATTACTGAAAAGGTACTGTTATTCGGACAGGCCATTCAGACCGCCGGTACGGTAAAAGGCCGTGGCTCCAGCCAGCATGCAAAATCTGACTGGATGGAAATGGAAAAGCAGCGTGGTATCTCCATTACCACCTCTGTGATGCAGTTTCCGTATCATGACTGCCTGGTGAACCTGCTGGACACCCCGGGGCACGAAGACTTCTCCGAAGATACCTATCGTACTCTGACGGCGGTGGACTGCTGCCTGATGGTTATCGATGCCGCAAAAGGCGTCGAGGATCGTACCCGTAAGCTGATGGAAGTTACCCGTCTGCGCGATACGCCGATCCTGACCTTTATGAACAAACTCGACCGTGACATCCGCGATCCGATGGAGCTGCTGGATGAAGTCGAGAACGAACTGAAAATCGGCTGTGCGCCAATCACCTGGCCGATTGGCTGCGGTAAGTTGTTCAAAGGTGTCTATCACCTTTATAAAGATGAAACTTACCTGTATCAGACCGGTAAAGGCCACACCATTCAGGAAGTGCGTGTTGTTAAAGGTCTGAACAACCCGGAACTTGATGCTGCCGTGGGTGAAGACCTGGCGCAGCAGCTGCGTGACGAGCTGGAGCTGGTGCAGGGCGCGTCCAATGAGTTCGACCATGAGCTGTTCCTCGCGGGCGAAATCACCCCGGTCTTCTTCGGTACCGCGCTGGGTAACTTCGGCGTTGACCATATGCTGGACGGCTTAGTGGAGTGGGCGCCTGCGCCGATGCCGCGTAAAACCGACACCCGCGTCGTCGAAGCCTCAGAAGAGAAGTTCACCGGTTTCGTGTTTAAAATTCAGGCCAACATGGACCCGAAACACCGTGACCGCGTGGCGTTCATGCGTGTGGTATCCGGCAAGTATGAGAAAGGCATGAAAATGCGCCAGGTGCGCATTGGTAAAGACGTGGTGATCTCCGACGCACTCACCTTTATGGCCGGTGACCGTTCTCATGTGGAAGAAGCGTATCCGGGCGATATTCTCGGTCTGCATAACCACGGCACTATCCAGATCGGTGATACCTTTACCCAGGGCGAAATGATGAAGTTCACCGGTATTCCGAACTTCGCACCGGAGCTGTTCCGTCGTATTCGCCTGAAGGATCCATTGAAGCAGAAACAGCTGCTGAAAGGACTGGTTCAACTGTCAGAAGAGGGCGCTGTGCAGGTATTCCGTCCGATCGCCAATAACGATTTGATCGTGGGCGCGGTGGGTGTGCTGCAGTTTGACGTGGTGGTTTCACGTCTGAAGAGCGAGTACAACGTTGAAGCGATTTATGAATCTGTCAACGTGGCGACTGCGCGCTGGGTAGAATGTTCTGACGTGAAGAAATTCGAAGAATTTAAGCGTAAGAACGAAATTCAGCTGGCGCTGGATGGCGGCGATAACCTCACCTATATCGCACCAACCATGGTTAACCTGAATCTCACCCAGGAACGTTACCCGGACGTTCAGTTCCGTAAAACACGCGAACACTAATCGACCTTCCAGGGCACGGTATCCGCCGTGTCCTGCAACTTTTCCTGTCTTTTAAATCCCTTGCGGAATGTTCTTAAAACCTCGCGTTTTTCTTTTGTTTGCCTGTTTTTTAATCAATTCTGACTGCGATCACGAAATCGTGAACTATATTTAACAATGTGATGACATAAATATCGGCGTTAAATGCTTTTTAGGCTGCCTGTTGCAGCGTCTATTGCTGATATTTATTCCACTTACAAGATTAGTTGCTGGTTCAGGCCGTGTAACGGCAGAGCATAGCTTTTAGCAAAACATACAGGAATACATCGATGACAATGACAGGACTTAAGATTTCTAAAACGCTGCTGGCCGTGATGCTGACCTCCGCTGTTGCAACGGGTTCTGCTTATGCAGAAAACGCCACGATGGATAAAGCGCAATCCGGCGTCGAAAGTGCGGGGCAGAAAGTCGATAGCTCTATGAACAAAGTCGGTAATTTCATGGATGACAGCACCATCACCGCGAAAGTAAAAGCCGCGCTGGTGGACCACGAAAGCATTAAGAGCACCGATATTTCCGTCAAAACAGATCAAAAGGTGGTGACACTAAGCGGGTTTGTTGAAAGCCAGGCACAGGCCGAAGAAGCGGTGAAAGTGGCGAAAGGCGTTGAGGGTGTGACCTCCGTTAGCGACAAACTGCACGTGCGTGATAGTAAAGAAACCTCCGTTAAAGGCTATGCGGGCGATACGGCAATCACCAGTGAGGTAAAAGCCAAGCTGCTGGCCGATGATATCGTCCCTTCCCGGAAGGTGAAAGTTGAGACCACCGAGGGCGTAGTGCAACTTTCAGGCACCGTCGATTCACAGGCTCAAAGCGATCGTGCTGAGAGCATCGCCAAAGCGATTGATGGCGTGAAAAGCGTCAAAAACGATCTCAAAACTCAGTAATTAGACTTAATTCGTCCTCCTGACGTTTGTCGGGAGGCGTGTTGTGCACCACACTGAAAATATCGCCGATGGGCAGCCTGAGCGCTCATATCAAGCGGTGAAATTAACTATGGTAAAGGAGAAGCATATGTTTCGATGGGGCATCATATTTCTGGTTATCGCGTTAATTGCCGCCGCACTCGGTTTTGGTGGACTGGCGGGTACTGCAGCCGGCGCAGCGAAAATTGTGTTTGTGGTGGGGATCATTCTGTTTTTGGTCAGCCTGTTTACCGGGCGTAAACGACCCTAGCCCATCCCCTTTATTCTTCAAGCTACAGGTGCGTTGGCTGCGCGCGCTCACCCGAATCACTTACCAGAGTAAGCTCATCGGGACTCACGCACTTGCCGTCTTCCTGTAACTCGAATTATTTTGGGGATTAACCGTAAAGATATCTTGCTACTAAGCCAGTCCATTGGACTGGCTTTTACGGTTTTAGCGTCAGGCAATTTGCGTTACTTTGTTGCTCTATTACAAAAACAACAGGAAGGCAGAGGTGGGGCAGAGAATACCCGTCACGCTCGGTAATATTGCGCCGTTATCGTTACGTCCGTTTCAACCAGGCAGTGTGGCGCTGGTGTGCGAGGGTGGGGGACAAAGAGGTATCTTTACCGCTGGCGTACTGGATGAATTCATGCGCGCGCAGTTTAATCCTTTTGAGCTCTTCTACGGGACGTCCGCTGGCGCGCAAAACCTTTCAGCCTATCTCTGTAACCAGCCCGGTTACGGTCGCAAAGTTATTATGCGATACACCACCCGACGCGAATTTTTTGACCCGGTGCGCTTTGTGCGCGGGGGAAACTTAATCGATCTCGACTGGCTGGTGGATTCGACTGCGTCCCAGATGCCGCTGGCAATGGATAACGCCGAGCGCCTGTTTGCCGCAGGGAAAGCGTTTTATATGTGCGCCTGTCGGGGCGATGATTACACGCCCGGCTATTTTTCGCCGAACCGGCAAAACTGGCTCGACCTCATTCGAGCCTCCAGCGCGATTCCCGGGTTCTACCGCACAGGGGTTGTATTGGACGGCGTGAACTATCTGGATGGAGGAGTTAGTGATGCCATACCTGTGCAGGAGGCAGCGAAGCAGGGGGCAAAAACGTTGGTAGTGATTCGCACTGTGCCTTCGCAAATGTACTACACCCCGCAGTGGTTCAAACGTATGGAGCGCTGGTTGGGTGAAAGTAGCCTGCAACCGTTTCTGAATCTGGTGCAGCATCATGAGACCAGCTATCGTGCTATCCAGAGTTTTATTGAGAAGCCGCCGGGCAAGCTGCGTATTTTTGAGATCTATCCGCCAAAACCACTCCATAGCATGGCGTTGGGCAGCCGTATTCCGGCACTGAGGGAAGATTACAAAACCGGACGCCTGTGCGGTCGTTACTTTCTGGCGACAGTCGGCAAACTGCTGGCGAAAAATGCGCCGCTGCCTCGTCAGACGCCGAAGATTGTGGTGCCGGGGCCGGTGGTAGTTCCTCCCGCGCCGGTGGCCAACGATGCCCATGTGCCAGTGGTGACCGATGCGCCTCAGGCGAACGACACAACGTTTGATAATGAGGATTTGGCGTGAGTTATCGTTTTATCGATACGCATTGTCACTTTGATTTCCCGCCGTTTACCGGCGATGAATCTGCCAGCATTCAGCGCGCGGCGGAGGTTGGTGTACAGAGCATTATCGTTCCGGCCACCCAGGCGGCGAATTTTCCCCGCGTACTGGCGTTAGCGGAAAATTATCCTCCATTGTTTGCCGCGCTTGGTCTGCATCCCATTGTTATTGAACAACATAGCGATGACTGCCTGGACCAGTTGCAACAGGAGCTGGATAAGCGCCCACAAAAGCTGGTGGCGGTAGGCGAGATTGGATTGGATCTGTATCGGGACGATCCGCAATTCGATAAGCAAGAGCGGGTGCTGGAAGCGCAGCTAAAGCTGGCGAAGCGGTATGAATTGCCGGTGATCCTGCATTCGCGGCGCACCCATGACAAGCTGGCGATGCACTTGAAACGTCATGCTTTGCCGCGAACTGGCGTGGTGCATGGTTTTTCCGGGAGCGTGCAGCAGGCAGAGCGCTTTGTGCAACTGGGATACAAAATTGGCGTGGGAGGCACCATTACCTATCCGCGCGCCAGTAAAACCCGCGAGGTAATAGCGCAACTGCCGCTGGAATCGCTGTTGCTGGAAACCGACGCGCCGGATATGCCGCTCAACGGCTTTCAGGGGCAGCCTAACCGCCCGGAGCAGGTAGTCAGAGTCTTCGACGTCTTATGCGAACTGCGCCCGGAACCTGCGGACGTGATCGCTGACGCGCTGTATCGTAATACCGCGGCGCTGTTTAACATGTGATTGGATGGCGTACCCAGCCTACAAAAGTGTCCGCTTCGTAGGCCTGATAAGCGAAGCGCATCAGGCATAACTTCGCCGGATGGCGGCTGCGTCTTATCCGGCCTTGTATTATCCTCTCTGTGCAGAGAGGGCCGGCCAGTTCTCCCTGCCATGCCGTCCGCATGCCGTATCCGGCCTTAGGTTAACAACCTGTATTGTAGATTTATGCAGCGGACTGCCGTTCTCCACAAGTGACAAACCGGACAGTATCATGGACCGGTTTTCCCGGTAATCCGCATTCACAAGGTTGGTCTCACTATGGAACAGGAACTTCATTTTATCGGTATTGACGTCTCTAAAGCCAAGCTGGATGTCGATGTGCTGCGTCCCGATGGCCGTCACCGCAGTAAAAAATTTGCGAACACCCTGAAGGGCCACAATGAACTCCTCCACTGGCTCAACAGCCATAACGTGGCGCCGGCGCATATCTGTATGGAAGCCACCAGTACGTATATGGAAGACGTGGCCGCCCATCTCAGTGATGCCGGATTCACCGTCTCCATCATCAATCCTGCCCTCGGCAAAGCCTTCGCACAGAGCGAGGGGCTGCGCAGCAAAACCGATGCCGTTGATGCCCGCATGCTGGCAGAGTTTTGCCGTCAGAAGCGCCCGGCAGTCTGGGAAGCTCCGCATCCGGTTGAACGGGCGTTACGGGCACTGGTGCTGCGCCATCAGTCACTGACGGATATGCGTACGCAGGAACTGAATCGCCT